>NZ_JBSHBP010000041.1:0-77935 GCF_053612065.1 Streptomyces sp. NPDC054765 | reverse complement strand
CGCCGAGCAGGCAACGGCCGAACGGGCGAACCTGAAACCCCGTCAACCCCTCCTGACCAGCTGATCAGCACCTCTCGCACAGCGGGGGAACCTCACTTCGTGATGAGCCGCATCACCGGCTGGACCGCCCACATCACCGAACAGCTCGCCCACAACGCCCTGATCCGCCCCCTGGGTGCCTATTCCGAACCCGACCAGCGGACCGTGTCGGCCGCTTGACGAACACCAGCATCCCCCACCGCGACAAAGCGGGCAGCCCATGATGAGGCACTCGGCCGTGTCCGAGGGGTCATGCCGGCAGGTGTCCGGGGCGACTGCGGCTCTCAGCCGTGCGGAAGTATCGGCCATGCACCCCACGTACGGGTGACCCCAAATGCGCCATTCTCCAGGGGAGTTGTGTTGTTGCTGTGGCGCAGGTGGTGTGCCCGGCCGGTGATGCCCGGACTGGAGAAGGAGCTGAATGTCCATCAGGACTGGATCGATAGGGAGATATCCATCCATCCATCATCCATCCATTGAATCCTGGCGCTATTGCAGGACCGGATGGGTGGAGGGGCGGGATCTCGTCACGGGCCCGGACAGACGTGGGTCTGGATCTCCTGGTGGACAGGATGGCCGGGGAGCCGCAGGGGAAGGCATCGCGGCACCTTCCGAATGGCGACCGTCACCTGAGGGAGACCGACGATGAGCATGACCCAGTCCGGCAAGCTGACCCTGAACTCGACCAACGCCACTGAGACCACGGGCGGCCAGACCGGCACCTTCACCCGGGTCAGCTTCCCCGCCCCGTTCCCCGCCGGTGCGGACGTCATTGTGCAGACCACCGTGCAGACCTTCAACGGCCCCGAGACGCCGGGCGTGCGCCTGCACGATGTGTCACCCACCGGGTTCCTCATCCGCCTCAACGAACTCTACGCCGCCGGCGTCGGCACCAGCGACGGCAAGCACACCGATGAAGTGATCGGCTGGACCGCCTACACCGTCTGACCTGTCCCAAGGCTGCTGTCCCGATCCCGTTGCGGTCGGAACGGCACCGCCACCGGCTGCTTGGGCGCTTGGTCGTGCCTCGAAAGCTACCGGTGCAAGGAGGTTCCAAGAGAGCATTCCAAGAAGCCAATGGAGAACCAGGAGGCCGGATACACCAGACACTGTCGGGGGGTGTGGCGGCGGCTTCTCATGTGGACATTTATGAGATTCACCCAGCGTCACAGAAGTCGGGGCTGACAGTCCGTGGGGCGAGGTGGTAATACGGGACGCGGTCCGCGCCGGGTGGCGGTGCCGGCGAGACGGGGGTGGGCCGAGGTGTCCTCGGGCTTACGGGCGTTGGCCCGGCTGATCACGGCGGCCGCGATCGTCACGGCCTATGTCGCGCTGCACCTGGCGATCACCGCGGGCATGGACCTGCGGGCCTGCGACCGCTTCCGCGACACCCCGGCACGGGCCGCCGCGTTCACCGCCGCGCTGGACCGCTATGCCGCTGGAGACGTGTCCGCGCGCGCCGAGATCCGCGCGGGCGACACGTGGTTCAAGGAGAACGCCCCGTCGGGAGCGAGCCGCTCCGCGGTCTCCTCCACCACCGGTGACGTCAAGAAGGGCCAGGTCTCCCTCGCCCGCGAGCGGGTCGCCGGGCTGGCGGCGGATGTCGAACGGGACCGCGCACGACTCGACCGGAAACTCGGCTCGTCGCGCGCGACCGCGCTGTACTGGACAGTGCCCGCCGCGCTGCTGCTCGGGCCGGCGTTGTGGCTGCGGCGGCGGCGCAGGTCGGGCGCCGCGGAGATCATCAGCGTGGTCAGCTGGTTCGCCCCGCGTCAGCCGTGGTGGCGGCGTCCGGTGTTTCTGCTGGCCAGTGGCGCCGGATACGTGCTGTTCGCGGCGGGCGCCATCGCTGTGGGCACGGCGCAGCGGCGGGGCTACACCATGCCACCGATGACCATGGTGGGGTTACTGGTCGGCGGCCTGGCCGCCGTGGGGGCCGGGGTCCTGAGCCTGCGCTACACCCGCCCGCGCTCGGCGCGCGGCGCGGCCCAGGCCCTGCTGGCCGACGGCCGCCAACCCGTGCTCTATCTGCGCAGCTTCGCCGACGACGACACCGCGGCCCAGGTCGACGACTCGGCGGCGTTCGTCAGCGTCCACTCGCGGGAGGAGCAGTTCACGGGGGCGTTGGGCGCCGTGGGACCCGTGATCGCGGTGGGCAGACCCGGAGAGCCGCTGCCGCGGCTGGGCGCGGCGCGGTTCTACCTGCCGCTCGACGACTGGCAGCCGACGGTGCTGCGGCTGATGGAGCTGTCCCAACTCATCGTGCTGCGCCTGGGTTCGGGCGGGGGGCTGTGGTGGGAGGTCCAGCAGGCCCGCGCCACCCAGCCCGCGCGCAAGCTCGTCCTGCTGGCGCCGGGCGGGGTGCCGGAAGTGGCCGAACGGCTGGACGAGCACCTGACGGCTCCGTCCCGGCTGGCCGAGCTGGCTGGAGACGATCCCTGGACCGGCGCCGTCATCACCTTCGACCCCGAGTGGAAACCTCAGGTGCACCCGGTGGGGCCCGTGCCCCGTGCCAAGCTCCCGCGGGGCGCGCTCGTGCGCCGCGCGGCCCGCGCCGTGAAGGCCGGTCTGGGGCCGATGGCCTGGTTCACGCCCACGCACCACCTGGCCCGCACCATCAAGGACGCCCTGGCGTCCGTCGGGGTCCGCAAACGGACGATGGCCTGGCGGGCCACCTTCGCCACGCAGACGTCGTTATGGAAAGGGTTCGCGTTGGTCACGGTCCTGGCCCTGCTGCTCTGGCTCGCGGGCCGGGCGCTGCAACTCTTCGGCCTCGGTTAGGGCCATTCCGTTACGACCGTCCCGCATGACATCCCGTGAAACCGGGGACACAACAGGGCAGCGGCCTATAGCCTGCCGACCCCACGTACTGCGCGGCGGGTCGACGATCTTCGGGGGAGGATCATGGACGGTTCAGAGCAAGGCATGCCGACGAACGCGAATCCGGTCGCTGCGGAGCGGCCCAGGACGGTGACCGGCGCGGCCACGACCGCGACGATACTGATCTCCTTGGCGCTCGTGCATGAGGTGTTGGTCCTGGTGGGCAACTGGCGCCTGTACTTCCTCGCCCACGACTACCTGGCCGGGATGGCGACGGCCGCGGACCTGGAGGCCGCCGACAACGATGCCCTCGCGACGCTGGGGTCATTCTGGCCGTCCATGCTGGTATGGATCGCGGCCGGCATCGCGGTGCTCGTCTGGCTGTGGCGGGCCCGGATCAACTCCGAGCTGATGAGCGGTGCCGCTGCGCACCGCCGGGCCCGGGGCTGGGTGGTGGGCGCCTGGACCGCCCCCGTGGCCAACCTGTGGATCCCGTACCAGGTCGTGTCGGACATCTGGCGGGCCAGTGCCCCCCGGCGGCCCGTCCCCGTCACCCTGATCAACACCTGGTGGGCGCTGTTCGTGGTCGCCACCTTCGTCGTCAAGCCGATCCAATGGCGTATGTCCTCGAAGTTCGACAGCGAGCAGGACGTGCTGTCCAACGCGAACGTGTCCACCCTGCTTATGGCGCTCTACGTGGCGGCCGGCCTGCTCCTCGTCCTCATCGTCAGGCGCGTCACCGCGTGGCAGACCCACAAGCATGCCCAGAACGCGGTGTGAGGGAACGGGGCGCGCACCGCTGTGAACGCGGCGGCGCGGGCGCCTCGTGGCCGTCGCCCGCCGGTCGCGGCCCTGGCCTGTACGAGCGCACGGTGACGAACTACGGGGGAAATGCCAACATGGCCGGCATCAGTGACTCGTTGTGGAACGAGGACATCGACGCGGAGAACTTCCGCGACCCGGCCGCGATGTATCACGCCGCGGTCTTCGAGCAGTACAAGCTGTGCGTGGAGATGGCCGACCGGGTCAGCGCCCGGCGCAACCTCGCCAACACCTTCTTCCTGACCCTCCACAGCACTCTCCTCGTCTTCCTCAGCACCTGGCTGTCCCAGGAGCACCACCGCGGGACTCCGGTCGCACTCGCGCTTGCGGCCCTGCTGGTCCTGCTGGGCATGTGCGCCACCTGGTGGATCACCGTCCGTTCCTACCAGCAGTTGAACAAAGGCAAGTTCGAGGTGATCGGAGCGTTCGAGGAGCGCCTGCCGGCCCGAGCCTTCGTGGCCGCCGAATGGCGCGCCCTCGGCGAGGGGCGGGACTGGCGCGTCTATCTCCCGCTCAATCGTGTCGAACGCTGGATCCCTCTCCTCTTTGCCGTGGCCTACCTTCTGGGCTTCGCCGCCGTCGCGCTGTGACGGCGGCGGCACCCGCTACCACCTACTCTCCCCGCCACCGGAGCGGGTTAGGGTGAAGGGCAAATCGCCTCGGCCGGAAGCGGGTTGTCACATGGTCACCATCGCCGTCACCGGTCACATGGACCTGGCCGACGAGGCAGTCGGTCGGATCCGCACAGACCTCCGTGAGCTACTGGCCGACCTGCGTGACGACGCGCTGGTGGGGCGCTCGTGCTTGGCCCGTGGTGCCGACACGCTCTTCGCCGAGGAGATCCTCTCGCTCGGAGGCCGACTGTCGGCGATCATCCCGTCCCGGGACTACCGGGAAGCGGTGGTCCGCCCCGCAGACCTCGCCGAGTTCGACGCTCTGCGCGCCGCCGCCGCCGAAGTGGTGGTCCTGCCGTACGAGCACGCGGGCCACGCCGCCTACGCAGCGGCGAATCGCCGGCTTCTCCAGGAGGCGGACCGCCTCGTCGCCGTGTGGGACGGCAGCGCCCCCACAGGTCGTGGCGGCGGTACGGCAGACACCGTGGCCGCGGCCCGCCTGGCCGGGTTGGCCGTCGACGTCGTGTGGCCTCTTGGCGCGTTCAGGTCCGGCACCTGACACCTGTGCCCAGTTCCGGGCCGCCAGCAGTACGACACGCCGCTGGTCACAGCTGGCTGACATCCTGTCTGGTCGAGCGCGGTGGTGAGTGCCCCGTAGGACCTCCGGTCACTCCTCCTGGCCGTCGTCATCGTCCAGCTCGACCGCGTCCGGGTCGCGCAGGGGCCGCAGCGTACCGGCCGCCGGGGTGGAGGCCGTGAAGCTGTAGCGGCCCAGCACGTTCAAGTTCCGGTGCTTGAGCGGGGACAAGCGGGCGACGTCGTCGTCGCGGATCTCGTGGCCCTCGGCGCGGAGCTGGGCACGCCGCCGTCCGGGCCGTCCGCATCGGCCTCCCCCTCCCCGCCGGTCTCTCCGGGGTACATGATCTGGACGTCGCGCAGCAGGCCGTCCACCACGTCATCCAGATCGAGACGCTTCTCCACCGAACGCAGGCCGGTCAGTCCGGCCCGGAGGGAGACCCGGGCGGTGCGAGGAGCTTGCAGCAGTCCTCGGTTGACAGTGGTGGCGAAGTAGTTGATAGCGGTGGCGAAGTAAGTGACACGGATCGCGCACATCGAATGTGCCGACGGCCTCACCTGACCATTACTCACTGATGCGATGGGAATGAGGTATTGGCCTCGATAGCTGCACCGCGGGTTCGGGACACCAGAGTGCGGATGGTGCGATGAGATCGCGACGCCTGAATCCGATTGGTCAGGGCGGGAAAAGCTGGAATCCAGAGAGCAACCAGTGGCCACGTTGAGTACACGAAAACGGCGAATTTGCCTTACCTTTCAATCCTTTCCCGTTTGATTTCGGCTCGTGTCGCGGCGTAGCGTGGGAAGTGGTTCAGCTGGACAGCTGGATGACCATCAGAGATCCGAGGAGGCACGATGAGCTTCCGAAACGTATTCCCCCGCAGGCATGGCGACGGTGGTGACGACCACGGTGGACGTGGGTACGGTCGTGGCCGTGGAGGCGGCTATGGGCGAGACCGCGGACGCGGACGCGGACGTGGCCGTGGACGCGACTTCGGTCGAGGCCGTGGTTTCGGTCGCGGAGGCCGCTTCTAGCGACCCCGCGGGTCAACTTCGAGGCTGGTCCCCACTCGTGAGGGCCGGCCTTGAGGGTGCTATGAGACCAGGGCTGTGAGACCTGGGCTGCGAGACCGGGGCTGCCGTTCGTGTCAATTCCCCTTCGTGCCATCCGTATCGGGGTGTAATCCGATGCCGAGTCCTGACTCGCTGACTTCGATGAGAAGATCGCCATCGGCGCAGGCGTTTCATCACCTTGCGCTCGTGCACCCTGAACCCGTGCTCGTCAACAGCTCATTGAGTCTGCGGAGTCCCCCGACGTTCCGGGTGTCTGAGCAAGGGAAACGCTGCGTGAGGCACATTTGGTCACACGCAGCGCGCTTCCGGGCCTTCCCTGCCCAGGGTATTCAGTATTCCCCTCGACGACTTGCATCGCAATCCCAGATGCGCAACGCACCCTTTGTGTAATCCTTTGTGCAACCCTTCCGGCTGCACAACGATGTGTTGCGCTCCGACGGGCAGTCCTGCCGGTGACTGTCACCGGTACGACCATTCTGGACTGTCGTTGGTTATGGAAATCCCGCCGCCGGACATCCGATAGACGGCTTGCCCAGGGTGTGGCACCGGATGCCATTCAGCGCAGCGCATGATCGATGCAGGGTTGAACACCGTGCCCGCCAACGTGAACGCCGCCTACGCCGTCGGCACGCTGATGTGGGCGCGACAGAGCTGTGCGGGCCGGATGGACTACTCCGCGATCGCCACCAGCACTGTCCAGTTCCGGACCGTTGTCGGCTACTGGCGAGGCGGTAGGAGTCTGTGGCCGTGGCCAGGCGGTCGGCGCAGGCGGCCTGGGACAGTAGCCTCTTCCCTGCCCGGGTGAACTCATCCAGTTCCTCCGTGCGCCCGCGGCGCCGATGGCACCTTTGGTCGTGCCCGGGTGTCTTCTGCGTCTTCGAGCCGGCGGTCGACGCCGGCTTCGAGGCCGAAGCGGTCGGAGGAGATGCGCGTGTAGGCGCCAGGTCGTTTGGGGGCGTAGGCGGCCAAGTGGTCGTAGAGGTTGAGGGTTACTTGACCGCCGCGCGCATGGGCGGGAACCTCGAACTCCTCGCGGATGGTGGGTGCTGCTGAGGGCGCGGTGTCGGTTCCTGGTGCTCGGCGGCTCCCGGTACCGGGCACTTTCCGCTGAACTCGCGGGCTGGGTGGTGCCGTGATTCCGTAGTGGGATCCGCGGCCGCCCGTGTGGATACTGATCACCATGCGTACCGACTTTGATCCCGCGGCCATGTCCCGCAACGACTTCTACCGGCTGCTGACGGCCACCGTCGTGCCGCGGCCCATCGCCTGGGTGTCCACCATGTCCCAGGACGGAGTCGCCAACCTGGCCCCGCACTCCTTCTTCACGATCGCCAGTGTCGCCCCGCCCGTAGTGCAGTTCAGCTCCGTGGGGCGCAAGGACACCTTGCACAACATCGAGGCAACTGGGCAGTTCGTGGTCAACTTCGCACCGGAGGAGCTCTTTGAGCAGATCAATGACACGGGCACCGACTTCCCGCACGGGGTGAGTGAATTCGAGGCGGCCGGGATCGCCTCCGAGCCGAGTCTGCGGGTCAAGCCTCTGCGGGTGGCGGCTTCGCCGGTGGCGTTGGAGTGCGAAGTACACAGCACGCTGGGGATCGGGGATTCGACCGTTGTGTTCGGGCGTGTGGTCCATGCGGCGGTAGCGGAGCATGTGCTGGTTGACGGGCACCCCGAGATCGCCAGGCTGAAGCCCCTGTCGCGGCTGGGGAAGGACGAATGGGGCACGGTCAGCGGCGTACGGGAAATCTCCCGGATTCGGCATGCGGACTGGCGGGGGCCGGCGGGCGACCGGTAGGAAAGGAAGAGGGAAGAGGGGATGGAATGAGGGAGAGGCCGCGGAAGCGGGGCTTCGGTACGCGGTGCCCGCCCACCATCACTGGGCTGTTCTGTGCACGTTCAGTGTCCGAGTGACCACTTAACGGTTGGCTGTGTGCCCCCTGGGCGGCGCGCCTGGTCGGCCGGACCGTGCCCGGGAACGGGGGCGGCGGGGGAGGGGCGGCCGGATCGGCCGGATCGGTCGGTGCTCCGGGGTTGACCCGTGCCGCGACGCTGTCGCGGCTGTGTCAGGGGTGTGAGTGCTGACGGGCGGCGGAGCCGCGGATCTGCAGGCCGTCGAGGAGTTCCTGAGTGGCGGCCGCCACGGCGTCCACGGCCTGGTCGAACACCTCGCGGTTGTGTGCGGCCGGGGCGCGGAAACCGGAGACCTTGCGCACGTACTGCAAGGCCGCGGCCCTGATGTCCTCGTCGGTGACCTCGGGGGCGGTGGGCGGACGGAGAGTCTTGATGCTGCGGCACATGAGTCCAGTCTGCCTCGCGGCGCGGCAGTTATCCGTCCAGGCCGGTCACCCGCATGGTGATGTTGAGCCGCCCGCTGGTCAGGCCGGACGCCGGGTCACCGGTGCCCGGCCTGACCTTGGGCACGCCGTGATACGCGAAGCGGGACGGTCCGCCGAAGACGAAGAGATCGCCGGAGGCCAGCTCGACATCGGTGTACGGCTTGGTGCGGGTCTCGGTGTTGCCGAACCGGAAGACGCAGGTGTCGCCGATGCTGAGGGAGACCACTGGCGCGCCTGAGCGCTCTTCCTTGTCCTGGTGCATGCCGAGCTTGGCCTGGCCGTCGTAGAAATTGATCAACGCGGTGTCCGGCGTGTAACCGTCGCCCGCAGCGGCGTCCTGGTACGCCTCGACCAGCGCGCGACGGCCCAACTCGACCATCCACCCGGGGAATTCGGCCACCCGGACGCCGTTCACGTCGTCGGCCGTGCGGGTGTACGCGTACGGCTGCCAGTGCCAGCCGATGCACACGGTCTGGACGGACATCACACCACCGCGTGGAAGCTTGGTGTGCCGGATCGGGGCCGGGCCACGTGCCCATCCGCGGCACGCCGTGACGAGCTCGCGCTGCCGGTCCAAGGTCAGCCAGCCGGGGACGTGGAGGGCACCGGGGGCGATTTCCCGGCGGCCGGCGGGGGGCTGACGCCGGCCCGCTGCAGTGGGGCGGAGGAGCCCGTCGGTACGAGCTGTGCCCGCAGCGGCGCTGCTGGAGACCGGGCCGACGCCGTCGGGTCCGCTGGGCAGGTTGTGCCCGCTGTGCACGTCGGGACCGTCAGCTCCGCCGGACCTGTCGGATTCTCCGGTGGTCCGTCCCGGGCCCGCGGTTTCCCCGAAGTCTTCGAAGCCGGGAAGTGGCGTGCTCATGTTTTCCTGCCTTGCGTCATCGCCCGCTGCTTACAGCGTGCCACGGGACGAGCCGTCGGCCGACGGGGTCGGTAGCTGCTGGGTGACCCGGCCGCGGTCGATGGCCCAGATACCGCCGTCCGCCGTGACACCGCGCCTGCCCTCCAGCGTTGTCGAGCCCCCCAGGGACGGAACCGCCGGCATGGTGGGCGATTCCTCATGCTTTGCATCTGCTTGTTCGCAGGAAGCCGACCCGGGACCAGGGGCTCTGGCTGACGCTGTCCAGCAGGAGGCAGGAGGCAGGAGGCAGGAGGCAGGAGGCAGGAGGCAGGAGGCAGGAGGCAGGAGCAAGCCCCGCGCGCGCCGCTGCGTTGACCCGTCCGCCGGCCTACGCCGCCTCGGCAATCTCCGTGACTTCGGAGCGCACCGCCAGCGTCCAGATCTCCAACAGCACCGCATACTCCGCCATGTCCTGAGCCGACCACGCCATGCCGCGTCGGGCACGTACAAATCGCCGGATCGATTCGTTCGCCTCGGAAGCAGGGACGGGCGTACCCGTAGGGGCAGAAGGAGTTGGGGACATATGACCCATGCTAGGGGCAGACACTGACAACGCGGTCCCGCACGCGCTGTCCCTGCGCCCCCAGCGGGTGCCCCGACCGATGTCCGTACAGCGCCTCAACTTCTTGACCAGCAAAGACAGTCGGCCCGTCACAAGGCCGATACTGCCTGCATGTGTCCATTCCCACACGCTCCGCGGTCGTCCATGGTCACTCATGGGCGCGGAGGAAGCCCGGTCGCCGGAACCAGGCCCGTAGCGCCGGCAGCCCGTTTGCCTCACCCGTCAGTGGAGAAAGAGACAGAACGGGTGCCCGGCAGGATCAAGGAGCACCCGAACTTCGTCCAGTGGCTGGAATGCGGTGCGCGTGGCACCCGCTGCGACCGCATACGCCTCGGCCTCGTCCAGATCATCGACACGAATATCGAGATGCAGCATCTTCTGCTGATCCTCGGGGCGTTCGGGCCAGACCGGGGCCTGATACCCCGGCTCGGTTTGGAACGAAAGCCCGGTACCCGCGTCCGGGCACCTGAGCAGCACCCAGTCCGGTTCGCTGAATTTCACCTCCCACCCCAGCAGTTGCCGATAGAACTCCGCGAGCACATGAGCATCCGGGCAGTCCACGACCACTGTCGCCAGCGAAAACCGAGGCTTTCCAGCCACCCTTGCTCCCTTCGCCACACCGAATTGATACACCAGCAGAACATGCCGCTCGACAAGCCGATCCAGCAAAGTGTGTGACTCGTCGGCTCCTGCCGTATCGCGGCCCGCGACCGCGCCCGCGACCGCGCCCTTGTCCGGGTTCTGTCTCAGGCCGGCGAAGATCCCGCGGTGGCAGCGCGGACGGTACTCCGATCGGGTGAGGTCTGGAGCCCGTCGTCCCGTTGTCGTGACCGGTGTCGGGGTCTGCACCCACATCGCTGCCCCATGCGTGAGCGACCGCGACCTCGTCATTCTCGGGCGAGGTGGCGCTCCAAGAGCACACCGCCGAGTTGCGCCGGGCCCGTCGTTGTCAGTGGTGCCCCGTACCGTGGCTCACGTAACTATCCGAGCTGCTGGCGCTACTCGGACCGGCCCCGCTCCTGTGACAGCGCACGGGAGCGGGGTCACGACTCCCGCTTGCAACTCCGGCTCGCAACTCCTGCTGACAAGCCCGGCCGGCAAGTCCGGCTGCCACTCGTAGTGACGGGAGCGGTGTGATGCATGGGAGCGCCCGCGACGCTGTGTCGAGTGCTGGTGCTGGTGCTGGTGGGCTGGCGTGGAGGTTGCTGCCGATGGGGTGCCGCACCTGGGGTGTGGTGGCGCGCCCGGTGTCGAGCGGCGAACGGCGACACCCGGGGTGTCCTGCTACCGCCCGGGGGCAACCCGCACCGCAGAGTAAGCACCGCCCCTCTCTGCGTCATGGAATTCGGAATTCCTTGAGCGATTGCCCAGGGTGCGCCTCGGAGCCCGCCCGGTCGGCGGTCCCCCGCGGTGGTGGCGTCCTCCCACTCGTCAAGGCTTGAACCGTTCCGGCTCGACCCGGCACCCAGGCAATCGGTGCGCCCGCCAAGCAAGGAGGCGACCGGTTCGCTTCCTCCTCAGGCGCGTCAGGCGGGTGTGGGTGACGATGGAAGGGTCGAGGTGCAGCGGCGTGTGTACAGCGGTGGTGGGGTGCACACCCGGAGCACCTGCCGAGTCGTATCGGGAGGTCCCGATGGATTACCCGGAATGCTATGAGCTGGTGTTTCAAGCCCCTGCGGTCGAGGATGACGTGGTGATCGTCCGTCGTACCGAGCGGGCCGGAGCGGGTGGGTATCCGGTCTACGAGGACGAGTCGGGAATCGTACGTGCGGAAATCAGTGACCGGGGCGAGGTCCGCATGCTGGCCAGCGGTGGGCATCAGATGCTCCGGACGCCACTGCTGGCACGACCCCTCACTCCGTGACGTCCGTTTCCGGGGGCGCGTCGGGCGGATTCTCGCGTTCGGTCGCACTCACGCTGTGTCGATAGCGGCTTGCCCTGGGTGCCAATTCGGGCAGAGTCATGATCGATCATCGGTGAGCAGTGGTCACAGGCGGGCAACTCGGTTCATCCGACGGCTCTCACCCGTCGACTCCGCCGATCCCTGTGGCTGCACGATGGTCAGAGACCACGTAGATGATTGCGTTTTTGAGGCATGCGCCGCCCGTCGTGAGGTGCGGCGCTCTGATTGCCCCCGCTGTCCCCGTTGCCCCCGCTGTCCCCAACGCCTTCGCTGTCCGCTTCTGCGGCCGTGATGGTCTCACCGTTCTCGGCAGGTCCGGGCTTGGTATGGGACTCGGATTGCGTTCCGGGCCCCATGGTCTGGCCGTTGAGCACGGCCATGGCGCGTTCGAGTGTCTCACCGGTGACCTGCATCCGGATCCTGGCCAGTCGTTCTAACTCGGTACGCGACACCACGTCAGCGTACCTGCCACGAGTTCAAACCTCGGCATCACCCAAGAACCCGTGACAATGGGGGAATTGGCAGTCGCCTAGTCCTCAACCCGGGTGGCCCGATGCGCTCCCTCTCCTTGGGCCCTGGTCAGGGATGCCGCCGCCGGGCAGTCGGCAGGAATCTGTCCGTACGCCTTCACGGCCTGCCGATGACCGGGCCGTATGCCGCGGGGGAGTGTGATGGGTCGAACCGACGGGGAAGGAGGTGGTTGATGCGGTGGGTCAATGCGGTGGCAGCGGTTTACGGTCTGCTGCTTGGATGCGCGGTGTGACTTCTGTAGATCTTGGCGATCGTCGTGAACTGCTTGACCGGATTGAGCGGTACTACGACGCTGTCCCCCGCTCCGGTGCCCGGGTCGAGGACTTCGGGGCGTTGACACTGTTCGTCCGGGAGGGGCAGGGATGGCCCTTCTACGCGCGCCCGGCCTTGAGGCGGTGCGGAGAGGCACGTGCTGCCGAGGTGAGCCGGGTCCGAGACCGGCAGCGGGAATTGGGCGTACCGGAGAGCTTCGAGTGGGTTGCCGAGACCGCGCCCGCGCTGAAGGCCGCGGTCGAAGCGGCGGGGCTTGCGGTGCACGCTTACCCGTTGATGGCGCTGGGCCCGGACGACCTGACCCCAGAGGTGCCCGAGGCGCTCAAGGTGCCCGACGGTGTGGTCGTGCGGACAGTCGGTCCGGACGATCCCGTGCTGCCCAGCGCGCTGGCCGTCCCGCACCTGGCCTTCGCCGATCCCGGCACTGGTGTCGGTGTGGCTGGAGTGACGGAGCTGGACGAGGCGGTGCGGGGCCGTGCCCGTGACGGAACGGTGGAACGCTCGGCCGCACGCATCCGGGCCGGTCTGTCATACGTGGCCGCCGCGGTGGAGGACGGCACGGCGCTGTGCGCCGGTCAGCACCAGCCGGTCGGGAAGGTCAGTGAGATCGTCGGCGTGGGAACTCTGCCGAGCGCACGCCGTCGTGGACTGGGGCTCGCGGTCACCGCGGCGCTGGTGGCCGACGCGCGATCGAGAGGCGTCGAGACGCTCTTCCTGTCCGCCGGCGACGACGATGTCGCCCGGATCTATGCCCGGCTCGGCTTCCACGCGGTGGCCACCGCGCTGGTAGCCGAGCCTGTCGAGTAGCGGCTCGCGCGGGCCCGTCACTCAAGAGGTCCGACGGTTGTACGGGGTACGGGTTACGGGTTACGTGGCGTCGGCGAGAGCGCGTGTGACGGCGGCTTCGGCATGCAGCCGGGTGGTCGGAAAGACGGGGACCGGGCTGTGCTCCGGCTCGATGAGCAGCTCGATCTCGGTGCAGCCCAGCACGATGCCCTCGGCTCCGGCGGCGACGAGGTCGCTGATGACGGCCAGGTACGCCTGACGGGATTCCTCGCGGACGATGCCGCGGCACAGTTCCTCGTAGATCACGCGATGGACGGTGCTCCGCCCCGTCGCGTCCGGGACGAGCACGTCCAGCCCGTGGCGTTCGAGCCGGCCGCGGTAGAAGTCCTGCTCCATGGTGAAGGCGGTGCCCAGCAGCCCGATGCGGTGCAGGCCGCTGGCGCGTACGGCGTCCGCTGTGGTGTCGGCGAGATGCAGCAGCGGGACGCTGACGGTGGCGGCTACCTCGTCGGCGACCTTGTGCATGGTGTTGGTGCAGAGCAGCAACATGTCCGCGCCGGCTGCCTCCAGCGCCTTCGCGGCCTCGGCGAGTACCTCGGCGGCCTGCTCCCAGCGACCTTCGGCCTGCAGCCGTTCGATCTCCGCGAAGTCCACGGAGTAGAGCACACACTTCGAGGAGTGCAGGCCGCCCAGCTGCTCGCGCGTCAGGTGGTTCAGCAGCCGGTAGTACTCCGCCGTGGACTCCCAGCTCATGCCCCCGAGCAACCCGATCGTCTTCATCCGCCCACCTTTGCACAGGATGGGGCTGCCGAGGCAACGGGGCCCACGATGGCACCACCGGGACCGTCATGTCATCACATCCGGGGCGGTGACCAAGTCGCCTTCCCCGTCTCTCTCGTGAGAGGCGGTCAACGCCCCAATCCGCGGGGGAGGGGTGAGGCTGGGGGCGGCGGTGGAGCGGAGCCCGCTCCACTGTGAACGGTCCGGCACGCGATTCGCTACGGCCCGTGCAGCCAGATCCGCCGCAGCCGCAGCCGCAGCCGCAGCCGCAGCCGCAGCCGCAGCCGCAGCCGCAGCCGCAGCCGCAGCCGCAGCCGCTGATCGGCCCGGCCTGCCCGATGGCATGCTGTCCGGCGTGAACGGACCCGAGATCCACGTCAGCTTCGCTCCCGAGCTGCACCTTTTCGTCGCGTCGGAGCACACCACCACCGCCCCCGCGCCCGTGGTGACCGACGGTTCATCAACGCTCGGCCATGTCGTCGAGTCGCTCGGCGTTCCGCTCACCGAGGTCGGGCGCCTGGTCGTGGACGGTGCCGAGGTTCCCGTCTCCCATGTCCCGGGACCGGGCGAGACCATCGAGGTACACGCCATCGACCGTCCGCAGCGGATCACCGGCGCGCCCCTGAGGTTCCTGCTCGACGTGCACCTCGGCACTCTGGCGCGCAGGCTGCGGCTGCTCGGTGTCGACGCGGCGTACACGAACGAGGATCCCGGCGACGCCGCGCTGGCCGCCCTTTCAGCCAAGGAGCAACGGGTACTGCTCTCCCGGGACCGGGGGCTGCTGCGCCGTCGGGAGATCTGGGCGGGCGCATTTGTCTACAGTGACCGGCCCGATGACCAATTCCGGGACGTACTGGGCCGCTTCGCCCCCACACTCGCCCCGTGGACGCGCTGCACCGCTTGCAATGGCCGGCTGGCGGACGCTGACAAGAACTCGGTCCGGGAGCACCTTGAGCACGGGACCCAGCGCACATATGACGTCTTCGCGCAATGCACCGCCTGCGGGCGCGTCTATTGGCGCGGGGCACACCATGCGCGGTTGGCGGCCATCGTCGAAAAGGCGCTCCGGGACAGCACCACCTGAGGTGAAGTACGGCTCGGCCCCGCTCTCTCATGAGAAACGTGAGCCTGCCTTTCGGCTCAGCCCGTCGGGTGTACGGATTCCGCAATTCGGGTGAGACGTCCTTCGGGTGACGGTCCGCGTGGGCGGTCAGGAGTCACTCATGATCACAGCCCTGATTACACACGGTGATGGGTGTGCCGCGGGCGACCGGATGCCGGTCTCGGGTGACAACTGGCCCTGATCGAGAGGTATTTGGGAATTGACCGATGCGAGATATTCGGGCACGGGGTGCGTCAGCCTTCGGGGCGAGCTGTCACCGGTTCGGCTCACGGATGCCCCGATGAGAAGCCCTGCTGTGCTTGCGTGGAACGAGATGGCAAAGGCAGGAAGTTGAGGATTTCCCGGTCGGTTGTCCTTGCGCTCCGGCGGCTGCTGGAAGACGCCCCCGGGGTCACTGGTCCTCGCCGCAATCCACCGTGTTGCGTTCCCCTCGAAAGCACTCTCACTCGCAGGCTCCCGCACGCCGGCGTCGGCTGAGCCACCCGGGGCCGGCTGAGCCATCCGGGGATGGTCATGCCATCGGCGTGTCGCGGAGAACCCCGCCCGCCGTGCTCGTTCAGGGCTGAATTACGCCGTCGAGGAGAGCCGCTGAAGTGCCTCTAGCCCACTCGTTACGCGACACGCCGACGACGCGCGCCATCCAATGGGTGAATCCACTGCCTTCGGCCACCCGAAGAGCCCACGGCGTACCTCGAATGCGACGTTCTCCGGTGGTGCCAGGCCGCAATCCGGCTGACGGTGATCACGTCGCCACTGCGATCCGATGAGCCGACAAAGAGTCAGCCTTCGCAGTCGCGCCGAAAGGAACATCTCCCCATGCGCACTGCTCGCACCCTGTTCGCCTCAGCCGCCATTACGGCGGTGCTTGCAATCTCCGCGCCCGCTGCGAACGCCATGATCATGGCGGACGTTGCCTCGGACAGCGGTTCTTCCGTCAGCAACCACGACCACGACAGGAATGGCGACCGCGACCGTGACCACGGGCGTGACAACGGCCGTGGTGACCGTGACCACGGGCGTGACAACGGCCGCGGTGACCGCGACCACGGACGTGACCGCGGACGCGACGGCCGTGACAACTGCCGTGACGGCGGGCGCGACGGCCGGGGCAACGGCCGCGGTGACCGCGACCGTGACCGCGGCCGGGACAACGGCCGGGACAACGGCCGGGACAACGGCCGCGGCGACCGGGACCGTGACCACGGCCGGGGCGGCTACGGCGACCGTGACAACGGCCGGGGTGGCTACGGCGGCCGCGACAACTGCCGTGACGACCGGAGGCCGAGCGGCGGTATGCACACCGGCGGCGGCGCCATGGCCAAGACCGTGCTGGGTGACTGGGACCAGGGCGGCGGCTACGGCGGCGACCGCGACCGTGACCACGGCCGGGACAACGGCCGCGGTGACCGCGACCGTGACCACGGCCGGGACAACGGCCGCGGTGACCGCGACCGTGACCACGGGCGTGACAACGGCCGCGGCGACCGGGACCGTGACCACGGGCGTGACAACGGCCGCGGCGACCGGGACCGTGACCACGGCCGGGGCGGCTACGGCGACCGCGACAACGGCCGCGGTGGCTACGGCGACCGCGACAACGGCCGGGGTGGCTACGGCGACCGTGACAACGGCGGCTACGGCGACCACCGCAGGCCGCGCGGTGGCATCCACACCGGCGGTGGCGGCCTGGCGACCGGTGGCGGTCTGGCTGCCGGCTCCGTGCTGATGCTCGGTGGTCTCGGTGCCGGTGCGTACATGCTGCGTCGTCGCAACACCTCGGGCGCTGCGGCGGCCTGATCCGGCTGCCCCATACGGGGGCCGCTGTGCTGTCGCGGCCACCGTTCCTCGTGGACGGTGGCCGCGGCGATTGCGTTACCGCTGCCCCTCACGCCTCGCCGTAGCTCCGTTCATGAAAGGCACGCGCACATGACCGCCCAGCAGTCGCCCCAGCCGAATTCGAACCCACCTCGGACCGCCCCCGCGTCCCGCCCTGTCGGCCGCGGCCTGCTGTGGTCTGCGGGAGCGTTTCTGCTGGGCTCGCTCCTCGTCTACAACTCAGTGGACACCTCGGCAGACCCCAAGCCCATGTCCCACCCCGCCGCGGTCTCCTCCGCCACCCCGAGAGGCGCCTCCTCCGCCTCCTCGCCGTTCCCCGATCTGTCTCTGCCCCGCTCCGCCCCGAAGCGGGTGACGATCCCGGCAATCGCCGTCGACGCCCCCTTCACCCAGCTGACCATCGGCCCGACCGGGCAGCTCGATGCGCCGCCCGCGGGGGACAGGAATCTCGTCGGCTGGTTCAAGGACGGCGCGGCGCCGGGCGAGCGTGGCTCGGCGATCATCGCCGGTCACGTGGACACCAAGACCGGAGCGGCGGTGTTCCTGCAACTTGAATCGCTCAAGCCCGGCGCAACGATCAACATCACCCGTGAAGACGGCATCGTCGCGACCTTCAGGGTTGACTCCGTCGAGACCTTCAGCAAGGCGAACTTCCCCAGTGACCGGGTGTACGCCGATGCCTCCACCGCCCAGCTCCGTGTGATCACCTGCGGCGGCGCATACGACAGGAAGGTCAAGGACTACGTCGACAACATCGTGGTGTTCGCCCACCTCTCCTCGTTCAGACACGTTTGAGTCGTCTGACGTGCTTGAGCCTCTGACGTTCCTGAGCCGTCAGGCTCGCCTGACTCGTGCACCACGCTGACTTCAAGCCCAGGCCGACGCCACCGTCGGCCTGGGCTTCGCCATGGGCCAGGGGCTGGGCCTGGGCTTTGCCCGAGGCAGAGAGGTGAGAGGCAGGAAGGCAGAGAGGCCGGGAGGTTGGGCTGTTCCACGCCCGGTGAGCCGCTCCCGCGGCGGGGACGGCCACGGGCGGATCTTGCCACCGGGGGCGCCCGAGCCTGGCGGGGATCGCCCCTCATGCAGAGTCAGTCATCCAGGATCAGCATCCAGGGTCAGCCATCCCGGATCAGCCGGGGCCGATCGGCTCGACGCATGCGAACTCTCCGACGTCCGCGAACGAGGCAAGAGCTCGGACGCGCAACTTTTCCGGTTCGCGTTGCCGGTCGCGGTCCGGTACCCATGGCCTTACCACGGAGGAGGACGGGGCGGTATTCCTGTTCAGCGGGCCGCCGTGCCACACCGCATCGGCCCGCCTGGAAGAGGTTGTCCCGCGCGGGATTGACCACCAGTCGTCCCGGGCTCATGAACGTCAGCGATTCAAGTTCCCCGGAGTACCGGCAATCGCTCCCGGACCATGGAGCCGACAGCCCGTCCGTCAGGTCGTGCGACACGGCGAGGACCCGGTGGAGGAGGCGCGTCAGTCCGGCAAGGGGCGGCTGAAGGAGATCTTCACCCGCCACTGGGAAGCCGTGCTGATCTGTATGGGCCTGGTGCTGCTCTACAACGTCACCAACTACATGGTGACCTCATACCTGCCGACGTTCCTGACCGAGACGCTCGGCCAGGACGCCCTCACCGCCCAGCTGCTCGTGCTCGGCACCATGATCGTTGTGGTGCTCACCATCACGACCGTGGGCCGCACCTCCGACCGACTGGGCCGTCGGCCCGTCTTCATGGCAGGCAGCGCCGCCATGATCGTCCTCGCTGCGCCCGCCGTACTCCTCATCCGCGCCGGCGGCATCCTGTTGCCCGCGTTCGGATGCCTGATCCTGGGCCTCTTGCTGGTGTGTTTCGCCGGTACGTCCGCCTCGACACTGCCCGCGCTGTTCCCGACCCGGCTGCGCTACGGTGCGCTGTCGATCTCCTTCAACATCTCGGTCTCGCTCTTCGGCGGTACGACACCGCTCATCGCCTCCGCGCTGGTACAGGCGACGGGCAACGACATGGTCCCTGCCTACTACCTCATGGTCGCCGGCCTCATCGGGCTCATCGCCAGCTTCTTCCTCCACGAAACGGCCGGAAGGCCGCTGCGCGGCTCCGGCCCGATGGTGGAGAGCGAGGAACAGGCCCAAGAGCTGGTGGCCAAGAGCCGTACCGAAGCGGGACGCAGGGCCAGGGACCTCTGGCTCCGGCTGCGGCACCCGTGGGCGAGGCACTGAGCGCACCGACGGCCAGGAGACTCAGCGCCCGGACCATGGCCGCGCCGCTCACCCGGCCGGCGCAACTGCCCGTGACCGACCGTCGCCCGCACTCGCGTCGATTCGTCTCTCCTCACCCCCGCCCCCGGACGCTGCCGTCCCAGCGCCACGTGGTGCGGCGGGCACGCTCCGGCAGTTCGGTGCGTCCGGTGGCCCAGAGCAAGGTGCGCCAGGGGTCGGTGGCCGCCGGGACGTCCGGAAACAGCCGGGAGAGTACCCGTGCGCACAGATCGGCGGGCGGGTTCCAGGTGAGCCCGAGTCCCTCCGCCAGGTCGTGGGTGTGGACCAGGGTTTCCACGGTGCCCATCGCGGCGAAGCCCTCGGGGTCGGACACCCCGAACACATGGTGGGCACGTACCTGCGGCGACGTCGTACGCACCATGGCCACCAGCAGCGCGCCGCTCGCCTCCAGCACCTGCAACAGCCCGGCGATGCCCGCCGTACGGTCGGCGTGCACGGCGTTCGCGGGGCCGCCGGGGCGTCGGCTCTCCCAGACGAACGGCACATTGCCCTCCAACGGGGGCTGTTTCGGGCCGAGTTGGACGGCGTAGGCGAACAGATCGTCACCGAGGTGCTCGACGGTCTCCCAGCAGTCCCACTCCAGCGAGCCCGCCCTGCCGTCCCACGCCGTCGGGGGCGCCTCGCGCAACACGGCCACCGCGAGCTGCACGGCACGGTCCAGATCGTTCGCGGCGACGGCGGACGGCGGGAGTTCGGCTTCTGCTGATCGGGACATGCCGGGACCGTACCGCGAGCGAGGGGAGTGGGCGGTTCGGGGCCTGCGGGTGGCCGTCGTACGGAGCTGACGGTCTATCGTGGGCGCATGTCCGCCCCAGAACTGATCCGTATCGTCTCCCGTGACTCGCCGATGGCCCTGGCTCAGGTGGAGCGCGTCCGCGCCGAACTCGGCGCCCTCCACCCCGGCATCGCCACGGAGGTCGTCCCGGTCAAGACGACCGGCGACCGCTGGATGGGTGCTCTCTCCCAGGTCGAGGGGAAGGGAGCGTTCACCAAGGAGGTCGATGCCGCTCTCCTGGCCGGTGCGGCGGACCTCGCGGTGCACTGCGTCAAGGACATCCCGGGGGACCGTCCGCTGCCGGCCGGCACCACCTTCGCCGCCTTCCTCGAACGCGATGACGTCCGGGACGCGCTGATCCACCCCGGCGGACTCGCCCTCGATGAACTCCCCGAAGGCACCCGGATCGGTACCTCCTCGGTGCGCCGGATCGCGCAGCTCGCCGCCTCCCATCCGCATCTGCAGTGCGTCCCGATGCGCGGCAACGCCAACCGCCGTATGGAGAAGCTCGCGGCCGGTGAGGCGGATGCGCTGCTGCTGGCCGTCTCCGGTCTCGAGCGGATCGGCCGTACGGACGTGATCACCCAGATCCTGTCGGTGGACGAGATGTGCCCGCCCATCGGGGCGGGTGTGCTGGCCCTTCAGTGCCGCGAGGGCGATACCGACACCATCGACGCCGTCAGCGGACTGGGCCACCCCCGGACATTCCAGGAAACCACCGCCGAACGCATGCTGCTGCACGTTCTCCAGGGCCACTGCAACAGCCCGATCGCCGGCTACGCCAAGACCGACCGCGGCGGTGAACTGTCCCTGCGGGCCTGCGTTTTCACCCCTGACGGCAAGACGGTCCTCAATGCGCACGAATGGGCCGGCCCGCTCACGCCGGAGACGCTCGGTACGTCCGTGGCCGTCGCCCTGCTCCGTCAGGGAGCACGCGAGCTGATCGACGGCATCGCACACTGAAGTCGGATTCCCGAGAAGGGCGGTAGGGCTGGGCTCAGTGCACCGGCACGCCCGCCGATCGGGGTTCGCCGCGGCAAACCGGATTCTCGTCCTGTCGTCTCCAGCAGAGTCTGCTGCGGCAGCCGGGTAAGGGCCGGATTGCCGATCCGCCTCTGGAACGTGACAGCGCGAAATGTGAACTCGCGGTACCGCGACATGAAGGGGCCCTCGCCTTCGTTGACCGTTCTGTCAGTCTTCAGCGAACTCCGGAGAACGGGGGGATGGTGTTCGGGGCGTCGGACGACCGGACGACCCTCACCTGCCGGTCAGACCGACACAGCCCGGGTGCGGCGTTCAACCCGGCCACTTCGGACAAGGCGGCCGCTCCCGGTGGCACTACCGCCCTGTCCGGCGAATCCGTCCCCCGCTACCGTGCCGTCGCTGGACGACAGGTGGCCGGCCGGCGCGCGTCAGCCGGAGAACGGTCCGCCACCGCAAGGGAGTTCGGGGAACCCAGCCTCCCGTCAGGCCCTCCCGAAGGCCGCGGAACCATGGGAGGAGGGCTGTGGGGGAGCGAAGGGAGCGAAGGGGACCAGGCTGAGCAGGACCCAGGCTTGAAGTTCACCGGGTGTGGGATCACCTGAGAACTCCTCGCGCGGTGCGGTCCGGCGTGCCCTCCCGCCGGGTGACGGTTCAGTGCTGGCGTTATGGTCGCAAGCGATCGGATGTGAGGCTTCCGGCAGAAGTGTGCGGAGGCAGGAGCGGCATAGTTCAGCTGCCCGTCTCCGGAGACGACGGCGCGCGAGACCGGGGCGGGAAGTGCGAATGGGACGTTCCCTCATCAACGGTCTCGGACTCTGGGGGATCTTTGCGTGTTCGCCGCGCGCATGACACGATGTCCAGCGCCGCACGGGGGAGCGGCGGACGAGTGGGGAAAACCTCCCTTTGTGCACCGAGTATTCAGCTGTGGTGCTTCCTACTTCCCAGGGCGGCGAGAACCTACCAAGCCGCAGCCAGAGAATCGCAAGGGAATCGGGACGCACACATGAGTACTTCCACACACACCTCCAGCCCTACCCCCATTTACGAAGAGCTTGTCGAGGAGCACGGAGATATCCTCGCCGAAGCCCGTGAGGCCGCCGAGCGTTCCCAGCAGACGGCGTCCCAGGCGCTGGACTGGAGTGACCTGCGCCGCCGCCATTGATCTCGCTGGATTTCCTGACAGTGCTTCAAGGCATGAGCCGCGCCATTATGGGTTCGCGGCTGCTCGGTCCGGCACGGTGGTCCTTGCTGGGGCCGTGGTGAGCGAATTCAGCAGGGGAGTGGCGTCGAGCGGTACTCGCCCGTTCATTCCGCCCCGGGAAGAGTATCCAGCAGGCGTGTCGGAGCTGCCTGCTTCCAGGAATCCACGAGGATGTCGCGCAACTCGTCCAAGTCCTCCAGTTCGGCGAGCCGTACCCTCACCCAGGCGGAGCCGGCCTCGTGCGGGGGTACCCAGAACTTTTCCGGTTCGGCGGCCATCAACTCCTGCCGCTCATGAATCGGGCATCTCACCGCGAACGATGTCTCATCGTCGGGGACCGTGATGAACATCTTTCCGGCGACCCGGAACGTGGGCATATCCCAGGCTTCCTTCTCCACCGTCTCGGGAAGGGAGAGGGCGATACGGCGGACATCAGTGGAATCGATCACGGTGACCAGCTTAAGCATGCCGGGAAAGTGGCACAGGCTTCCCTTGGCACTCCCGTCGCAGTGAGCTTCCCGGGCGCCGTGGGCCGCCGCGGAGCCCCCGTGGCGGACCGCCCACGGAGTCTGCTTCTCTCCCCCCTCAAGTGCGTTCCTCCCCGGTCAAGGGCCGCAAAGGGCCTTGGTCAGGGACTCCCTCCGGCACTCCTCGGTCAAGAGGTGGAGTGCGTACCTTTGTCCCGGATGAGATTCTCGACCTGGTCGAAACGCGTGTGCAGCGAGCGCAGCTCCGAACGCAGTGCCTCCGAGTCCTCGCGTGCATGATTTCCCACGGCTTTGCCCAAGCGGGCCACGTCCCGCTCCGCCTGGCCGACGAACCAGGTGGCGAGCGCTGCCGTGATGACCCCGAACGCCGTGATGGCGCTGAGCATCAAGAAGGACGCAATGACGCGGCCCCACAGTGTGACGGGATAGAAATCCCCGTAGCCCACTGTGGTCGCTGTCTCGATCGACCACCACAACGCCCTCGGATAGGACGTGATATTGGCGTGCGGCGCACCGGATTCGGCGACGACGACCAGCGCTGCGCCACCGAGGAGTACCGCGGTCATGACGAGGGTGACCCAGAGCGCCGCTCGAGCATGAAGCCGGCGCCACGATTCATTGCCGAAGAGGCGGTTCAGCACGGACAAGAGAAACGACGGCACCAACGGGCGTCACCTTCCACTGCGGGCCTGGTGGGCAACCGGCCTTGAGCCATCGCTGACATTAACAGGACCCGGGGAAATGCCCGGATGTCCCGGATATGCCGAGGGTGGCGAGGTGTTCGGCCGGTTGTCGGTCGTTGGGTTTCTGCTGTCTGCTGTCTGCTGTCTGCTGTCTGCTGTCTGCTGTCTGCTGTCTGCTGTCCGCGGTTGGCCGGCGGCCGTCGGCCGGCGGCGGGCGAGGGGAGGGCCTGTCGTCCACCCGTCGCCCGCCCACGGTCATTTCGAGGGCGGAACCTGGCGCGGTGTGGCAGGCGTATCACCGTGGACGGCCTGGAAATAGAGCGCCAGCGTGTCGAATGTGAAGTATGAGCTGTAGGAAACGTCCGGGAAGTCGCCTCCGGTGTGGTAACCGCCGATGACGCCGATCAGGGCGTAACCGGTGAAGTTCTTCAGGAGGAAAGGCCCGCCGGAGGTGCCACCGATATAGCCCGCGCAGGCAATCTCCAGGAAGTCGCCGGGGGCGGCCGGGTCGGTACTGGTGTATCGGTGGGTGGAGGAGGCGCAGTCGAGGGGCTTGGGGTGGGTGGTGTCGCTGTTGCCGGGGTAGCCGATGAGTCGTACGTTGCCGTGGTCATACCCGGAGTACGGCAGGAGGTCGAAGCCGCCGGTGACCTCTTCCACCTCGGCGCCGTCCTCCCGCGTCCCGAGCCGTACCACTGCATAGTCCCAGCGGGCGCCCGCTTTCGTTCCGAGGTCGTAGTAGCGCTGGTCGAGGTAGATGCGGTCGACGGGGTAGATCCCGTGTGGCTTCAGCCCGTCGTGATACTGCGGCACGAACGACAGATGCCGCTTCGGGTCGGGGGAGAGGAGACAGTGGGCGGCGCTGACCACGAGATTGTGGTGGGGGCTGCGCACGACCGTGCCGCCGCAGAACCGGCCGGTGTTGGTGCCGTCCGTCCAGAAGAAGGTTCCCACCTGGGGGAGACCGTCGAACGGGTGGCTCGGTGGAGTGGGGCCCGCGGCCGGGTGCGGCGTCTGCGAAGTCCTGGTGACGACGGCCGGTTCCGCTGCCCTCATCCGCTGCGGGGTCCAGTACGAATCGGCCGACGGAGCCGGAAGGCCGGGGCCGTCCGGTGTGTCCGCCGCATACGCGAGCGGTCCGGGCGGGAGGGCGAGCGAGAGTCCGAGAAGCAGGGTGGTGAGCAGCAGGGTGAAGCGGCCGGGTGCGGCAATCGGTCTGGTGCTCATGATCCGGGTCCTCCCCAGGGCACGGCGTACGGAGCGGAAGTCAGGTGCGAAGCGAGCGTGCCATGGTCCTACGGCGGGAGGGCGGATGGCGAGAGACCGGGCCGGAATTCCTACTGGTGGTGGAACGAGTCGGCAGCGGGATGCCCGTAGCGAGCCGGGCGGCGCGGGCGCGGGGCACCCACGCTCCGGGCGTCCGCACCGAGTTCAGGCCGAGAGCGGAGCGGCCAGTCGCAGTACCGCGTCCAGCCCCCGCAGCGACCCGGGAGCGGATCCCGCAGGAAGCACATATGCACGCAGGCCCGCTCCGACCGCGCCGCCGTCCTTGGCAGGGTTGTCACCCACCATGAGCGTCTCGGTGGGATCCGGACCCAGCTCGTGGCAGGCGGGCCGGAACAGCAACGGGTCGGGCTTCTCCGTGTGGTGCTCGTAGGAGTGCACCCAGGCCGAGAAGTACCGGTCCAAGCATGGTGGGCGAAGGCGGCCCGCAGATCCCAGCCGACATCACTCACCACCCCGAGGGCGAGGCCGCTTTGTGCGAGGCGGGCGAGCGTGGCTGCGGTGTCCACGTAGGGCTGCCACTGCTCGGGAGCCTGCATTTGTCCGTAGAGCGCCTCGGCACAGGGCGCGAGCTCGGGCAACGAGGCGTACCACGTGGTGAAGGCATGCGGATGAGCCTTCGAGGAGACGTCCCGGGCTCGTTGGGCTTCGATGACTTCAGCGTGGGACAGGCCGGCTTCCAGCCCGGCTGCTTGCAACTGGGGGCTATGGCGCCGTAGTCGGTGAACACGCCGTGCGCGGCACGGTCGAGCTGACGCCGGCGGGTGCGGCCCTGCGACTGGGCGGGCATCGCCGACCAGGACCGCTCCAGTTCCTTTGGTAAGGGAAGCCCTCCGTTTGGCAAGGGAAGCCCTCCGTGCCCGGCAGGAGCAGTGGCCGGTCCACCCCGTATCGGGCGACCGGGTACAGCTTCACTCGTCCCCGGCATCCGGGTGCACGAGAGCGGCTGGGAATGCGAAGCACCCTATGAGCAGGACATCGGGCTGCGCGGTCGCGGCGTGCTGGTGCTGCCCACCTTCCACTGGACCGGTCATCCCCTCCTCTCCCAGCTGCCCGGCCGTCCGCTGACCGTGACCAACCCGGGGCCGGTCCGGGGGTGCCGCCGCCGGCGACCGGGGCGGGCAGCACGGACGACGCGCTTGCCGCGGTGCTCGGGCACGTAGGGAGATGCTGCCTCTGCTCGCGGAGGAGCACACCACCAGCGCACTCGCCCGGTGGCTGACTGTCCGCAATGCCACCGCGTCCGCCCGCACCGCGGCGCCGCGGGGTCCGGGCCTGATCACCACGGTCCGCGCGAGGCGCGCGGTCCCGCACCGGCGCACGGTGCTGGGGAGCTTGCTGGTGCGGGACCGTGGGCCGGCATCGCGCAGTGCCCACGGCTGACCGGATGGCGCCAGGCCGGCGCGCCCGATCACCCACAGTGACCGAGGGGTGTCGTCTCCGGCCGCGCACCGCTCGCTCGCCGCCCGCAGCCGTGTGGAGGTAACCTGAATCCACTGCTCCCGCAGCCCCGTCCGGGGAGGTCGTATGACCGCCGCTGTGAGCCTCCGCCCCAGCAAGGCGGACGCACTCCGCTACACCCCCATCGCCGAGCACGGCCTGATCGGGGACATGCGCACGGCCGCGCTCGTCGGGACCAACGGCACCATCGACTGGTACTGCTGCACACGATTCGACGCACCCAGTGTCTTCGCGGCGATCCTGGATGCAGACCGTGGCGGGGCCTTCGAGCTGTCCCCGGATGTGCCCGCACGGACGAAGCAGTTCTACTTCCCCGACACCAACATCCTGATCACGCGGTTCTTCGCGGACCATGGTGTCGGTGAGGTCCAGGACTTCATGCCGATCGTCGACGATTCCCGTGAGGCGGACCGCCACCGGCTGATCCGGCGGGTGCTCTGCGTACGCGGATCACTGCCGCTCACCGCCCGTGTCGCGCCCCGCTTCGACTACGGGCGCAGCACGCACACCGTGAGCACCCGGCAGGGCCATACGGTGTTCGATTCCCCGGACCTCTCCCTGGCGCTGACGTCCAGCGTGCCGGTCGAGATCGACGGCCCGGACGCCACGTCTTCCTTCACCCTGGACGAGGGGGAGACCGCGGTCTTCGCGCTCGACCGGATCGGCGGTGGTGTGGAGCCGCGCGCCTGCCCGGTGATGGAGGCGGAAGAACTGTTCGGCGCCACGGTCCGGTACTGGCGCACCTGGCTGTCGCACTCCCGCTACCGAGGGCGCTGGCGGGAGATGGTGCACCGCTCCGCGCTCACCCTCAAGCTCCTCACGTACGCCCCGACCGGCGCCATCGTGGCCGCCCCCACGACCAGCCTGCCCGAACAGATCGGCGGCGAGCGCAACTGGGACTACCGCTATGCGTGGGTGAGGGACGCCGCATTCTGTATTTATGCACTGCTCAGGCTGGGCTTCACCGACGAGGCCAAGGCCTTTGTGCACTTCCTGTCCGGGAACCTCAGCGTCAAGAACGGTGCGGACGGACCGTTGCAGATCATGTACGGCATCGACGGCCGCAGCGAGCTCCCCGAGGAGGAACTCCTCCATCTGGAGGGCCACTTGGGCTCCGCGCCCGTCCGGGTCGGCAACGCCGCCGTCAGCCAGCTCCAACTGGACATCTATGGGGCCCTCATCGACTCCCTCTACCTCTACGACAAATGGGGGGAGCCGCTGTCCAGCGAGCACTGGGCCACCGTCGGCACCCTCGTCAACTGGGTCTGCGACAACTGGGACCAGCCGGACGAAGGCATTTGGGAGACCCGCGGCAAGACCCAGCGCTTTCTGTACTCGCAGCTGATGTGCTGGGTGGCGATCGAGCGCGCGATGCGGATCGCCACCCACCGCGGTCTGCCGGCGGACATGCCGCGTTGGGCGCATGCCCGCGACGCGATCTACCAGCGGATCATGGAGCGAAACTGGTCCGCCGAGCGGAAGGCATTCGTCCAGCACGAGGGCGACAACGTCCTCGACGCGGCCGTCCTGATGATGCCGCTGGCCAAGTTCATCTCTCCCACCGACCCGAAATGGCTCTCCACTCTGGACGCGTTGGGCGAGGAGCTGGTGTCCGACTCCCTGGTCTACCGCTATGACCCCCGCCGCAGCCCGGACGGGCTACGGGGTGAGGAGGGCACCTTCTCGATCTGCTCGTTCTGGTACGTCGAGGCGCTGTCCCGGGCCGGCCGGGTGGACGAGGCCCGGCTCGCCTTCGAGAAGATGCTCACCTACGCCAACCACCTCGGGCTCTACGCCGAGGAGATCGGCCATACCGGCGAGCAGATCGGCAACTTCCCCCAGGCCTTCACCCACCTGGGACTCATCAGTGCCGCATTCAACCTTGACCGGACGCTGGGCTGATACACGGTGCCGCCCCGCACCACCGCTTCGCCGCGCTGCGCGGATCCCCGCTCGTCTGCCGTTCCTCCACATCTACTGAACGCGGAGAGGACCGCCACAGTGGCTTGTGGAGTGCGCGGAACTCGTGGCAACTGGGTTAAAAAACACGGAGTTTGAGGGATGGCCGGGACCAAGTCCCCGGATCCCCGGCAGAAGTCTTGACGCGTCGTTCACAGGTGGTGAACATGCATCGGGCAGGAGAGCGCTCCCATGAACTTCCCTCGTTCACTTTCCGAATCAGGAGAGCTGCTATGCCCACACCCCCCACAGGCGCGACATCCCCCACCGGAGCGACACCCCTCAACGGCGCGACACCCCGTGCTGACGCCGCGGCTCCCCGCACGCCGCCGCCCTCCCGCCGGAACGTCCTGGCCGCGATGGCAGCCGCGCTCCCCGTTGCAAGCCTCCCGGCCCCGGCCTCCCGGGCGTCCGCTGCGCCCGCCTCCGCCGCTGCGCCCGCCTCCGCCGCTGCGCCCGCCTCCGCTGCGCTGCCGGGCGGAGGCGACCTCGGCCCGAACGTGCTGGTCTTCGACCCCGCCACGCCCGGCATCCAGGGCAAACTCGATGAGATCTTCAAGCGGCAGGAGTCGGCCCAGTTCGGCAACGGGAGGTACGCACTCCTCTTCAAGCCGGGCACCTACAACGGTCTGAACGCCCAGATCGGCTTCTACACCTCGATCGCGGGCCTCGGACTGTCGCCCGACGACACGACCTTCAACGGTGATGTGACCGTCGATGCCGGCTGGTTCAACGGCAATGCGACCCAGAACTTCTGGCGTTCGGCGGAGAACCTCGCACTCCGTCCCGTCAACGGCACCAACCGGTGGGCCGTGGCCCAGGCGGCGCCGTTCCGGCGGATGCACGTCAAGGGCGGGCTGAATCTGGCGCCCGACGGCTACGGCTGGGCCAGCGGCGGCTACATCGCCGACAGCCGTATCGACGGCACGGTGAGTCCCTACTCGCAGCAGCAGTGGTACACCCGGGACAGCTCGGTGGGCGGCTGGAACAACGCCGTGTGGAACATGGTGTTCTCAGGGGTCGAGGGAGCCCCCGCGCAGAGTTTCCCCGACCCGCCGTACACCACTCTCGACACCACTCCGGTGTCCCGGGAAAAGCCCTTCCTCCATGTCGACGGGGCCGGCTACCGGGTCTTCCTGCCCGAGAAGCGCACCGACGCCCGCGGCACCACCTGGGGCAACGGCACACCACGCGGCGAGTCCCTTCCGCTCGGCCAGTTCTATGTGGCCAAGCCCGGCGTTGACGCGGCGACGCTCAACGCCGCACTGGCCCAGGGCCTCAACCTTCTTCTCACGCCCGGGATTTACCACGTCGACCGGCCGATCGAGGTACAGCGCCCGAACACCGTCGTCCTGGGACTGGGGTACGCGACGCTCGTTCCGGACCAGGGGGTGACGGCCATGAAGGTCGCCGACGTCGACGGTGTGCGGCTCGCCGGATTTCTGATCGACGCCGGCCCGGTCAACTCCGCCACGCTGCTGGAGGTCGGCCCCGAGGGCGCATCCGCAGATCACGCCGCCAATCCAACCACGGTCCAGGACGTCTTCATCCGGATCGGCGGGGCGGGCCCCGGCAAGGCGACCACCAGCATGGTGATCAACAGCAACCACACCCTCGTCGATCACACCTGGGTCTGGCGCGCCGACCACGGAGACGGCGTGGGCTGGGAGACCAACCGGGCCGACTACGGGGTCCGTGTCACCGGTGATGACGTCCTGGCGACCGGGCTCTTCGTCGAGCACTTCAACAAGTACGACGTGGAGTGGCGCGGCGAGCGGGGGCGCACGGTCTTCTTCCAGAACGAGAAGGCGTACGACGCGCCCGATCAGGCCGCGGTACAGAACGGCAATACCAAGGGGTTCGCCGCCTACAAGGTCGCTGACGGGGTGACCACCCACGAAGGGTGGGGCCTGGGCAGCTACTGCTTCTACAACGTGGATCCCACCATCCGCCAGGACCACGGCTTCGAGGCCCCGGACAGCCCGGGTGTGAAGTTCCACGATCTGCTCGTGGTCTCCCTGGGAGGAAAGGGCCAGTACGAGCACGTGATCAATGACGTCGGGGCCCCCACCTCGGGTACCTCGACGGTGCCGTCGACGGTGGTGTCCGCTCCGTGAGCGGTGGGCGCACCTCCTTCCCGCGCCCTTGACTCCTGACCGTCCTGGCACGGCCGCCGCCTCCGTTCGGCACCGGCCGGCGGCGCCGTGCCAGGAGGGGGCCGTGACAGGCGGGCCGGCTGCCGGGCCTACGGTAGGGGCGCATCTGTTGAGCCTGGAGAGTCATGACCATCGAAGAATCCGCCTTCCGAGGGCGGATGCCTGCCCGGCCCGGCGACCTGGCGGTCGAGCGGCACGGTATCGAGCCGGTGCCCGAAAGTAACCGCTACGGGAAATCTGCCCGCCTTTTCACTATTTGGTTCGCCCCCAACCTCACCATGACCGGAGTGTTCTCCGGCACCGTGGGCGTCTCCCTGGGGCTGGACTTCTGGACGGCCTTCACGGCCATGGTGCTCGGCACGATTGTCGGCGCGGTACCTGCCGCCTACCTGGGCACCTGGGGCAGCCAGACCGGGACCGGTCAGCTGCCGCTGTCGCGCCTGGCCTTCGGCCGGGGTGTGGCGCTGCCCGGCATCATGCAGTGGCTCTCCTCCGTCGCCTGGGACGCGCTCATCGGCCTCTTCGGCGGCGAGGCACTGGCCCAGTTGCTCGGCTGTCCGTTCTGGCTCGGCGCGCTGGTGGTGCTGCTCCTTCAAGGAGCCGTCGGAGTCTTCGGCTACGAGGCGCTCCACCAGCTCCAAACGGTGATGACCTTCGTGCTGGGTGCGGCTTTCCTGGTCCTGAGCGTCAAGCTGCTCTCCGGTGTGCCGCTTCCCACAACGAGCTCCGCGCACGGCGCCGACCGTCTCGGTGCCTTCGTCCTGACCAGCACCGTCGCGCTCAGCCTCGCCATCTCCTGGGCCCCCTACGCCTCGGACTTCAGCCGCTATCTGCCCCGTACGACGTCCCGGCCCCGGATGTTCTGGTACTCCGTGCTCGGCATGGTGCTCTCCTTCGCCTGGGTCCAGGCGCTGGGGCTGTGGGGAGCCAAGCTCTTCACCGACCAGACCGCCGCCGGGGTGCACGGGCTGCTGGGCGGCGGGGTGCTCGGCGCCTTCGGTCTGCTGGCCATTGCGGCCGCGGCGGTGTGCAGCAACGCCATGAACGACTACAGCGGCTCGCTGGCCCTGCAGGCCGCCGGTGTCCGGGTTCCCAGGCCGCTCGCCGCGGCGGCCGCGGCCGTGCTCGGCTTCCTGCTCGTTCTGTGGATGCATGCCGCGGACACCACCCTCCGGTTTCAGAATCTGCTGCTGTTCGTGGGCTACTGGATCCCCGGCTTCGTGGGCATCGTGCTGGTCGACGCGAGGCTGCGCGCCAAGGTCCGCCGTGGCGCGCCGATCGACGTCGAGGCCGAGTTCGGCCGCCCTCAGCCGTGGTGGCCCGCCTGTGTCGCGTTCGTGGCCGCATTCGCCGTGGCCGTGCCCTTCATGGATACGACCCTGTTCGTCGGCCCGGTTGCCGCCGCACTGCATGGCGCCGATGTGGCGTACTACATCGCTTTCCTCGCTTCTGTCGTCATCTATGCGCCTTTGCGGCTTTTTGCTGCTGCCCGTGCGACCCGGACGGCGGGGCCGGCGGGGCCGGCCGTGGCCGCGGGCGTGGCGGGTGCGGGCGACTGAGCCGAGCCCACCGGCGGTGCCGCCCGGGGCGCGGCGGGCAGGGCGTCGTCCGCCTCCCCGCCGTCACCGGTCCGTCCGCAGCCCTTCGGGTACGACCGCTGGGCCGAGGGATGTAGTCCCTGGCCGCAGCAGGTCATGCCGCAGGAGGATTTTCCCGGCCGTTCGTGTCGGGTGGACCGGGGTGCGGCTTCAGCGTCGACGCCGCGGGCACACGTAGCTCTCGGAAAGCTTGCGGAGCGGGGCGGTCCGGCGCCCGGCCGGTGCGTCCGGTGACGGGTGACGAGCCCCCACCGGGCCCGGTTCGACGCGCACGGACGATCCCGGCGGACGCACCCGGACGCCCCTCCCGCTGATCGTGAAGGGAGACCTGATGGCTACGACCTGCGGCACGAGGACGCCGGCCCGGGGCGCCGCGTGGCGGGCCTGGGGCAGGGCGCTGCTCGGCGGTGCGGTGATGGCGTGTGCGCTGGGCGCGGGGAACGCGCTGGGGGAGGCGCTCGCCCGTCCGCTCGGTGCCGACGGGTATCTGCGGCAGCTGCTGCCTGCCGCCCTGGTGAGCGCGCTGGCCGTGCCCGCCGTACTGGGCTTACGCGCCATGCGGTCAACAAGGCGCTTCCCCATGGGGCTTGGGCCCGTCTCCTCGGCTCCTCTCGGGTTCTTCCGCGGCATGGCCGTCACCACCTCGTGCGCCGCCGTCGCGCTCGGGGCCGGTACGGCGCTCGGGTGGGTCCGCTGGTCCGGTCTGGACCCGGCGGCCCTTGCCTCGTTCCTGGTGGGCAACGCCCTGGTGGCCGTGCTGCTGGAGGCGCTGCCGGAGGAGGCGACGCTGCGTGGGTATGCCTGGGCCTCGTTGCGGGACCGGCTCGGCGGGGTGCTCTCGGCCCTGGGGACGACAGTGGTCTTCCTGCTGGTGCCGGCGGCGTCCACCGTGGTGCAGGCCGGGGTGTCCCGGCTGGTGGACGTGGCGCCCCCGCCGATCGGGCTCACCCCCGAAGGCCAGGATCCGGTCGCCTATCTGGTGCTGCTCTCGGTCTTCGGCCTCACGCTGGTGGCCGCACGGACGGCGCCGGGGTCCGCGCCGCTGTGGACGGCGATCGGCACACATGTCGCCTTCCTCAGCGTCAACCGCGTCGTGTTCGAAGGCGTACAGCGTGGCGCGGGCTGGTCGGCGAAGGTCGCCCCAGCCCATGCCGCGGTGCTCGAACTGGGGTACCTGGCGGCCACCGCGATGATCTTCGTCGGCGCGCGGGTGGTGTCGTCCCGTGTGACGGCGCGAGCGCGGCGACGCCGGCCGGGGCGCCCGTCCGCGGCGACCACACACAGCGTGGGCGTCTGGGCCGGGGCCGGTCCGCGACTTGTCCCGGCCGGGCGGGAGTGGTCGACGTCCGGCGCCGGGCGAGGGCGGCCGTCAGGTGTGCGGCGGGAGGGGCCGACACCTGGCCGAGGAGCACGCGTGATCCGGCGTAGTGAGGTTTGACCGCGATAGGCAGTTTGCCCGTAATGCCCGCAGTGCCGGTAATGGCCGTATAGGGAGGGGCGGTCGGACGGTTCCGAGCCCGGCGCGGTAAGGCGGCGCCGGGCTTCGTTGCTGCATGCCGACGGGCGTGCGCCCCTGCCCTGCAACAAAAAGAAGAGGGCGCCACTTACCCATCGGCCCATGAAGCAAACCGGGGTAATACCGGATTGCTCGCGGCAGATGCGGGCACGCGAGGACCGGAGGAGGAAATCGGTGGTTCCGCTTCTGCCGGTGCTGCCTCTCGTGCTGATCATTTCGGCGCCGGGTACGCACGGCAGGCCTTGCGGCAGGCCTTATGGCCGTGGCGGAGACCGTGCTTCCCGGCCCAGTTGCCGGGTGGCGTGAGGTGTTCCACAGCACTCCGCGCAGCCCTGTCCGCCCGGCGCGGGCGCGGAGCCGGAGTTTCCTCCGTTGTGGCGAACAAACCATTTCGTCCGACCTCGGAAAATTGGGGTTGATAGCCCGGGAAGAGGGAACTCTTTCCGGCCTGAAGGCAAGACGACGCGATATGAGGTGAGCTTTATCATGAGCACCGCCGAAGCTCCGCACACCGTTACGGCGTCGCCGGTGCTGGAGCTTCAACTGGACTGCCGTTCCGAAGCCGTCGGGCCCGCACGGCACCTTGCCGCCACCTTCCTGGAGCAACTGGACCCCTCCGTGGAAAGGGACGCCAGGGAAGCGGTGATCCTGGTCGTCTCCGAACTGGTCACCAATGCGGTACGGCATGCGGGCGGAAAGACCTGTGCCTTGCGGCTGCGGGCCGGCCCGGAGTCGGTGGTCGTCACGGTCGGCGATTCCAGCCCTGTCCTTCCGCGCCCCCGTACCCCCGACGTCAGCGGAGAGGGCGGAGGCTTTGGATGGTCGATGGTCTGCCGTATCGCGACCGTCGTGGAGATCAAAAGAGAGCCGGCCGGGAAGAGCGTGACCGCGGTCATCCCCTGCCGTGGGCGCGGCGCACCGTGACCGGTCAGGCCGCGGCCGATGGCCCACGGTCTGAGAACACCGCTGTCCGTCACGGCGGACAGACGGGCTGACCGACCGTTTCGACGATGATCTGGTGGAGAGTGCACGGCCCGGCCGTCCGATAGCCTCCGCCATGGAGTGCGGCCATGCGGCGACGAGGAAGCCCGCCGTCCACTCAATTCCCCTGCGGGGGAACCGAATTCACCGCGCAAGCCCGCGAACGGCCCTCCGCCCCCCGGTCTTCCGGGCCGCGCGCCCCGTCACCTGGAATACCTCCCTTGCCTTGGCAGGAATTCCGCAAGGAGAGCGCGCGCTTTCGGTAACTCGACGAAGTCCCGTTCCCCCCGGACGAAAACGGGGCGGTCACCGAATCCACGATGTCTCCGGTCGCCGGATTCCCGGGATCAGGAAGTGGCCTCCGGCCAGGGAACCCAGGTTGTGGTCGGAGCCGTGTAGTCGATTCCCGGTACCGCGAAACCGTAGAGGCGCTGGATCTCGGCATGGAACCAGTCGAGATCGGCGAGGCGGGTGAGGGTCTCGGTGGTGGCCCGTTCCCAGCGTTCGGTGACGGCGGCCTGGACCGCGCTGTTGAGTTCCCAGCCGTCGAGGCGGACCCGGCCGTCGTCGTCGGTCTCCAAGGGTCGGACGCCGGTCAACTGGTCCCACAGGTCGGGCAACTGGGCAACGGGCGGAACCAGCGCCTCGCCGAGCACGCCGCGCAGCAGGCCGACGTAGAGGGCGATGCCGGGGATGGCGGTGGAGGACTGTGTGACCGCGGCCCCGTTGACGGAGGTCACCGCGCGGCCGCCTACCAGCTTGTCCAGGCGCTCGTCGAGCGCGCGAGCGGTCGCTTCGAGGTGGGACTTGGCCGCGCCGATGGTGCCCTGCCGGTAGATCCCGTCCGTCAGAGGGGAACCGATGTACGACAAGGCGGCGGTGGAGAATCCGTCGGCGAGCAGACTGCGGTCCGCAAGATGGTCGACCCACCGTTCCCAGTCCGTGCCGCCCATCACCGCAACGGTCTGCTCGACGTCGTCGCCCTCGGCCGGCCGGGTCTCCACTTCCTTGACCTCCGGCGTTCCCGCACTGCCGAAAACGAGGGTCTTGGTGCGGTACGCCTGGCCGATGGGCTTGAGGACCGAAGCGTAGGCGGCACCGGTGTCCGGGTCGGTGCGCCGCGGTGCGGCAACCGAGTAGATCAGGTGGTCCAGGCGGCCGAAGCGCTGTCGCAGGAGGTCCGCGACCTGGTCCTTCATCCCGTCGGTGAACGCGTCTCCGTTGAGGAACACCATGTCGTGGCCGTGCCGCCGGGCGAGTTCAGCGGTGGCGGCGGTGCGGTACCAGCCGGCCGTAGCGGTGCGCCGTTCGGTGGGGGCCTTCTCGAAACAGACGCCGATGCCCCGGATGCCCGCCCGCGCGAGTCCGGCGATCGTCGTGGCCAGGCCGTAGCCGGCCGACGAGCCGACGATGAGCGCCACCGGGGCGCTGTCCTGGACGCGGCCGGGCGAAGGGGCGTCGTCCCACATCTGCTGCACCAGGCGCGCGCAGCCGGCCGGGTGGGAGTCGAGGAAGAGGAATCCACGGCTGCGCGGGGTGATGACACGTTCGCTCATGACGCACGTCCTTGAGGTCGTCGCGGAGGGAAGGGCGGCCGCTGCCGGAGCACGCGCCGCGCCTGTAATTCTGCGACCCCATACCTCCCCGTGATCGTCTTGGCGGGAACAGTGATGACCGGGCGGTTTTGGAGGTTTCCCCACCAGTTTGCCCAGTTGTGTCGATGGCGGGCCTTCCGATTGCCTGCGGGCTCCGGTCTTCAACGGTCCGGGGCGGGCGCATGTCATTCCGGGCGCTGCTCCGCGGCCCGCCCCGGCGACTTGGTTTCGTTCCGGTCAGGCGAACGCCGCGCGCCCCGTTCGAGCGGGCTGTCGTCACCACAGTCCGTCGTCACCACAGTCCGTCGTCACCGCAGTCCGTCGTCACCGCTGTCCGTCGTCACCGCAGTGCGTCGTCACCACAGTCTGTCGATCTCGCCCGGGTACAGCTCGATGCGGGAGTGCGGAAACGACGGACGGTGACGGCGGCCCCGGGGTGAGAAGAAGTCGGCCATGGTGACCTTGTCGAAGCCGGGACGGTCGCTGGGGAAGGGGGCCAGGGGTGTGCCCCCGATGAGCACCGCGCCGGGGAGATGGTGCCAGCCCGCGCTCTCGTAGAAGGGCCGGAGCGGCCGGTCGCAGGTGAACAGGCCGATATCCAGGCCCATGACTGCCATTGCTTCATGGGCGGCAGTCACCAGGCGGCGGCCGTGTCCCTGGCCGCGGGCGGTGCCGCGGGTCACCACCGTGCTCAGCCCCGCGGCCCGGAAGGGTGCTCCGTCATGGATGAGCTGCTTGGTGAGGATGTCCAGGGCGGCGAGCACCGTGGCGCCGTCGACGAGCAGCATCGACACCGGCTGCAACGCCGGATCGTGGGCGAAGGTGCCGGGTGCCGACGCGGAATCCGGAGGCCATGCCTCGTCCTGTAGCTCCGAGACCTGTGTATGCAGCGCGGGTGGGACATCGGCTTCCGGGAACGTCATGATCGGCACCCGCCCATTGTGACGTGTCCCGCGTCATGGGGGCCAAGCTCTTCCCGTGGCCTGCCTGCCTGCCTGCGCGCGCGCCTGCCTGCCTACCTGCCTGGCCGGCCGCCCGGCCACCCGGTCCGGCAGGGCACCTCGCCTCGGCCTCCGGCGCCCCCACCTGTAACACCCCTGCATGCGCATGACACTCCAGGGCAGGCGATCTCCATGGGATTGCTGATGCGTTGGGAACGTGTGATGGAGGACTGCGGGAGCGCGCTGTTGGCCAAGATATTCCGGACCGATCCGGTCCAGTTGTTCGACGCGCTACGGCAGGAATGTGACGGCCATGCGGTCGTCTGCAGCCAGAGCCGAGTCCTCGTGCCGAATGACTACACCGTCGAACTCGCGACTGCGGTGCACGACGAACTGGCCGCGGGCGGCGGGGAGGTGGGCCGGCAACTGACCGATGTGCTGGCCCGGCACGCCGCCGAGCGCGGATACGAATGGGCAGGTCCTCTGACCGTCCATGTCACCGCCGCCGAGGTGCCGAACGGCAGGTACCGCATATCGAGCGCGGCCCTCGCGCACGTTCCCGTCGGTGCCGCCGGCCCCCAAGGAAGGTGACCGGGGGCCGGCGGCGCCTCGACGATCCGGTCTCCGACCGCAGTCGCAGCCGCAGTTGAACCTGCGGACGCGATCGCCATCGCAGACGCGGTGGCCGGCCGGGTTGCCGGACGGTCGTCCCCCCCGTACCGCAGACTTGCGCGGGGACGACCATCCGGCTCGGGATTGCTGCCTGCGGCCTATCGCTGGGGCGCCGCAAGCCGCGCAGGGTTTACAGCGGCCGGGCCCACAGGTCCCACATGAGGCCCGAGCCGTCGCAGAAGGGGTCGGCCCACTTGCCGCTGCTGACCAGGTCGGTCCCCGCGGCCTGGCAGCCGCTGAGGGTCCAGAACTTCTTGCCGGTCCACACGGTTCCGGGCGGGCCGTCCATCGGCTTGGCCTGCGCGTGGAAGGCGGCCGGTGTGGCCTCGGCCTGGGTGGCGTGGGCCTGGGCGGCGCCGCCCAGGCCGATGACCGTGAGTGTGGCGGCAGCGAGCGCAGCGGTGAGGATTCGCCTGTTACGCACGTGATGTCCTTTCCCCGTAGTGCCGGGCCCCTTGCGGGCCCGTCACCCTGCACACGAACGTGGCCCCTTCGGCGTATGACACCTTGAGGTGTGACGTGGGTCACATAGGTCGCCGGAGGGGTGGCGGTGTGTGAATTCCCCGCTCGGTGGCGGGCGGTCCTCGCCCCCGTTGCGTCATGCCCCTCCCCCCCGGCCCAACTGGACTGAACCGGTGTGGCTGGAAAGGCATATGACGAAGAGTCACCTTGAGTGACCGGCTCTCGCGGGGGTCGGTCCCGAAGTGTGCCGCAGTGTCCGATTTCATCCGGCGGGCGGCGAAGTCGCCGACGGGACGGTCATGGTGACGGGGCGTCCGGTGCCGAGCGCCGATGTCCGCGGAGAAGTGGAGGTGGCCGGGTGAACTATTCCGACCTGCCGGTTTACCTGTTCTTTTCAGGGTGTTGTCCGGAGGCGCTTGCCTTGGAAGCGCGGGCATGGATAGCGTAACCAGCACCTAAAGCTTTCTGGACAGCTTTAGTGAAAGCTAAACATCGTATCGGTCCCGGTGGGGGAGAAGCATGCAGATCAAGGTTGCGGTGGCGTACCACAGTGGATACGGCCACACCGCAAAGCAGGCGGCGGCCGTCGCGGCCGGCGCGGAGAAGGTTCCCGACACCCAGGTACGTCTGGTCTCCCTCGCCGAGCTGAACGACGAACTGTGGGAGGTGCTGCAGGAGTCGGACGCCCTGACCTTCGGCACGCCGACCTACATGGGTGGCAGCAGTGCCGTCTTCCGCGCCTTCGTCGAGGCCACCAGCCAGGTCTGGGGCGACAACATGCGCTGGAAGAACAAGATCGCCGGCGGCTTCACCAACAGCGGCAACATGGCGGGGGACAAGCTCAACGCGCTGATCGACATTGCGCTGTTCGCCGCCCAGCACGGCATGATCTGGGTCGGCCTCGCCGAGTACGGCGGCTGGAACACCTCCGCCGGCAGCCCCGAGGACCTCAACCGGCTCGGCAGCTGGCTGGGCGCCATGTCCCAGTCGAACAACGACGAGGGCCCCGACGTCACCCCCTGTGCCGGCGATCTGCGTACCGCCGAGGCACTCGGCCGCCGGATCGCCGAGACCGCCCACATCCACCGGGCCGGCCGCGCCGCCGTCGGGTTCGACGAGGTCTCCGCCTGACCTTCGACGGCCCGTACTGAGGCAGCTCCGTACTTCCGCCTCCTGTTGTGGAGTTGTCCGGTGCGGGCCCGCCCGGTCCCGTACCCGGCTCGCCCGCCCCGGCAGCCGCCATCCGGGGAACTGCCGGGCGAGTGGTACCGATGGTGCCGGAGGCCGCTCGAATCCGGATGGAGCGGCGGTCGTCGGCATCGTCCCGGGAACGTCCCTGCGCGGTCCCGGCGCTGTGCCCCGCGCGTCCGGCGTCTTCCGGGACGCCATGACTTCGCCGCCCCACCGGCACCGGCACGCCTGGCCACTCGGTCCCGCACCGAACCGCTCCCTCCCGACCGCACAGCGGCCGAGGACACTGCTGCCCGGCTCCGTACCGGCTTCGCACCCGAGGCCACGGGAGCAGCACCGGGCCCGATGATGCCACCGTGCTGCGACGTCCGGCCCGCCGGCTCCTCCGGTGCCGTCACGGACAAAGCGGCCGGCGGCCGTCGCGGCCGGAATCCAAAACCGAACACCACCCGGTGGGCCCGTCCCAGGGTGTGAAATACCACGGCCGCCACGGCGCGGAGCGCCTTCGTACCCGCCCTCGTGGCACGGCCGGAGCCGGTTCGCCCCCGGGCGTTTCCGCTCCCCGGCCCGGCCGGCTGAAGCTCGTCCCCGTTCGGCAGTTCTTCACCTTCACCGTGAACGCGTGTCGTCGCGCGCACGGCGTGTCCTGGCCGCGTGCCGTCAGCGCGGCTGTTGTCACCTGCCATCCCGAGGAGATCAGCCATGTTCAAGACCACCACCGACGCCGAGCTGGCGGGCAACCCGATCGATGAGGTGATCGGTTCCACCATCCGCTACGCGGCACTCACCTCCGCCGCCAAGCTCGGCATCTTCCGCATCCTGGAGGAGGACGGCCCCAAGACGCTCGACGAGCTGGCCTCGGCGATCGGCGCGAGCACGGACGGCACCCGGGCGGTGGCCGACGTCGCCGCCGTCCTGGGCTGGCTCACCCTGGAGGACGGGCGCTACCGCAACGGCCCGCTCGCCGAACGCTGGCTGGGCAAGGACGCCGAGTACGACTTCACCCCGGCGCTGCTGTGGGCGTACGAACTCACCCACGTCATGTGGGAACTGCCACAGGCCGTACGGGACGGCAAGCCCGCCCAGTCGCTGTGGGAGCGCTGGGCCGGCAACCCCGAGGCCGGGCGGGACTTCTCCGCGTACATGCGGGTCAAGTCGCGGCTGACCGTGCAGTCCATCGTCGACGCCGTGCCGCTGCCCGAAGGAGCGCGGCGCCTCCTGGACCTGGGGGGTTCGCACGGACTGCACTCCATGGCCATGTGCCGCCGGCACCCGGAGCTGTCCGCGACCATCCTCGACCTGCCCGAGGCGCTCGCCGACACCGGCGCCGCGATCGCGGAGGCGGGGCTCACCGACCGGATCGGGCTGCAGCGCGGCAGCTTCCTCAGCGGCGACCTCGGCACCGGATATGACGTGGTCTTCCTCTTCGAGATCGTGCACAACCACACCGACGAGGAGAACCGGGACCTGATCGCACGGGCCGCCAAGGCGCTGCGGCCCGGCGGCCGGATCGTGGTGCTGGAAGACGTACGCGGCGAGCAGCTCGACGAGCACAACGCGGCGTTCTCCCTGGCGATGTACGCCTGCTCCGGCGACCGCACCTACAGCCTGCCGGAGATCTCGGGATGGCTCACGGGCGCGGGTCTGCAGACCGTCGAGCGGATCACGCTGCCCTCATCCGTCTCTCTGGTCGTCGGCACCAAGTAGAGCCGGCAGCCGGGGAAGGGGGGAGCACCGTGCAGATCGATCTGGCACACCGGTCGACCAGCCCTTGGCTGGACGCCGCGGACCTCGCTCGTGAGGTGTACGCCCAGGCATACGGCGCCGATGTGGCGCCCCGGCCCGACTCGTTCATCGTCGCCCGCCCGGCCTGTGGCGGGGCGGCGGAGCCCTGCGCGCCACTGGCCTGCGCGGGGCTCACCTTCGGCAGGGACCAGGAGCTGTTCTCCGAGCGGTATCTGGACACCGGGGTCGAGGCCGCCGCGCTGGAGCGGCTCGGGGTCACTGTGGACCGCAGGCGGGTGGTGGAGGTGGGGGCGCTGGCCACCCGCCGCGTCTCGGTCGGCCGCGAACTGATCAGAGCCACCCCGATCATCGCCTGGTGCCTGGGCATGGAGTACATCCTGTGCACCGTCACCCGGAGCCTGATCACCACACTGGGCCGTACCGGCATCTGCTTCGTGCCGTTCGGCCCCGCCGACCCGGGCCGGCTGTCGCCGGACGAGGCGGCGCGCTGGGGCTCGTACTACGACCACGAGCCGCAGGTCGGCGTCATCGCGCTGAACGCCCTGGACCGGCTGTTCTCCGACACCACCGGGCGCTACTCCGTCACCGATCTCCAACTGAGCATCAGCGCCATGGAGGTGGCCGGCCATGCGGGCCATTAGGGAGTGCCTGGTCAGATTCGGCGAGTCGGCGCGTCCCCTGATCGAGGTGCTGGGGGAGGACGGCGGGCCGGCACGGACCCTCAGCTACCAGGAGGTGACGCGCCGGGCCGCGGCCCTCGCAGAACGGATCGGGCAAGGGCACGGCCGGCCGCTCCGCATCGGCGTGGTCTGCGGCAACACCCCCGAATTCGTGGTCGCCGACCTCGCGCTGATCGCCGCACGCGCCATCGAGGTACCGGTCCCGCTCGCCTTCTCCGCCGAACAGGCCGCAGGGCTGCTGGAGGAGACCGACCTGTGCCTGGCGGACGCTGCCGGGCAGGAGCGTCTGACGCGGTGGGGGAGGGACCGGGTCCTGCGGCCGGACTGCCCCGTGCTGCCGCTGTCCACCGACGAGCCCGTTCCGTCCGCGCCCTTGGCGCTGTCGCCGGCCGGCGCCGGCCAGGCGGACTGGGAGTGCAAGGTCATCCACACCTCGGGGACCACCTCGCGCCCCAAAGGCGTGCGGATCCGCGCGGCGGCGCTCAACGAACTGCTGTGCTCGCTGCGATCGGTGATGCCCCGCGGGGCATTCACCCGCTATCTCTCCGTCGTTCCGTTCAGCCTGCTCATCGAGCAGGTCACCGGCCTCTACATGGTCCTGCTCGACGGCGGGACGATCGTCCTGATGCCGCCGGGCAAGGCCCTCGTCGGCACCGCGGCGGCGGCCGCCGCCGACGCCCTGCCCTGTGTGGCCGCGTCCCGCCCGACCGCGATGGTGGCCACGCCCGCGCTGGTCGACGCCTTCGTCACCGCCGCCGACGAGGCCGCGGGCAGCGGACGGGCGGTGGCACCCGCCCTGTTCGGGACTCCCGAGGCGCCGCTCATCTGCTGCGGCGGCGCGCCCGTGCACCCCGAGCTGCTGGGCCGCCTGGAGGAGCACGGCCTTCCCGTCCACGAGGGCTACGGACTGTCCGAGAACAGTTCCGTGGTCAGCTGGAACACCCCGGCCGCGCGCCGCCCGGGGACCGTGGGCCGGCCGCTGCCCCACGTCCGCGTCAAGATCGCCGACGACGGGGAACTGCTGGTCAACAGCACCTCGTTGTTCGCCGGCTACACCCGCGACGACCCCTCCAGCCTCGTCCTCGACGCCGACGGCTGGCTCCGCACCGGCGACCTGGCCCGGATCGACGGGGACGGGTTCCTCAGCATCACCGGACGCAAGAAGAACGTCATCATCACCGCGGCGGGCCGCAACGTGGCCCCCGAGTGGGTCGAGGCACAGTATGCCCAACTCCCCTTCGTCCGGGCCGTCGCGGTGGTCGGTGACGGACTCACCGTCCTCCACGGGCTCTTCCTCGTCGAGGAGTCCACCGATCTCGCGGCGGCCGAAACAGCCGTCCGGGAGTTCGGCGCAGCACACCTCTCCGAGGTGGAACGGGTCGCCGTACCCCACCTCACCGTGGCCGACGAGCGTCTCTACCGCAGGTTCTTCACCGTCACCGGCAGGCCCATGCGGGCAGCCATCCGCACCGCACTGTCCAACGGAACGCTGTACGACCACCAAGGAGCTGACGCATGACCACGATCGCCGACGTCCGGCCCTACGGCGCAGCCACCGGCCGGCTCGTCCTGCCCGCCGGGGACGTGTCGCTCCGTGCACTGGACCCGGCATGGGTCACCGGGCTGCTCGCCGACGCCGGCTTTCTGCTCTTCCGGGGCTTCCACACCGACCTGGAGGAGTTCACCTCCTTCGTGAAGGCGCACTCCAGCCGGATCACCCTCGACCCGGCGCGCTCCTTCCACGGGGGCGAGGTCGCCCAGAAGGTGGACGCGGGCACCGGCGCGGTCGGCCTCCATCTGGAGAACGGCAACAGCCCCTTCGGCCCCGACCTGACGTGGTTCCTGTGCGAGAAGGCCGCCGCCACCGGCTCCCGGACCACCGTCTGCGACGGCTACCGCGTCTGGGACGCAGCCAGTGACACCGCCCGCGCGGTCTTCGGTACCAAGGACATCATGTACAGCCGCCGGGTGGAGGAGCCCAAGTGGAAGGCGTTCGTCTGCCACCAGACCCAAGGCCGTAAGAACGTCGACGAGATCACCTTCGCCGATATGAAGGACCTGGTGGGCGGCAATGTCTCCACCACCCTCCAGCTCAACGACGACGGCTCCGTCCACTACGCGTACCGCACCGGCGCCGCCCGTCCCACGCTCTTCGGCAGCCGGCTCTCCTGGGCCAACAGCATCTTCGGCCCCTCGTACCACTACGAAACCCCGCTCATCACCTTCGCCGACGGCACCACCATCCCCGAGGAACTCCTCGCCGAACTCCGCCGGCTCACCGCGGAACTGACCGAAGAACTGGACTGGCAGGACGGTGACCTGGCGCTGATCGACAACACCCGGGTGATGCACGGCCGCCGCGAGATCCTCGACACCGACCGGACCCTCTACAACGCACAGAGCTACCTGGACCCGGCGCTGCCGACCGCCATACGGAACGGGGCGGCGCAGCGATGACCTTCACCGCCACCGGGCTCGACGACGCGCGCGTGGTCGCCGTCCTGGAAGAGATCGCCCGCAGCGCCGCGCACAATGACCAGGACGTGATGAAGCGCGCCTACGCCACCGCGGCCGACTGGCCGCAGCCGCCCACCGCCGAGGAGGCCGCCGAGCTGTGCGCCCAGGCCGCACTGCCCGTGCACCCGCAGGTCGGCACCTTCCTGTACCAGCTCGTACGGAGCCTGCGCCCGGCCCTCGTCGTGGAGTTCGGCACCTCCTTCGGTGCCTCGACGGTCTATGCGGCGGCGGCGCTGCGCGACAACGGCGGCGGCCGGATCATCGGCTCGGAGCTGCATCCCGGCAAGGCCGACCGGGCACGCGGCCACCTGGAGCGCGCGGGGCTCGCCCCCTGTGCCGAGATCAGGAGGGGCGACGCCCGCGAACAGCTCGCCGCTCTCCCCGGTCCGGTCGATCTGGTGCTGCTGGACGGATGGAAGGAGCTCTACCTGCCGGTCCTCAAGGTGCTCGAACCCGCCCTGCGGGCCGGTTCCCTGATCGTCTCCGACAACCTGCCGATGCTGCCGCCCGAGTTCACCGAGTACGTCCGCACGGCCGGCAACGGCTACCTCTCCCAGCAACTCCCGCTGGGCGACGGCATCGAATTCTCCGTCCGCCTCCAGGACGAGGCGTGACGCCGCCGCCCGGTGAATCCCCGCCGGATACCGCACCACCCCGTACGCACGGAAAGGGCACTCAACACCTGTGAACCCCCGCACCCACCGCCGTACTCTCCTCCGGGCCGGCTTCGCCGCGCTGCCCCTGGCGGCAGCGGCGCCGGCCGCCCACGCCGCCGGGCCCGCCGGCCGGCTCACCGCCGCCGACGTCTCCTGCTGGACCGAGGCCTATCTGGAGGCCTGGCGGACCAAGAACGACACCGCCGCGGTCCGCCTGTTCACCCCCGACGCCGTGTACGAGGCGGTGCCCGGCGTCGCGGCACAGACCTTCCGCGGGCGCGATGCCATCGGGCGCTACTGGCGCGACATCACGGCCGGCCAGACCGAGATGACCGGCCGGCACGGCACCCCGGTCGTCACCGGCAACCGCGCGGCCGTCGAACTCTGGGTCACCCTGCGGGCCCCGGCCATCAACCCCGACGGCGACCACTGGGTCACCTTCCTGGAGAGCAACATCCTGCTCTTCGCCCCCGACGGCCGCTGCCGGCGCAACACCGAGTACTGGAACCTTCAGATGGGCCGCCTGGACCCGCCCCAGGGATGGGGCACCGCATGACCCCCGCACGGATGCTCCTCACCGGTGGCCGCGTCCTCAGCATGGACCCGGCCATCGGTGAACTGTCGTCCGCAGACGTCCTGGTGGAAGACGGCCGGATCTCCGCCGTACGCCCGGACATCGACGCCGCGGGCGTGGGCGAGCGGATCGACGCCCGCGGGTGCCTCGTGCTGCCCGGTTTCGTCGATACCCACCGGCACATGTGGCAGGCGGTACTGCGCGGCAGTGGTGCCGACCAGACCCTCGACCAGTATTTCGCGACCGTACTGCACACCCTGGCGCCCCGGCTCACCGCCGACGATCTCCATACCGGGAACCTGCTGAGTGCGCTGGGCGCTCTGGACGCGGGGGTGACCACCGTCCAGGACATCTCCAACGCCGCCAAGCCGACCGAGGAGCACACCGACGCCCTGCTCGATGCGCTCACCGACTCCGGACTGCGCAGCGTCTTCGCCTACGGACACGGCACGGCACAGGACGCCCGCCGGGTCCGTAATCGCCGGCTGCACGCCAAGGACAGCCTGGTGACCATGGCGCTCAACGCCGAGGCCGGCAGCGAGGAGGCCACCCGGCGGGGCTGGGCCCTGGCACAGGAACTGGATCTGCCGACCGCCCTGCACGTCTGCGGCGGCAGACCGGTCTCCCGGCTGCGCCGCCTGGGCGTACTGCGCCCCGGCACGGTGTTCATCCACGGCACCGGGATGGAGCCCGGTGAGCTGCAGCTGATCCATGACAGCGGTGGGGCGCTGTCGGTCGCGCCCGCCATCGAAATGACCATGGGCCACGGGCTGCCGCCGTTCGCCGAGGCGGCGGCCGCGGGATTGCGGCCCAGTCTCAGCGTGGACGTGGAAGTCGCCGCCCCGAGCGATATGTTCACGCAGCTGCGGGCCGCCTTCCAGATCGGGCGCTTCGCCGCGCTGCAAGGGCATGCGGGCCCGGCAGCGCCCTTGCTCACGGCGCGGGAGGTCCTGGAGTTCGCGACGCTCGGCGGCGCCGAGGCGCTCGGGATGGCGGACCTCATCGGCTCCCTCACCCCGGGCAAGCAGGCCGATCTGATCGTGCTGCGGACCGACCGCCCCGGTGTGGCACCGGTGTACGACGCCACTGCGGCCGTGGTGTCCTCGATGGACCGCGCCGATGTCGACACCGTCATCGTCGCCGGGCGGATCGTCAAGCGGCAGGGGCGGTTGCGGTACGCCGGGCTGCCGCGGCTGCTGGCACGGGCCCAGGAGGTGGCCGACCGGCTGGCCGGTCACTGACACCACCACTGCGTCAGCGGCGGATCAGCACGCCTTCCTCGATGGCGGCGAGCGCGATCCGCAGCTGTTCGCTGAGGGCCTTCGCGGTGCGTTCCGGAATACGGCCGACGAGCCGGGTGTGTACCGCGGTGGTGGCCCGCACCGCGGCCTCGGCGGTCTCCACCCCGCTCGGTGTGAGCTGCACCCAGCTGCTGCGCGCATCGTCCTCGGCCGCTGCGCGGGTGACATAGCCGGCGGCCACCAGACGCTTGATGACATTGCTGGTGCCGCCGGAGGACAGCAGGAGCGCGTGCGTGAGGTCGGTCGGCTTGAGGCGGTAGGGGGCGCCGATCCGCCGCAGGGTGGCGAGCACGCCGTACTCGGCCTGGGTGAGCCCCAGCTTCTCCAGTTCGGCGCCGGCGGCGATGTCGAAGGCCGATACCAACAGCGCGGTCCGCTTGGCCAGTTCCAGCGGGAGACCGGCGATTTCGGGCAGTTCGTGGCCCCATGCCGAGATGATCTCGTCTACGTGGTCAGGCTCCACTGTGAACCGCCTTCCCTCTACCCGATAGCTCATGACAAAGATATCCCACCGTTCCGGCAGGCACGTTCTGACCTGGGGAGACTGTGTGACTACCAGATGTAGACACCGTGAAAAGCTTTCCATTTATCTTTCAATATAGCTTTTTTCAATGCTTTCTCTCTATGCTTTCCCCCTGTCCAAGCGTGCATCGAGACGCCCTCTGGCCCGGCCGGTCGGCTGACCGCCGGGGCCGCGGCACCGCCGGCCGGGAAGCCGGGGTGCCGCTCGGCGGGGCGCGGTCAGGAGTGGGTGGCGAAATCCTGGGTCCACCAGGGGCCGTTGGCGCTGAGGTTCACGCCCACCCCGGTGGACTTGTAGGAGCAGTTGAGGATGTTGTCACGGTGGCCGGGGCTGTCCATCCAGCCCTGCATCGCCGTGGCCGGGTCCTTGGGGCTCTTGAAGATGTTCTCGGCCCAACTGCCCCAAGGGAAACCGGCCTTGGTCATCCGGGTTCCGGGGTCGACGCCTTCCGGGGTGTTGTGCTCGTAGTAGTTGCGGGCCGCCATGTCGTCCGAGTGGCCCTGTGCCGCGGCCTGCAGGCGGGGGTCGACGGTGAGCGGGCCGCACCCGTGCTGCGCCCGCTGGGCATTGACCAGCTCGACGATCTTCTGAGCGAACGTCGCGGCGGTATCCGTCGCCACCCGGGTTCCGGCCGGTGTGGTGCTGTCTGAACCGGAGTCGGTGTGGGGGGTGCGGGGCGTCGTGCTCCTGGTCGTGCCTGCGCTGCCGCCGGGGTGCGAGGCGTGCGGCCGGGGCACGGAGTGCGGCTTGCCGTGCCGTTCGGCCTTGGACGGCGAGGCCGAGGGCTTACGGCTGGTGGGCGGGTGCGAGGCGTGCGGCGCCGGGGGAGTGGAGGCGGCGGCGGTGCCGGTTGCCGCCGGCGCCGACCGGTCTGCCGCGAGCGCCTGGTCGGCTCCGGAGTCGGGCCGTATCAGCACCACACAGGACCCGCCCACGACGATCACGGAAGCCACCGCCAGCAGCGTGGCCTTCCGCCGGGGATGACTGCCGCCACGGTGCAGACCGCTGTTCCGTCCGTGCCGTCCTCCCGAGCGGCCGCCCGCGCCGGACCGCCGGTGGGCGGCCGGCCCGGCGGCCCGGCGGCCGCTCCCCGCCGGTGCCTCGTCGTGGAACTCCGTCTGAAGGTGGTCGTTGTTCATGGTTCCTTTTCCTGTGGGGGCTGGAGATCTGCCGGGCCGGTGGTGCCGCGTGGTGCGTGGTCCGTGGGGTCCGGCACATGGGAGATCCGGGGGGCGGGCCCCGATAACGGAAATCCGGCAAGAAAAAAATCTGGCGGCCTGTGGCCGGGACCGCCGGTACCCGTGCTGAGCCGGCGGCGGGGGCCGGGGCGCGGGAGCTTTCCGGATCCGCGTAGGTTTTTCTGTTATCGCGACGGGCTCACGGGGTCACCTGAGTGCGGGGGCTACGAGTACGCACGACTGAACAGGGATGAATGGGCGTGAAGCAGGAAAACGGGACGGCCGCCGTCGAGGCTGCCAAGGCCGGGGACGAACATGCCCGGGAGGAGCTCATCGCCTCCCACCTGCCGCTGATCTACAACGTTGTCGGACGCGCACTGGACGGCCATGCGGATGTCGACGACGTGGTGCAGGAGACCATGCTGCGCGTCCTGGAGTCGCTGGCGGACCTCCGGGAGCCGGCGTCCTTCCGCTCCTGGCTGGTGGCGATCGCCATGAACCAGGTACGCCGCCGGTGGACCACCCACCGCAAGACGCCGGTCGTCGGCCTGGAGCAGGCGCCGGAACGGCCCGACCGCTCCGCCGATTTCGTGGACCTGACCATCTTGAAACTGGGGCTGTCCGGCCAGCGCCGTGAAGTGGCCGCGGCCACCCGGTGGCTGGACGAGGGGGACCGGTCGCTGCTGTCCCTGTGGTGGCTGGAGGCCGCGGGCGAGATCACCAGGCCGGAGCTGGTCGCCGCCGTCGGGATCGACTCCCGTCACACGGCGGTCCGGGTGCAGCGCATGAAAGAGCAACTCGAAGCCGGTCGCGTGGTGGTCCGTGCGCTGGCGGCGAATCCGCCCTGCCCTGATCTGGCCCACGTGACGGCTGCCTGGGACGAAGAGCCCTGTGCCCTCTGGCGCAAACGCATATCCCGCCATGCGCGTCAGTGCACGGCCTGCTCCGGACACTGGAGGGACCTGCTGCCCGCGGAGGGGCTCCTGGCCGGCCTCGCCCTGCTGCCGCTGCCTCCACACCTCGCTCCGCCGACCGCCCTGGCCCCCACCGCCGCGACGGCTTCCACGACCGCGGCGCCCGCGCACCCCGCATCGGGTGCAGCCGGCGCCCACCCACTGCCGAAGCGGCTGCCCCGGCCGCGCCGGGTGACGACGGGCACCGCCGTCACGGGGACGGCGACGCTCGCGGTAGCCGTCTCCGCCGCCCTGTGGTGGTCGCCCGGTACGCCCCCGGGTGAACAGAAGGACCAGCCGAAGGCGGCACATAGCGTGGCCGCGCCCCCACCGGCGCCGCGCCCCACGCCCACCCCGACCCCGGCCCTGTCGCGCACCGCGACCCCGTCCCCCACTGCGTCCGCCCGGCCGACCCCCACCCCGTCACCCACGCCGCCCAGCCTCGAAGAGCAGGCCACCGCGCTCATCAACCTCCGGCGGGCGCGGGCCGGCTGCGCGCCGCTGCGCATCGACCCGAGGCTGCACACCGCGGCACGGGGCCACTCCGCGGACATGGCGGCACATCAGTACTACGAGCACGATGCGCCGGACGGTACCGGCCCGGACGACCGGATCACCGCCGCCGGATACCGCTGGAGCAGCTGGGGCGAGAACATCGACCGCGGTCCGCGCACCGCCGCCGCGGCGGTGAACGACTGGATGGGCGACGCCATGCACCGCGACAACCTGCTCGACTGCAAGTTCACCGCGGTCGGCATCGGCGTTGTCGAGGGCGCGGGCGGGCCCTGGTGGACCCAGGACCTCGCCGCGCCGCGCTGACCTTCGAGGTGCCGTCCCCCGGTGCCGGACGGACGCGTCGGCCCGGCCCGCCCGGTACCGGTGGCGGAGTACGGGAACGGTCTGCGGTCTGCTTCTGAGATCCCTAGCGGGAGACCCGCCAGCTCAGCGAGCCGGACAGCAGCTTGCGCAGTGCCGGGTCACGGACCGCGGCCGTACGGTCGGTGGCCGCGGCCGTGACCGTGTGGCTGCCGCCGCCCGCCGGAATCCCGAGAGCCCGCACCACGACCGTGGATCTGCCCCGCGCGGACTTGCGCTCCCGGCCGTCGACATACCACCTCACCTGCGCGGAGCGGGGCACGGTGACACGGAGACGAGCCGTGCGGGACACTGCGCGGTCGGTGGCCACCGGGCTGCTCAGCACGGTCGCCCGGCGGTAGAAGCCCGCGATCATCGCCTCGCGGCCGGGGAGGTTGAACTCCCGCCCGAGCGTCCGCATGATCGAGTTCTCGGTGGGGCGGTTGAGCCCGAACTGGTAGTAGCCGCCGCCCTCGTACGCGCCGACCGTGCCGCCGTCCGGCGATTCCTGGCCGATCCAGCGGTACCACTTCTGCTGCTGAGCGGTCATCTGGCCGGCCGAGAGCGTGGTGAGGTTCGCCTCGGCCGGTTCGGGGCCCGGGTAGGTGCCGGACTGGCCGTATTCGTACTCGTCGGCGAGCTTGCCGAGTGAGTGACCGGTCTCGTGCACCGCGATCTGGTCGGACCGGTCGTTGTCGGAGGAGGCGGTGGCGATCCCGTCGTAACCGACCTGCGAGGAGATGTCGTTGTAGCCCGCGCCGCCGTACTTGGTGGAGTTGGCGAGCACCACGACGAGATCGGCGGCCGGGGCCTTGGCGGCGTACGACTCGACCTTGCCGGTGTCGACACACAGCAGCCGCTCGGTGCCGTCACAGAAGAAGGCGGAGCCGAGGGCGGTGTCGCGGACCACGTCCTGCGTCGGGTCCCCGGAGACGCCGGACTCGTGGGAGACGGCGTCGACGGCCCAGACGTTGAACAGCCCGGCGTAGGAGGCATAGGGCTCGACGGCGGAGATCTTGGCCCACTTGGCGCGGACGTCGGCGTGGAAGTCCTCCTGCTGGGCGGCGGTGTAGCCGTCGCCGATGAAGACCACATCGAGCTTGGTGCCGACCGGCCCGTTCTGCACGATCGCGGTGACATCGCCGTCGGCGGCGATCGCGGCCCGGCTGGAGCGGGAGAGCGGTTTCGAGGCCGGGACGGTGGTGTGCCGGGGGTGTCCGGCCACCCCGGTGAAGTACTCGACCTGCTGGGTGCGTTGACCCTGCGGGGACGGCGCCGAGGGGGAGCGTGGTGCGACGGCCGCGGTGGCTGCGGCGGCCGTTGCCGCCAGTGACACCACGACGAGGCCGGCCGCCACGGCGGTGCGTATGGAAAGGCGTTTGGAGGTGTGGGAAGCGTCTGTGGAGGTGCGTCTGTGCATGTGGGGGTCCTCCCGAAGCCCGCCGCACGAGCGGCGGGTTGAGCCGAATCAGGCGCGCTCAACGTAGAGGCTCCGGGGAGTTCAGGCAACGGATGGTGCCCGAGTGGTCTACCGGACAGCGGAGTTGGGGCGAGCGCCGACGGCGCTCTTCCCCGCCGTGGCGCAGGACAGACCCCGGCCTCCCGGCTATCCGGCCTCCCGGCTACCCGGCCTCCCGGCTACCCGGCCTCCCGGCTACCCGGCCTCCCGGCCGTACGGCGTTGTCGACGATCAGGCGGCGAGGCTGATGATTCTCCCTCCGGGTCACCGCCTGTTCCCCGGGCGTGATTGCGGAAGGTGGCCGGCGTCTCGCCGGCCCGCTGCCGGAAGAACTTGGTGAAGACCGTGGCGTCCGGGAAGCCGAGCCGGTCGCCGACGGCGGTGGCGGTGAGGTCGGTGTGCACCAGCAGGCGCTTGGCCTCCAGGAGGACCCGGTCGTCGATATAGCGCTTGGCGCCGCACCCGGCAGCGGCGAGCGTCGCGCGGGTGAGGGTACGCACGCTGTAGCCCAGCTCTCTGGCGTACTCCTCCACCCGGTGGGTGCGGGCGAAGTCGCGCTCCACCGCCTGCTGGAAGCTCCGGAATGCCGCACTGCCCGCCTCGTCGGCCCCCTGCGCGCCGCGCACCCGGGACAGCCGCAGCACGAGGACGGCGAGCAAATGGCGCAGCACCTCGATATGCACCTCCAAAGGCAACGCGGCCAGCTGCCGGTACTCGTTCTCCAGCAGCTCCAGGACATGCCGAAGGGCGTCCGCCTGCGCACCCCGGGGGGTCAGCGGCAGCTGCCCATCGGGCCGGTCGACGCGCGCCGCATCCACGGTCGCGGGGCTCAGGAAGCCCGGCAGGAAGAGGATGACGGTGCCCTCGGCCAGGGTGAGGTCGGAGCGGTACCGGCTGATCTGCCCGGGACGCACCCACAGCCAGCTGCCCGGGGTCAGCTCGTGTTCGGTGAAGTCCACCGAGCAGCGCAGCGTGCCGGTGCGCACCATGATCAGCTCGTGGAAGGCCAGGCGTTTGATGGCGTACGGGTCGATGCCATGCCCGCGGGCGCGCGCGAGCAGATCGGCGAAGCCGAGTACCTCCGCGCCGGGCGGGGCTCCCGCGGTGGCCCTGAAGGGGACCTCCGTGACGTCAGTGAGTCCGTTTCTGTCCATAGCGTGTCCTCAGCGTACCGCTTCGAAGGGGTGGCTCGCGCCTAGCGTGAGAGGTGACGGTGCCGGTCACGCCACTTGCGGGCGGACGCCACACAAATCCGTCGTAACGATGCGGTGACCGAAACATCCATTGCACCCCGTACGGCCTTCCAGCGGCCCCGTGCCGTCCGGCGAACCGAAGGAGCTGACCACTGTGCGACTGACCGTGGGCATGACGGGAGCGACGGGAGCGACGGGAGCCGTGTTCGGCGTCCGGCTGCTGGAAGGCCCTGGCCGAACTCCCGGACGTCGAGACCCATCTCGACCTCTCCCGCTGGGCCCGGAGCACGATCGAGCTGGAGACCGGCCGTTCCGTCGCCGAGGTGAGCGCACTCGCCGATGTCACACACCGGCTACGGGGTGGGGATCACGGCAATCCGCGGAAACTCTTTGGTTGTGGCCGGATATGAACGGTTGCGGGCGCCGCTCCGTATCTCTCCATATCCGTGCCCCGTGGGGCGCTGGTCCACGATGTGAGGAGGGCACCATGACTGACCCTGGTTTCCGGCAGCTCCAGGCCTTGCCGGAGGGAGACGCCGAAGTTTCTCTGGTGGTTCGTCTGCAGTGGGAGGACGTCGCCGCGCTCGGTCAGGACGCCGCCCGGCTGGCTGCCCGTTGGAAGCGCCCGGTGACCCTGGATGAGGCGGCCGGCCAGCGGCTGCGCATCAGGCCGCCGGCGGCGCGCGCCAACACGGTGGCGCAGGAGCGGGCACAGCCCGCCGTGGCCGCCACGACGGTGTCGCCTCTGCCGTCCCGTTCCCCCCAGGAGCAGGCCCGGCAAGCGATAGAGAAGATCAATGGCCCCAGTCATGAGACCGCATAGCGCGGCTGCGGTCTGAGGCGGGCGACGAAGGGTCTTGGTCTCCTGGGGGAGGGGGGCCGGCAGCTCGGGACTGCCGGACACCCTGCCCCTCTCCCTCCTTTCATGAGGTCTTCTGCTTCATGAGGCCTTTCCTGACGTTGTGCCGGACTCCCTCGGCGTGATCGTCACCGAGGGCGCTGGGCCGACCGGGCGTAGATCATCGGCCCAACGGCCCAATGCCGGCCCCCGGTACGTGCTCCCCGGACCCGCCGGTGATTCTGTGACGAGCCGGGCACGACCGGCGCTGTGTCCCGCAGGTCCCACAGGACCGGGACCGAGCACCGAGGAGGCAGGCCATCGTGAACGTGGGCATGCACAGCACGGTCCCACTGCTGGCGAATGCCCCGGCCCAACTGCTTCCGGCCAGGGAGCTGATGGCATTCACCCTGGCCACCCACATCATTCTGGTGCCGTTCGGTGTGGCGCTGCCGCTGATCACCCTGGTGATGCACCATCGGGGCCTGCGCCGGAACGACCCCGTTGCCCTCCTCCTCGCCAGACGGTGGTCGGCGGTCATGGCGGTGCAGTTCGCGGTCGGCGTCGTCACCGGCACCGTGCTGTCCTTCGAGTTCGGGCTGCTCTGGCCGGGGCTGATGGGCAAATGGGGCGGGGTCTTCGGGATCGGGTTCGGGGTCGAGGCATGGGCCTTCTTCCTCGAGGCGGTGCTCATCGCCATCTATCTCTACGGCTGGCGGAGGCTGAAGCCCCGCACCCACTTCCTGCTCGGCCTGCCCCTTCCGGCCGCCGCTCTGCTCGGCGCGTTCGGAATCCTGGCGGCGAACTCATGGATGAACACGCCCCAGGGATTCACCCTCGACGCCGCCGGCAAGCCCGTGGACGTCCACATCCTGTCGGCGATCTTCACCCCGATGTTCGGCCCCCAGTACTGGCACTTCGTCGTGGCGATGCTGGTCACCGCGGGCTATACGGTCGCCGGTGTCTACGCCGTCGGCCGGCTGCGCGGCCGACGCGACCGCTACCACCGGCTCGGCTTCACCGTCCCCTTCACCCTCGCCGCGGTGTTCACCCCGGTGCAGATGCTGCTCGGTGACTCCATCGCCCGGTCGGTCTTCCACAAGCAACCGGTGAAGTTCGCCGCGACGGAGATCGTCTGGCGGACCGACACTCACGTACCGGAGTACATTTTCGGCCGACTGCACCCCGACGGAAGCGTCTCCGGCGGCATCAGAATCCCCCAACTCGATTCCGTCCTGGCCGGGTTCCGCACCGAGACCAAGGTGACCGGGCTGACCTCCGTCCCGGCGAGCGACCGTCCGACGGCCGCCCAGGCCACCATCGCCCACTGGGCCTTCGACCTGATGGTCGTGATCGGTTCCCTGCTCCTCCTCCTTGCGCTCTGGTACGGCTGGTGCCGGCTGCGGCGCCGACGGCTGCCCGGATCACCATGGTTCTTCCGCGGTGCGGCGTGTGCGGGTGTCGCCTCGGTCGTCGCCGTCGAATGCGGATGGATCACCACCGAAGTGGGACGCCAGCCCTGGATCGTCTACCAGCACATGCGGATCGGCGAGGCGGTGACGGCGACCCGGTCCACCAGTTTGTGGATCATGTTCGGCCTGGTGATCGTGGTGTATGTGTTCATCTTCGGCTCGCTGCTCGCCGTGCTGCTCAAGATGCGAACGGGCTGGCGGCTCGCCGACGGGCGGGCCGCGGCAGCCGACGGGTGGGCCGCGGCAGGGGAGCGGCACGAGGGACCGGAGACCGGCACCCCCTACGGGCCTCGCTCGCGGGTGCCGGCCGGCGACCGGCCATCGTCCGGCGATGAGCCGTCTTCCGGCGACGTGCGGCCTTCCGGAGACGCGCGGTCTTCCGGCGAGCCGGGAGCGGGACCGGACGAGGGCGGCCGGCCGTGAGCGCCGCCGTGATCGCCGTGGTGCTGCTGCTCGCCGTGGCCGCCTACGCCTGCGCCGGCGGCACCGACTACGGAGCCGGGTTCTGGGACCTGACCGCCGGTGGCGCGATGCGCGGCGAGCGTCCCAGATGGCTGATCGACCACGCCATGGCCCCGGTCTGGGAAGTGAACAATGTCTGGCTGGTCTTCATCTTCGTCATCATGTGGACCGGGTTCCCGCCCCTCTTCCAGACCGTGTTCTCCGCGATGTGGCTGCCGCTGGCCCTGGCCGCCGTCGGACTGGTCCTGCGCGGCGCTGGTTTCGCACTGCGCAAGCCCCTCCGCCGTGTTGCGGGGCGACGCCTCTACGGCGCCGTCTTCGCCTTCTCCTCCTTGCTCACCCCGTTCTTCCTCGGTGCCGCCGTCGGCGGTGTCGCCTCGGGACGGGCGGTACCGGGAACCCAGGCGTCGGCGCATGCCTGGGCCAATCCGACCTCCATCCTCTTCGGGCTGATCGCCATCGTCTCGACGGCGTTCCTCGGCGCCGTGTTCCTGGCCGCCGACGCCGCCCGCTTCGAGGCCCCCGACCTGGTCGGCTACTTCCGGCGGCGGGCGCTGGGCAGCGTCGTCGCGCTCGCCGTACTGGCCGCGGTCATGCTGATCGTCACCCACAGCGACGCCCCGCACGTATGGCACGGACTCACCCACGGCGTCGGCCTCGGCCTCGTCATCCTGGCCGGAGTCTGTTCCCTCGCCACCGGCTGGCTTCTGCTGCGCCGCTGCGGGGCCTGGTCCCGGTTCACCGCTGTCGGCGTCGTCGCCGCGGCGGTCATCGCCTGGGGAGCCGCCCAACGTCCCTATCTCATCCCCACATCACTGACCGTGGCCGAAGGCGCCGGTGCTCCCAGCAGTCTGCGGTGGGTCGGCCTGGTCACCCTCGTGGCCGCGGTGATCGTCTGCCCAGCCGTGGCCTTCCTGTACTGGCTGGACACCCATGGCGAGCTGGAACCACTCTCCGACGCCGACCTGCACGGCAACGACGCCCGACGCACCGAGCCCGGCCGTGACGACCCGCCGGGTCGGGGCCGCGGCCACCGGAAGGCTCCGGGCCGCGGCGGCCCGCCCGACCCGGGCCGCGGCGAACCGGCCGAGCGCAACCGGCCACCGGACCCGCCGGCTCCGTAGAGTCCCCTCCGAGTCCGTGATCCCCTCCGCGTAAGCAATTTCCCTCCGCGTCCGAGGACCTGAGACACCGGGTCCGGCGAGCGGCCGCCGTCAGCAGCGCCGAGAGACGTGGCCCTCGGCGCCGGCCGGGCGTACGTCGCGGTCGCGCAGCGAGAGGGAGAGGGTCTTGCCCCAGGCGCGGCAGGCTGCGGTGAAGTCCTTCTGCCGGTATTCGATGATGAAGACCCTGTTGGCGTAGGTGTCCGCGAAGTCGGTGCACTCCTTGTAGCGGGCGCATTCCTCGACGACGGCGAAGTCGAAGCCGATCCGGCGGCCTTGCGGCAGCAGGTCGGCGGTGTTCTTCTGGGCGACGGCCAGGTGCCGCTGGTGGGCGCGGCGGGTCAGGAGCCGGGCGAAGGCCGCGGCATCCTCGGACGTGAGCCTGCCGTCGGACCGCTCGTAGGAATCGAGATTGTCGGGTTCCACCGCGTCATAACCGGACCTGGCGCAGCCGTCGATCCATGGGCCGACGATGTCGATGAGGGCCTGGCGTTTGGCGTCAGTGGAAATGTCGAGCAGGGGCTCGTCCCAGTCCTTGTCGACGACGACCTTTCCCCGCTCGTCCCGCAACAGCAGGTCGGGGTGGCGGTTCTGCCAGAGGTCTGTGGCATCCGGCTGCGCCTGGAACGCGTTGACGTAGCAGACGTTGTAGAGACCGGGGGCGGGCTCGGCCGTACGATCGCGGGAGACGGCCCGGACCCCGGCGGGCGGCGGGTAGGCGCCGCCGAGCTGGTAGTCGAAGTCGGCGTTCGCGGCCGGCGGGCGCACCGCGGTCGGGGCGGCCGCACCGCCGTGCGGCGCCGGCGTGCCGGAGCCGGAGGTCTGCGGGGGGCGAGTGGCGGAGCACGCCGTGCTGAGCGATATGACCAGGACGAAGGCGGCGACGGCGAGCGGGCGTGAAGAGTGCACATACGGAGCTTAAGCGCGGATGGCGCGCGCGGGTGCCCGTGCCCCCGGGGGCGGCTCCGCGCACACCAGCCGGGAGGCGATGTCGTCGGCGGGGGTGCGGAACGCGGGCAGACAGCTGAGCGGTTCGTCCCCGAGTATGAACGCGGGAAAGTCGCAGCGCGGCAACGCGGCGGGGTGGGTGAGCCGCAGGGCTGAGGATTCGCGGGCGGGTGCCGGAAATGCGCCTCCCGGCTCGTGGGAGCCGGGAGGCACGGTGGCCGGCGGCTGCCATGGCCCGCCCCGTGCCCGAGAGCGCGGGGCAGCCCCCCGGGTGCAGTCGCCCGGCTCCGCTGTGGTCAGCTCAGCGCTTGACCACGAACGCCTGGCCCTTCTTCACACCGGACGAGCAGGAACTCTTCTCCGCGGCGGTCATCTTGCGCGTCTTGACGGTCACCGCATTGCTCTGCCCGTCGGTTCCATTGGCCGCGGGCCCGGTGACCTTGTCCGGCACGAACCAGAAGTAGTGCCCCCACTTCGGGCTGTCGTAATGCGTCTGCCAGGTGCCGGAGACGGTCTGCATCACCTGCGCGCGGGAGATCCAGCCCACCTCGCCGGGCTTCACCGTCATGTTCAGGGAGCTGTTCTCGGTGTGCGAGCTCGACCAGGTGTGGCTGTAGGTCGCGGTGACACTGAGATCGATGAGACCGGCGATGTTGCCCCCGGCGGTGACGGAGACGCCGGCGGAGTCCGTGGAACCCACGGTGTCCGACCAGCCCATCGACTGTGTGGCATCCGAAGTGCTGCAGTTGTACAGGGAGTTGGAGACCTGACGGAAGTCTCCGAGGTACGCCTTGCCGAGAATCGGCTCGTTGAAGCTGCACTTCCCTTCGCCGGAAGCGCAGTCGGCTATGAGCCGGCCCCTGGTGGGTCCGTCGTCCGCGGCCGCCGGCATGGCCATCGCCGCGACCAGACCCAGTGACGCCGCGGACAGTGCCATCAGCCGGCTTCCGTGGCGGATCGTTCTGCTTTTCGTCATCGTGCTGTTGCCTCTCGCCCAGCCTTGTGGAAGCGACGAGACCGTGTGTGGCATTCGTCGCTGTTGCGTTTGAGACTGGTGTGAAATCTGTGACAACTACACCAAGAGTTGGTAAAGTTGTAGTTGATAGTGAAACAGACCCTTTACAGGGGTCCGAAACGGAGGCACCATCAGGTCCCGTCGTAGCTCCGGAGGCCGGGCTGCCGGGCCTCACCCGACGGCACGCGCCGTTGAGGGCGGTGCGCACGGCCCGTGCCGCAAAGCCCTTGTCGAGCGGGAGTTGGCGCAGTACGACACCCGCCCAGGCAGTTCCGGCCGATAGGTCCACGAGGAATACCGGGTCGGTGTCCGCCGTGATCTCGCCGTGTGTCCGGTGCTGGTTTTCACCGGAACCCCGGCGGCCCGGCGAGCCGCACACCACCGCGCCGGCAGGCAGCTGACCCTCCGACGGCTGTGCGTCGCGTGCCGGACGGCGGGCTGAATCGTTGCGTGCCCAGGCCCCGACCCCCGGCCCTGGGCCCCGACCCCCGGGCCCCGACCCTCTTTGCCGCTCGCGACGTCATCCGTCCGGCGAGTCCGGCATAACGCCGCAAAATGCCGGTCTGCCCGCATCCACCACCCGCCCGGAAGAGACGCCCCCCTCGAAAAGCACAAGAACCGCCCCCTCTTCCGCTTCCGTTCCACGGTGGGGTACTTCTGTTTCCCGGGCGCGCCGACCACCCGTTTGCCCGGCCGCCCCGATCAGGAGGGACGGACCTGTCATGAGCGAGAACCTGTTATCCGAGGACGGACGGGCAAAGGGGACGGAGGACGGCTGGCATGTCGACGCGCGGTGCACCAACTGTGATGTCGCCCGGCAGCTCGCGCCGGACATGATCCGGGAGGAGAACGGCCGGGCGGAAGTGATCCGGCAGCCGCAAAGCGAGGCGGAGGAGCGGCAGTTGTATGCCGCCGCTTTCGCCTGCCACACCCGGTCGATCCGCCACCCCGCCCAACGGCTCACCCCCGACCTCGACCCCTTCCCCCTCGCCCTGGACGACACCGTCCAGCTCTGCGGGCACAACTCCCGCCACACGGCGGGCGCCAACTCCTACCTGCTGCGCCGTCCTGCCGGACACACGATGATGATCGATACGCCCCGGTGGAGCAGCACACTGGCCGACCGGTACGAGGCACTGGGCCCCCTCACCGATGTCCTGCTCACGCACCGGGACCACGCGGCGCACGGTCGCCGCTACGCCGACCGGTTCGGGGCCCGGCTCTGGATCCACGAGGGCGATCTCGACGCCGCTCCGGACGCGGACCGCGTGATCCGGGGCACCGACCCGATCGAGATCGACGAGGGCGTCACCGCGCATCCGCTGCCCGGTCATACACGCGGCAGCGTGCTCTACCTCGCCGATACCCGGTACTGCTTCAGCGGCGACAGTTTCTACTGGTCACGCACCACAGCCGACCTGGAGGTGGCCGCCGCCGTCACCTGGTACTCGATCGCGGAACTGGCCGCCTCCCTGGCGCGCACCGCCCCTCAGCTGCACTTCGAGTGGGTGCTGCCCGGTCATGGCGACCGCAAGCGGCTCCCCGCCGCGGAGATGGCGCGCCGCCTTGAGCAGTTGACGGCCCGCACCCGCACGCTCCGTCCGCAGCCCGTGGACTTCACCGCTCTCCGGTGGTGACGGCCCACACACCGCTCAGGCGGCCCGGGTGGCCACCACCAGGCGGCACCGCGGGCTGCCGTCGGGGCGTCGGCCCAGCTCCGGCAGTGCGGACAACCGCACGTCGAACCCGGTACGCATCAGCTCCGTACGCACCTCGGCGAGCCGGAACGTCCGGTAGTACATGACGAAGCTCGGCCGCCACAGCGCGTTGCGGACCCGCATCGCCGTATCGAACGCCAGCAACGCCCAGTAGCCGCGCGACCCCGGCCGTGCAGGAGCCCCGACCGGGAAGACGAACCGGCCGCCGGGCCGCAGCACGGAGTGCACCTGCGCGAACAGCCCCGGCCGCTCCCGGGGCAGGAAATGCCCGAACGCACCGAAGCTCGCCACGAGGTCGAAGACCGGCCCGAAGGGAAGCGCCCGTGCGTCCGCGCGCACCCACTCGCCACGTGGCGCGCCCGCGGTCACCCGCTCATGGGCGCGGCCCTCGGCGAGCATTCCCGCGCTGAGGTCGACTCCGGTGACCCGTTCCCGGCACACCTGACGCAGCACGTCCATGCCCGCCCCGGTACCGCAGCACAGATCGAGGCCACTGCCGAACGGCCCGAGCCTCTGCAACGCCCGCGCCACGGGCGTCAGAACCGCCTCCGGGGTCCGGAACGGTGTGCGGTCGAATTTCGGCGCGAGCAGGTCATAGCCGTGCTCGACGGAGGACAGCGCCTGCACGGCGAGTTCACGGAAGGTGGGACCCTGAGGTGCGAACATTGCCCTCAGCATAGGACCGGTCCGCGCCCTCTCGCATCGGCCGCGCCGTGTGGTACCGTGCCGAAGGAAAGCACTTGTGCTAGCCGTAATTCCGGCCCCGGTGCTTTACTTTCCTCGGATTGCCTTTCGTACCGCTGTTGCGCCCGTCCTTCTCGACCGGCGAGCCGGCACCGACTGGTCAACACCCGCAGTGCAGCGATGCGGTATTTCTCCGTCTCGCCACCCCTTCTTTTCCGGCGCGGGCCTTCCTCGCCCGCCCGCGGGGCGTGATCTCACCGCCCTTCGCCCTTTCCTGCCGGATTTCCCTTCCTGAAACGACCCCTGTACGTACGAACCTCGCGAGAGGACACCATGACCACTGGCACTCACCTCGGCACACCTGCCGCGACCGTTTCCCGCCCTGTTTCCGGATCCGCGTCCCGCTCTGCCTCCCGCTCCCGGGAACAGTCCGCCGCCGCGACCTCGACGCACCTCACCGTGCCGGCAGCCGGAGTTCTGGATATCGCGAACCACCGGCAAGAATTCGGCTTTCTGCGCGGAGAGGGCTGCCTCGCCTCCTCCGACGATGTCAAGGTGCCCGCTGCATTGATCCGTAACGCGGGCTTGCGCAAAGGCGATTTCGTTGTAGGAACGTGCAGCCGGCCGCGCTCGCTCGGCCGGCTCGATTCGGTCAATGGACGCAGGCCGGACGCATTGCACGGGCGGCCGCATTTCCATGACCTCACGCCGCTGTATCCGCGGCACCGTATGCGTCTGGAAAGTGCGAACGGCGGGCCGGCGCCGCGTATCGTCGATCTGATCGCACCGGTCGGCAAGGGCCAACGAGGGCTGATTGTGGCACCACCGAAGACGGGGAAGACGGTGCTGCTGCAACAACTCGCCGCCGCCGTCGCCGAGAACCACCCCGCATCCCGGCTGATGGTCGTGCTGGTCGACGAACGGCCGGAGGAAGTCACCGATATGCGTCGTTCGGTGCGCGGCGAGGTGCTCGCCTCGACCTTCGACCGGCCGGCGAAGGAGCACATCGCACTGGCCGAACTGGCCGTGGAGCGCGCAAAGCGACTCGTCGAGGACGGTCAGGACGTGGTCCTCCTCCTCGACTCCCTCACCCGCTTGTGCCGGGCACACAACAACGCCGTCACTTCGGGCGGCCGGACGCTGAGCGGAGGCGTGGACGCCGCCGCGCTGCACGGCCCCAAGAAGCTCTTCGGCGCCGCACGTCTCGCGGAGGAAGGTGGTTCGCTGACCATCCTGGCCACGGCCCTGGTGGAGACCGGATCCCGGGCCGACGACTACTTCTTCGAGGAATTGAAGAGCACCGGCAATATGGAACTCCGTCTGGACCGTGCGCTCGCCGGCAAGCGGCTCTATCCAGCGGTCAACATCACCGCATCGGGCACCCGCCGCGAGGAACTGCTGCTGCCCGCAGCCGAGTTGTCGGCCGTGCGCCGACTGCGCCGCGCCCTCCGGGCCGGGGACGGGCAGACGAATATGGAGACGCTGCTCGACACGATCCGGCGTACGCCCGACAACGCGACGTTTCTGCGGCAGGTGCAGCACACCGCCCCGGGTGAATGAACGGCTTCCCTCGCCATGAGAGTGACGAGGGCCGGGGCGGCGGAGGGTGGGCCCGTGAAGGGCGAGGCAGGCATCTGCCCCTTGGCCCTACCCGCGCATCGGCCAACAGGTTCCGTGTCCCGGATGACGGCGGGAGAGGGGTCCCGGGAGCCGCTTCGGCCGGCGCGGGCCGGAAGGCGGCTGCACCGCCCCGACGCCCCTGCGCCGACCGGCCGTCAGCCGCTCAACAGGGGGTGCCGAAAGCGGGGTTGAGCAGCCCGATGATGCTGATGGTGTTGCCGCAGACGTTGACCGGAATATGGAGGGGGACCTGGATGGTGTTGCCGGACACGATGCCGGGGGAGCCGAGGGAAGCTGACTGGGCGCCACTGTCGGCGGTGGCCATGCCTGCCCCGCCGAGGAGGACGGCGCAGGCGCCCGCAGTCGCGAGGGCACTCTTGATCCGGTGAGCCATCGATCAGTCTCCTTAACTGGTGAAGGAACCGCGGCACATGGCGCTCCGGCACCCCGCAGGGCGCGGTGCGCCACGGCTGTGAGCCGCCCGTACACGGCTGTCGTTCCCCACCGGCCCCCGCTCCAGAGGCAACGGCCACGAAGAGCAGACTTTTAGGTGATATGGCTGTCTGTGTTGACCGCCGTCACCGCCGTAGTCGCCGCACCGCCGTATCAAGCAGGTATCGCTGCCGGCAGGACATGGGCGCCGGTCTTGTCGGTGCTCAGGCACAGGGAGCAGATCACCGCGTCATGGCGGCGGCAGGCGGCGAGGTCCGGGCGCTCGCACTCCTGTCGGCAGACATGGCGCTCGTACGGGGCCGCACTGGGGTTGCCGTCCGGGTCCAGCAGCGGAGCATCGATCCCGTCGGTGGTACGCCGCAGAGAGAACCGGCCCTTGGTCAGGACGGCCGTCAAAGGGGTGAGGACGAAGGCGATCAGTGCTGCCGCGACAGGTGAGTACGAGGGCGTAATGAGTGATTTCGCCGTGACTCCGGCTGCAGAGCGGGTAGGGATGGTGCGGCCGATGGCGGAGCGGCCCCGGACCGCAACCGGGCGATCGCGTCGCCGGCCGCTTTCACCTCGTCCACCCCAACCCCCTACGTACCCGCAGGAGTCACCATGACAGCGGACCGACACGGTCACCTGATGAGCGATACCGGCGTCGAGGCCCGTGCCCACTACGAGCAGGCCCTGGACGACCTGCTGTTCTTCCGGCCCCGGGTCGCGGAGACGGCGCAGGCGGTACTGGACGCCTCGCCGCGCTCGGTGATGGGGCAGGTGCTGGCCGCCTATCTGGGGGTGCTGGGGACCGAGGAGACGGACGCGGCCGTGGCCCGGGACCGCTTCATCCGCTTCCGCTGCGGCCTGGACGCCGAGGCGCTGTCGTCCCGGGAACGTATGCATCTCGCCGCCGCAACGGCATGGCTGGACGGTGACCTGCACGGTGCCGGCCGCCTCCTCGGCGACCTGACCATCGCCTTCCCGCGCGATGTGCTGGCGCTCTTCGCAGGCCACCAGCACGACTTCCTCACCGGGGATGCCCAGCGCCTCCGGGACCGCGTCGGCGGAGCCCTGGACGCCTGGGACGAGGACGACCCCCACCGTGGGCCGCTGCTCGGCATGTATGCGTTCGGCCTGGAGGAGTCGGGCCATTACGAACGTGCAGAGGAGGTCGGCCTGGCGGCCCTCGCGCAGCATCCCGGCGACGTATGGGGCATCCACAGCGTCGTGCACACCTACGAGATGCGGGGGCGCTTCACGGACGGGATCCGCTTTCTCGACGCCCGCACGGACGACTGGGCCCGCGACAGCCTGCTCACTGTCCACAACTGGTGGCACTACGCCCTCTACACACTGGAACTCGGCGACACCGCGCGGGTCCTGGAGATCTACGACGCCTCGCTCCACCACGACGGTACGGCGGGTATGGCGATGGAACTGCTGGACTCCGCCGCCCTGTTGTGGCGGCTGTACCTGGCACAGGAGGAACAGAGCGCACGGTGGGCCCGGCTCGCCGACGCCTGGGAGAGCCGCCACGACGGCCCGCACTACGCCTTCAACGACGCACACGCGGTCATGGCCTATGTAGGGGCGGGCCGCATCGACCGGGCACAGCGCCTGGTCCGGGACCGGGAGGACTGGCTGGCGGCGGAGCCCGGTGTGTCCAACCGTGCCATGACGGCCGGGATCGGACTGCCTGTCTGCCGCGCGCTGATCGCGTACGGCCGCCAGGACTACGGCCGGGCCGTCGAGCTGCTGCTCCCCGTCCGCCACCGTCTGAACACCTTCGGCGGCAGTCACGCCCAACGGGACGCGATCCAGCGGACCCTGGTCGAGGCCGCCATCCGCGCGGGCCGCACCGATCTGGCGCGGGCCCTGCTCAGCGAACGTATCCAGCTGCGTCCGGTCTGTCCGTACAACTGGTCGGCCAAGGCCCGGCTGGAGGAACAGCTCGGCGACCCGGCGCGCGCGGCGGCCGCCCGTGCACGCGCGGCCGCGCAGGCGTCAGTGTGAGTGCTGCGCGGGTCGGTGATGTCCGGCGCGAAGGCCCGCGTCGTCGACGGCCGGTGGAGCGTCGGGCGAGGTGAACTCCGGGTCGGGTGTCAGGAATCGGATGGCGAAGGCGGTGGCGAGGTGCAGGGTGGCGAAGATCCAGACGATGCCCTCGACACCGACCGGGCCCAGGGCGAGCGCGACGATGGCGGGGCCGGCGAAGGTGCTCGCGCCGGCGCCGAGATTGAGCGCGGACATGGCTTGCCCCTTGTGGCGTGGCGCCAGCGCGGGGACCAGTGCCGAGATCGGTACGTAGCCCGCCAGGGCGATGCCGTAGAGGGCGGCGGCCGGCGCGACGGCGGCGAAGTGCGGGCCGGTCACGACCGGTACGTAGTACAGCGCCAGACAGGTCACCGCGCAGGCCACGGCGCCGAACCAGGTCATGGTGCGCTGCCATCCGAGGCGGTCGCCGACGGCTCCGAAGAACAGGTTGGCGAAGATGTTCGCGGCGAACATCACGCTGAGCAGGCGCAGCCAGGCCGAGGTGCTGAAGCCGACCGTCTCGGTGAAGAAGAACGGCAGGCAGACCAGGAAACCGAACTGGGAACCGGTGCTGAAGACGCGCACCGCGGCTCCGATGGCCACCCGCGGACGGCGCCGCATGATCGAGACACTGCCGGCCAGTGTGGCGAGCGGTTGCCCGCCGGCCGGAGCGAGTGCGGACCGGCCGGTGGGCTCGCGCACCAGCAGCAGGGCGAGCAGCCCGCCGAGGGCCACCAGGCCGAGCGCGTACCACAGGGTGTGGTAGGCGCCGACCAGCGGGATCGTGGTGCCGGCGACCAGTGAACCGAGGGTCGGCAGACCGCCGGTGAAGGCGAACCAGTACCAGCCGACCGCTGTTCCCAGTCGCTGCGGCGGGGTCGCCGCGGTGACCCACACCAGGAACCCGTAGGCGAACAAGGGGTATCCGAATCCGCGCAGCCCGTAGATGAGCAGCAGCAGCCAGTAGTTCATGGCCGGCAATGCCACCGTCAGCATGAGCAGCTGGAAGACGAGCCAGATGGCGAAACCGGCCGTCATCACCCGCCGCGGTCCCCACAGGTCCGAGAGGGCTCCCGAGAGCCAGGAGCCGACGGCGACCGTGATGCCGTAGACGGCGATGACCACCGCGGCATCGGCCTTGGCCATGCCCTGGTCGGCCAGGTACTTCGAGAAGAACCCGGTCTCCACGCCGTCGCCGGTCATGAACAGCAGGACTCCCACGAAGCCCCAGGCGAGAGCCGGGGGTATGCCCAGGCGGGCGGAGCGGGAAGGGCCGCGGCCGGCCGCCGGGGGACCGGTGACCGGGGCCGGCCGGGGGTGAGCGGAGCTGCGCATGGACTCTCCAGGGGCTGGTCTTGATCGGGTGAGCGAGGAGGGAGGGGCGCACCGCCGTATGCGGAGGCGGACGGTGGACCGGCGCAAGTCTTCTCGCATTTTGTGCGAAGTCAAGACTCATCTGATAAAAAAGAAGCGGTACCGCCGAAACCAAGGGGCGCGCACCGGTCCGGAGCCGATCGCGCCATGCCCCGTCCCCGCACACCGAGGGAGCCGTGAGCCCGCCATGACCGCTACATCCGGGATTCCCGCCACCATGCGTGCCGCCGTACTGCACGGACCCGGTCAGCTGAGCATCGAGGAACGCCCCGTTCCCGCCCCCGGCCCGGGAGAGGTCCTGGTCCGGGTCGAGGCGGTCGGGACCTGCGGTTCGGATGTGCACTACTACCGTCACGGACGCATCGGCGACTTCGTCGTGCGCGAGCCGCTCGTGCTGGGGCACGAGGCAGCCGGCACCGTGGTCGCCTGTGGTCCCGGGGCCGATCCGCGCCGGATGGGCCGGCGTGTCTCCATTGAGCCCGGTACGCCCTGTGGCCGCTGCGGCGAATGCCGTCCGGGCCGCTACAACCTCTGCCCGGACATGCGATTTCTCGCCACGCCGCCGGTCGACGGCGCCTTCTGCGAATACCTGGCCGTGCACCAGGACTTCGCCCACGAGGTCCCCGAATCCCTCACCGTCGAGGAGGCGGCCCTGCTGGAGCCGCTGTCCGTGGCGGTCTGGGCCTGCCGCAAGGCCCGCGTCGCCCCCGGTGACCGCGTTCTGATCACCGGCGCCGGGCCCATCGGCCTGGTCGCCGCCCAGACGGCACGAGCCTTCGGCGCACGGGAAGTGCTGGTCACCGATGTCCTCCCGCACCGTCTCGAACTCGCCAGGGCCACCGGCGCCACCGCCGTCGATGTCTCCCGCACCCCGCTGCCCGAGGCGGCGTACACGCCCACCGTCCTGCTGGAGTGCTCCGGCGTTCCCGCGGTGAGCGGCGAGGCGATCCGTACCGTGGGCCGGGCCGGCCGGGTGGTGCTCATCGGGATGGGCGGCGCCGAGGTGCCGCTGCCCGTGAGCCGGGTCCAGAACTACGAACTGGAGGTGACGGGCACCTTCCGCTACGCCCACACCTGGCCCGCCGCGATGGCCCTGGTGGAGTCCGGAAGGGTCCGGCTCGACTCCCTGGTCTCGCACGGTTACGGTCTTGCCGAGGCCGAGTGCGCACTGACCGTCGCCACCCACGACGCGACCGCCGTAAAGGCCGTCATCTACCCGCAGCGGTAGGCGCACTGCCGCTGTCCGACCGGAAAGGGGCGGCCCCGATGGCTTCCACACGGTCGTCGCTGGCCGAGGTCGACCGGCGACGGCAGGACGTACTGGCGCACGTCGTCGAGCACGGAGAAGTACGTATCGACGACCTGGCCAGACGCTTCGGGGTCAGCCTCGCGACCATGCACCGCGATCTGGACCAGCTCGCCGAACGCCGGCTGCTGCGCAAGGAACGCGGCCGGGCCGCGCCGTTCCCGACCCTCACCATGGAGACCGCAACCCGCTTCCGCATCGGTGTGAACCGCCCGGTGAAGGAGACGCTGTGTGCCGCCGTCGCCGACGAGATCCGGCCCGGAAGCACCGTCGTGCTGGACGACTCGACGACGGTCTTCCCGCTCGCGGCCCGTATCGCGCGGACCGAAGCGGTCACCGTGGTCACCAACTCCCTCGGTGTGGCCCGGCTGTTCGACGAGACACCGGGGGCCGACGTCACCCTCCTCGGCGGCCGCTACCGGGGCGAGTTCGGCTCCTGCATCGGCCCCGAGGTGCTGCGTGCCCTCGGCCGTCTCCACGCCGACCTCGCGGTGATGTCGGCGGTGTCCGTTCTCGGTGGCCGGCTCTTCCACCCGATACGCGATTACGCCGAGATCAAGGAAGCCATGCTGGACTGCGCACAGCGGTCACTGCTGCTGGTGGACCACACCAAGTTCGGCAAGACCGCCACCCACGCCTACAGCGACATCGCCCGCTACGACCGGGTCGTCACCGACGACGGCGCGCCGGCCGGGGAACTGGCCGAACTGCGCCGCCGGGGCGTGACGGTCGACGTGGTCGACAGCTGACGGCGCGCCGTGGCGCCGCACCGCCCGGCCGTGCCGGGTCGCCGGCCGGCCGGCCGGCAGGAGAAGGGCCAGGGGAGCGATCGTCGAATGAACCAGGGGTGGCGGCGGGACAGCCGGCCCGGAGCATCCCGGATCGTCAACACGTCCGATTTCGCGACAACGTGGCCCTGCCGTCGGCCAAAAGCCCGCGGACGGACAACGCCGCAGCGCGCTCGTCCGTCCTTCCGCACGCATCCGCATTCACTCTTCTCTGGAGGTAATTCATGCGACGGTTGGGGACAGTGGCCACGGCGTTCGTGCTGGCGGCCGTCGGGGTGGCGGGCACGGCCGGGGTGGCCGGCGCCGCCACCGGCCCGGCGGGCAAGGCCCCCTCGGCCTGCTCGACCCTCTGGGGCAGCGGCGACAAGTCGGCGACGGACTCGGACGCCACGCCGTTGAAGAACATCAGGACCAGCCACACCGCGTGCTATGACCGGATGGTCTTCGACCTCGCCGGCAGCACCGGCAAGATCGGCTACCACGCCGGCTATGTCGATGCGTTCCACCAGGACGGCTCGGGCGAGCGCATACCCGTCAACGGCGGCGCCATCCTGCAGATCTTTGTGTCCGCGCCCAGCTACGACCCGGCGACCGGCAAGCGGACCTATGCCGGGACGGCGGGCAAGGCGCTGCCGGGGGTGAACCTCACCGGCTACAGGACGTTCCAGGACACCAAGTTCGGGGCGAGCTTCGAGGGGCAGACCCAGGTCGGCCTGGGCGTGCGCGCCAAGATGCCGTTCCGGGTGCTCCAGTCCGGTCAGCAGCTGATCGTGGACGTCGCCCACACGTGGTGACCCGGCACCTTGCCGGCCGCCCGGCGCGGCGTTGCGGTAAGGCGTGAGCTGACCGTCCCGGCTCTCAGGTAAAAACGCTTGCCGCACACAGAGAAATACCCCGGACCGCATTGGCGGCCGGGGTATTTCTCTGTGTATATTGAGGGCTTCTATGTCTTCCTGAATTCGGGAAGCAAGCCCAACTTCATTTCGAACTGTATCCGAGCGGAGCTGAATTGTCAAACGAGGAATTGCGGCGCGAGCAGGAATTCATTGATCTGCTCCATCAACGCCTCGCCGAACTACGGACCGGCGCCGAGCGGGCGGTCAACGAAGCTCTGCCGCTGGGTGGGACCAACGCCCAGGCGCGGCTGGAGCGCGACGTGCTGGTGGCCGAACACTCGGGTCTGCTGGCCGCTTTCGACGCCGGCGAGAACGGCCTGTGCTTCGGGCGGCTGGTATTCCGGGACGGCCGCGACCACCACATCGGCCGCATCGGAATCCGGCGCGACGACGCGGAGCGCACCCCGCTCGTCGTCGACTGGCGGGCCGACGTGGCCCGCCCGTTCTACCTCGCCACCGGGCACACTCCGATGGGGCTGCGCCGCAGGCGTCACCTCACGTCCGAGGGCCGGCGGGTCACCGCCCTCCATGACGAGATCCTCGACCTCGACGACACCGAACGCACCGGACACGAGGGTGCCGACGCGGACGCCGTGCTGCTGGCCGCACTGGACACGGCGCGCACCGGACGGATGCACGACATCGTGCAGACCATCCAGGCCGAGCAGGACGGGATCATCCGCGCCCCGCACCGCGGAGTCCTCGTCGTGGAAGGCGGCCCCGGCACCGGCAAGACCGTCGTTGCGCTGCACCGCGCCGCGTATCTGCTCTATGCGCACCGTGAACTGCTGGCCCGCCGCGCCGTGCTGATCGTCGGGCCCAACCCCGCATTCCTCAGCTATATCGAGGAGGTGCTGCCCGCGCTCGGTGAGACGGGCGTCCTGCTCGCCACACCCGCTGAGCTCTTCCCGGGCGTGACGGCGACCGCAACCGACAGCGCCGAAGCCGCCGGGGTCAAGGGGAGCGCGGCGATGGCGGACGCCCTGGCACGCTACGTACAGGACCGGCAGACCCTGCCCGGCCCAGTGATCGTCATCGACCACGAGGACGGTGAACTGCGGCTGGACGCCGACACGGCGCACGAGGCGCGGCGCCTCGCCCGCGAGACCAAGCTGCCGCACAACCTCGCCCGTCCCCACTTCGCGTTCCGCATCATCGACGCACTCACCGGGCAACTGGCCGACCGGATCGGCGCGGACCCCTTCGGCGGGCCGAATTTCCTCGGGCCCGACGACCTCGCCCAGCTCGGCAAGGCGATCGCGACCAGTCCCGAAGTGCACCACGCCATCGAGGAGTTGTGGCCCCACCTCACCCCGCAGCGGCTGGTGGCCGACTTCCTCGCCGCTCCCGCCCACCTCCCGGCGGCCGACGCGGACGTGATCCGCCGGACGGACGGCGAATGGACCCCCGCGGACATTCCCCTGCTGGACGAGGCCGCCGAACTCCTGGGCGAGGACGACTCCGCGGCCCGCGCCGCCGCGGAGGCCGGACGCCAGGAGCGGATCGCCTACGCCCAGGGCGTGCTCGACCTTTCCTACGGCTCTCGCACCCAGGAGTTCGAGGACCGTGACGACGACGACTCGGAGGTGCTGGCCGCCCACGACCTGGTGGACGCGGAACGGCTCGCCGACCGGCACGAGGAGGCCGACCACCGCACCGCCGCCGAACGCGCCGCGGCCGACCGTACCTGGGCGTTCGGCCACCTCATCGTGGACGAGGCACAGGAGCTGTCCGTGATGATGTGGCGCTTGCTGATGCGCCGCTGCCCCACCCGCTCCATGACCCTGGTCGGCGACCCGGCACAGACCGCCGAGCCGGGCGGCTGCGGTTCATGGGAGACCGTCCTCGCGCCGTACGTCGGGGACCGATGGGAGCACGTCAGGCTCGGCGTCAACTACCGCACGCCGGCCGAGATCATGGAGTTCGCGGCACAGGTGCCCCGGTCCGCGGACCCCTCGTTCGAACCGCCGCGCTCGATCCGCTCCACCGGCGTACCCCCCTGGGCATACCGCACCGACGACCTCGCTCGCGCAGTCGCCGAGGCCGTCGCACGGGAGACCCATGAGGAAGGCCGGCTGGCGGTGATCGCCCCGCGCTCCCACCACGAGGCCCTCTCCGCCGCCCTCCCGACCGCCTCCGCCGGCCCCTCCCCGGATCTGACCAGCCCGGTGGTGCTGATCGACCCACGGCAGGCCAAGGGCCTGGAATTCGACACGGTGATCGTGGTGGAACCGGCGGAACTCGGAGCCAGCGACCTCTACGTCGCACTCACCCGGGCGACGCAACGACTGGGCGTCATACACACGGCGCCGCTGCCGCCCGGACTGGAAGCGCTGCCGACACCGGTCACCGCCCCCGCAGGGCGGTGACCGCACGCCACCGGGGCGCCGTACGGAAACAAGCGGCGCCCCGGTGCGGAACGAGTATGGCGAGCCGTCAGGTGAGGTGCGAGGAACCGTCAGGTTCGGTGCCGGGCTTCGCCCGTGAACGCCACCGCGCCGTCCGGCCTTATGGATGCTTCATGCTCCGTTGCTCCTCGGCGGAGATCCGGTACACCACGCTCCGACGCAGCGGGCCGTCGGGCACGGCAGGATCATCGAAGTCGTCGACAGGGTTGCGGGTCATACCGATGCGGCGCATCACCGCCTGTGAGCGGAGGTTGGTGGCGGTGGTCACCGCCAGGATCTCCGGCAGGCCGAGGGCGGTGAAGCCGAAGGCCAAGGCGGCCTCGGCAGCTTCCGTGGCGTAACCGTGCCCCCAGGCCTGCCGGGCCAGACGCCAGCCGGCCTCCACTCCGGTGAACGGCATGGCCTCCTCCACCGGATCCAGCCCGGTGAACCCGATGAACTCGCCGCCGGTGCGCACCTCGACCGCCCACCACCCCCAGCCGCGCGCATCGAGATCCGCCTGGAACCGAGCGACGGACGCCTCGCTCTGCTCCCGCGTGAGCACCTCCGGGAAGTGCGCACGGACCTCGGGATCGGCATTCATCGCCGCCCAGGGAGCAAGGTCGGACTCCCGCCATTCACGCAACAGCAGACGCTCGGTTCGCAGTTCAGTCATCGCGCCAACCTAACCGGTGCACGTTCAGGAGACGATCGCATATCGCATATCGCATATCGGCCGGTTAATTCGATCGCGTGGCGCCGCGACGTTCGCTACACAGAAGCGGTGACTGATCCTTACCCGCTCCGCCCCCTGACCGATGGCGAGTTCGCGCCGTGGGCCCGCATGATCGCCAACACCTACGGCGACGACCGGACCGACGAGGAACTGGCCGACGAGCGCACCATGATGGAACTGGATCGCACGATCGCCGCGTTCGACGGAGACCTCCCCGTCGGCGGCGCCGCGGCCTACACCCGCTCGCTGACCGTCCCCGGGGCTGTACTCCCGGTTGCGGGCGTCACCTGGGTCGGTGTTGCCCCCACCCACCGGCGCCGCGGCATCCTTACCGCGATGATGCGCAAACAGCTCACCGAACTGCACGATTCCTGCGGTGAGCCGATTGCAGCGCTCCGCCCCGCCGAAGCCGGCATCTACGGCCGCTTCGGTTACGGACCCGCCACGCGCGGGGCTCAGCTGCGGTGCGAAAAGCGCTCTATGGTCTTCCGGCCCGGGACGGCATTCGGGGACGGGACCATTCACCTCTTGGGCCGTGACGAAGCCCGTCCGTTGATCGAGAAGGTCTACGACCGAGCCCGTATCGGCGCAGTCGGCCGGCCCGACCGGAACGACCGCTCCTGGAACAGCCGCCTGTTCGACGAGCCGCAGGCGCGCGGGGGTGCGACCTCACTGCGCTTCGCCGTGCACCGGGATTCGGGCGGCCAAGCCACCGGGTACGCGCTCTACCGGATGAAGAGCGAACTCGACATCTTCGGCAACAGCAAAAGCGCAGTAGAGGTCGTGGAGTTCACCACGGTCTGCCGCCAGGCGTACGCCGCGCTGTGGCGCTATCTCGCCGGCATCGACCTCGTGCCATGGATCGAGTACGAGGCGGCGGTCGACGAGCCGCTGCCTCACCTGCTGACCGATCCCCGTGCGGTGCGCTCCGCGCAAGTGGACCGGCTGTGGGTGCGCCTGGTCGATGTCGACCGGGCCCTGGCGGGGCGCCGTTATGCGACGCCGCTGGACCTCGTCCTGGATGTGGAGGACCGCTTCTGCCCCTGGAACACCGGGCGCTACCGGCTGCAGGCCGACGGCGGCACGGCCACCTGCGAGCGCACCCGTGACCCTGCCGACCTCCAGCTGACCTCGATCGAGCTGGGCGCGGCCTTCCTCGGCGGTACGACGCTGGCCTCCCTCGCGGCCGCGGGACACGTCAACGAACTGCAGCCGGGCGCCCTGGCCCGCGCGACGAGCGCCTTCCGCGCAGACCGGGAACCGTTCTACCCCGGAGGCTGGGCGTTTCCCGCCTACTGAGGCTGCTTGATGGTGTCCTCCCGTGCCCTCCGGTACACGGGGCGGAAAGCTGGGCCCGTCCACGCCGCAACGCCGGCTCCGGCGGGCCCGGTTGCCGTTCCTGCGCCGGCGGGTTACTTGACCGAACCCGCCATGATTCCCTGCACGAAATGCCGTTGGAAGGCTTAACCTCCCTGTTTCGCTTCGAGTGGCTGCAATGGTTTGGTGCGGTGGGCGATTTTGGTCAGTAGCCAGCGGCTGGGCATGGTGACGGCCCGACGCTCGGCCGGGTTCTGCGGGGTTCTCGGTCGTGGGTGGGCAGGGACGGTGGCGGTGGTCGGGTGGCTGGTCGGGGCAGGGCGTCCAGACGGGCGAATGCGCCGGTCAGTTCATGTCGCCAGGGCCAGGTGGTGGCGATCCGTAGTCGCAGGCGCCGTCCGCCGCGGGTGATGCGGGCGGCGGCGTGCAGGAGTCGGTAGCGGAGCTCCTTTGGTTCAGCGGTGGCCAGTTCACTGTCCAGCAGCAGGGTGCGGGTCCAGGCGAGCAGGTCGATGGCGGTCAGGGACAGCTCCAGCCATACGGTGTTGATGGGGGACGCCGCGAACGCCCGCACCCCGGAGCCCAACTGTCCCTGTTCGACCTGGACGAGGGAGCTCAGGGGCGGCGGCCTCCTCGGTGGCGGTGTGGTCGGGCAGGAGGTCGGCGGCGGCCGTGCGGATCGCGCCGCGGCTGACTCCGTGGTCGCGGGCGAGGGCGGCGATGGAGCGGCCCTCCAGGTACGCGGCGCGGACGTCGCCGGTCTTCGTGGCCGCCACGGCGGGGCGGCGCCCGCCCTTGCTGCCCTTGGCCTCGGCGGCGCGCAGTCCGTCGTAGGTCAGCTCGCGCTGGAGGTCGCGCTGGAGTTCGCCGGCGGCGGCGAGGGTCTGCACCATGAACTTCACGGTGGAGAGCAGTTCTCCGGTGCGCGGGTGGCGGGCGGTGAGGTCCATCGCGGAGAACGCGCCGTCGTGGATGCGCAGTGCTACCTGTTCGCGGTGCAGGACGTCGAGCACGTCGAGGATGTGTCCGGTGCCGCGGACGAGGCGGAACATCTCGGAGATGTGCACGGTGTCGCCCGGCCGCGTGCCTGAGGAGTTCGCGGAACTTCGGGCGCTGGAGGGGATGGAGGCGGCTGGAGGTGCCCGGGTCCTCCTCGAAGACGACCGGGTCCTCGATCCCGGCCTCGTGAAGGACGAGGTTCTGCCGGGCGGTGGACTGCTGGTCGGTCGAGACCCGCTTGTAGACCAGGTTCGCCACTCGGGGCCCCTTCCGTACGGAGGATCGGACCCAATCTGTCGTCAAACCCTGTCAGCAATCACCATCGGATCTGATGGGATTCGCGCCGCCGCGAACCCCCGGATTGCACGGGTTCACTGGACGCGTCGGCCGCCTGTCGGCAAACGATCGTTATCTTGAGCTTCGGAATGCTGTGCCTCGCTGACCTGGGGCTATGTGGTGAGGACAGCGTCCACGAGGCAGCTCACGAGGCTGGCCAGGGTCCTGTCAGCAGGGCCCGATCGTTGCCGAACCTCGACCTTGGCGGCGGGCCTCAGGGATGGGTGGGCTCTGGAGCCTGGCGGCGCGGAGGTCGCCGAGCGCGTGGGCGAGTTGCTCTCGGAGCTGGCGGTTCTCCTCGGTGAGGCGGCGGTTGCGTTCGTTGGCGGCCTCCAGGCGCCGGATGAGCGAACCGTCGGAGGCTCGCTGCCGGGCTGGAATCGGGTCGGCGGAGGCTCGCTGCCGTTCGGTCCGCAGGCGTTCGATCTCGGCTCGCAGGTCTGGCTGGGTGTAGAGCCAAGATCTTGAGACGCCGGCGGCACGGGCCACGCTGTCGAAGGTGACGGCTGTGCCCGCGGCATCGATCTCGCGTAGGGCCTTGATCGCCTTGGCGCGGGTGTACTCGTGGCGGTTGCCGGCCGCGGCGACGATATGGCGGGAGTTGTCAGCACGCATCAGTCACCTCCGCTCCGCCGGGATCTTCGTCGTCCTCCAGGGAAGTGATGATCCGGTCGAGGCTGCCGAGGGCCTGCTGGTTCATCTCGACGACGCGGAGCTGGCCGCGGGCCTCGGCCGCCGAGACAATCTGTAGGAGCTGTTGGCGCTGCTGCCGGTGCTGTGGCAGGAACTCCGGCGTTGTCACGAACATCGGGCACGTCAAGCAGGCATTGGCGTGCGGACAGCTCTTCTGCACCGGCAAGCCGCAGAAGCCGTTGGGCAGGGCCTGAGTGACGCGGCCAAGACGCTGTTTGGCCCAGGACGCCTCGGCCAACGGACCTTCGGGGTCGAGGGCGACGGCCTGGCCAGTGATGTCGACCTTGCGGGCCTGCTCCCAATGCCGACGGATTGTGGTGTCGCTCAGCCGGGCGTAACGCGCCGTCATCATGTGGGAGTCGTGGTCGAGTATCCGGCGCACGACTTCCTGCGGGACATCTCGGTTGATCAGCCGTGTTCCCAGTGTGTGACGGAACTGGTGAGGGGTGACCTTCACGAGGCGACCGTGTTCGTCACGGACGTCGCATGCCTTCAGCCACTGCTGCATCGCCCTCCGGTAGACGTTGTGGTCCGTAGGCTCGTGCCCGTCAGGATTCCTCAGGGATCGCGGGAAGAGCACCGGAGTGCCGTGTGGCCAGCGATCACGAAGGCGGCGCTGGTGATCCCGGATCTCGCGTTCAAGCTCTTCGTCGATGGGGACGAGCGCTTCACGTTTCATCTTGTGGTTCAGATAGCGCAGGTAGGGGGCCCCATCGGCGTCGTGGACGATGCAGTCGTGCGGCAGCCGAACCGTGTCGGTGATCCTCAGTCCGCAGCGCATCAGGATGAGCGTGACCAGCCGGTAGGCCGGGTTCTTCCACTGGTCCAGGTTCGAGGGCTGCTCCAACTGCGTCATCACCAATTCGCTCAGCGCCCGGGGCAGCCGCTCGTCGTAACGGGGAAAGTCCTCGGGGAAGAACACAGCGCTTGCGGGCAGGGTGTCGTTCCAGCGGTGCTGACGGATGGCCAGGAAAAAGAGATTGAGCTGTCCGATGAAGTTCCGGTGCACCGCTCGGCCCGCATAGTCGACGTGCAGTTGGGCGAGATACCTCTCCAGCAACGGCCGGTCGACCTGATCAAGGCGGACGACGCGGACCGCAGGCGATGCGAGGAACTGCGCGAAGTGGGTAATGGCTCGCGTGCCGGAGGCTGCCGACTCGGCGCCAAGCCCTGTGCTGAGCCGCCACCGGGCCCACGGCTTTGCCAAATCCTTCAGCCAGGGCTGTGGGATCCGGTCGAAGAGGATGTGGGCGATCTTGGCCTTGATCCCCAGTTCGCGTAGCCGCCAGACGTCCCGGTCGTACTCGATGTCCCAGACGTTTCGCCGAGTGGGTTCCTCGATGCGTTGCCCTGTGTGCAGCTGGAGCCTGGGGCGTTCGGGCCCCGCCTCTCCCGGGTCGGCGGGCAGGTGCGAGGTCTCGTTCACAGCCGTACCTCCGTACCGTCGAACCAGCCGACGGCCTCCAGCGCCTTCCGGGCGTCCTCGGCGGTGAGGTGCCCGTATGTCTCGGTCGTGGTGGTCAGGCTGACGTGTCCCAGCAATTTGCTGACAACCTCGACCGGGGTACCGCCTCGCAGCAGCCTGGTGGCGTAGGTGTGGCGGTACCAGTGCGGGTCAAAGGAGATGCCGGTCCTTCGACGGAGCCGTCTGACCAGGTCGTAGGCCGCCGCGTAGTTCATCGCGTGCCCGCGCGGGGCGGCCCAGAGGTTGACGAAGACGTAGTCGGAGTCGAGGTCGCCGTACTCGGTGTGCATGTAGTCGGCATACAGCCGGACTGGGCTTGATCCGCTTTGACGGACATCAGAGATCAGGGGTTCTGCCCCGGGAGGATGTCCATCATGGAGAGCATGGGGAAGAAGAAGCCTCGCCC
>NZ_JBSHBP010000040.1:0-78598 GCF_053612065.1 Streptomyces sp. NPDC054765 | reverse complement strand
TGGACGAGCGGCTCGGGAAGATCACCTTCTGGACGCTGTTCGTGGGCTTCCACGGCACCTTCCTCGTCCAGCACTGGCTGGGCGCCGAGGGCATGGTGCGCCGTATCCCCGACTATCTGGCCGCCGACGGATTCACCGCTCTGAACACCCTCTCCAGCATCTTCTCCTTCCTCCTCGGGCTCTCCCTCCTGCCGTTCTTCTACAACGTCTGGAAGACCGCGAAGTACGGCGAGAAGGTCGAGGCCGACGACCCGTGGGGCTACGGCCGTTCGCTGGAGTGGGCGACGTCCTGCCCGCCGCCCCGGCACAACTTTCTCACCCTGCCGCGTATTCGCTCCGAATCCCCGGCATTCGACCTGCACCACCCGGAGATCGCAGGCGAGGCCGGGGCCCTGGCACATACCGAGGAAGCGCCCGTCGCCGGCATCGGAGCACGCATATGAGTGAGGACAGCGGGACGGATATCGGATCGGATATCGGATCGGATATCGGAAGGTCCGGCGGAACGGGCATCGGAATGTGGAGGGGGGACGGTACGCAGATGGGCCGGCATCAGGGCCAGCACCGGGACCAGGGTCAGCACCAGGACCAGGACCAGGACCAGGCCATCAACGAGATCGAGGGATTTCTCCTCTGGGAGGCGGAGAAGGACCGGGCCCGCACCCGCGCTCAGGCCTTCTGCGCCGGTTTGCCCTGGCTCACCGATTCCCAGCGGCGGGAAGTGGAGCTGCGCTACTGCCAGGACCAGCGCGACATCTCACGAGCCTATCTGGAGCGCGTCGCGGTGCGCAGTGCCGCGCTGCGGACCGAATACGAAGGCGTCTACCGGGCCCTGCGGCGACGGCTGGTCACCGCGCTGCTGAGTGGCACGGTGGCGCTGGCGGCGCTGCTGACCGTGGCGTCCGCGGGCCTGACCGCGCGCTGAGCCGAGAGGGCAACGGCCCACCACGGGACGGGAAGGGGAAGGGAAGGGACGGGACGGGTGACGGCCGTATGCAACGGCCGTCACCCGTCACCCGTTACCCGTCACCCGTTACCCGTTACCCGTCACCCGTTACCCGTTACCCGTCACCCGTTACCCGTGGCCGGTCTGCCGGCCTGCCGGTCCGTCGTTCAGCCGGTGACGGTGATCTGGGATGCGGGGGCGGTGGTGTCGCTGACCCGGTAGACGGCGTTGAACGTCGAGCTGGTCGAGCTGGTGGGGCAGCCGAAACTGCCGGTCACCTTCACCGGCACCGACGCGTTGGTGAAGGTGAGGGTGGACGGTGCGCCGTTGGTCCAGGTGCCGTTCACCGTTGCCGCCGAGGTGGGGGCCGCGGTCACCGTGCAGGAGGCAAGACCGCTGGTCTTGAGCACGAACCCGCCCACGGGGATGGTCAGTCCGGCGGTCACCGGCGCCCCGTTCTGCATGGCCACGCCCCAGGCGCCCGTCGTGGTCACGGTCGCGCTGACACCGGGCATGCTCGTCGTACAGGAGCCGTAGGTCGCCGGAGTGGTGGAACTGCTCACCGGACCGGCCGGGTTCTGGTTGCCGGGCGCGGCCGGGACCTGCCCGCTGGAGGACGAGGTCGCGCACGTGACGGTCACCGAACCGGCCTTGAAGGTGGCCTTGCCGCTGAGCGTGGCGGTGAAGCTGTGACCTGCGGGGCTCACGGTCGTGGAGGCCGCCGCGGCGGACGGCGTCCCGGCGGGCTGTGCCGTCGCGGAGCCGGTCATGGCGAGCGACAGGCCGAGGGCCGCGACGATCCCGGTACCGGCGGTGAGTAAGGCGCGCTGACGGGGGGCACGGCGGGCGGGCTGCGTCATCGTCATCGTGGGTCTCCTTCTGAGGGGCGGGGGCCGGAGGGGTGGTGCGGCGGACGGTGCGGGCAGCGTTCGGGTTCCGTACGCGGACGGAGGTGTGGGGGTACGCGTACGGGCCGGCGCCGGCCGGCAGGGGCTACGGTTCGCCGGTCGCGGGCGCTGTCGCGGGCGCGGGCGGGCCGGGCTCCCCACTGGCCGCGGGCGGGCCGGGCTCGCCACTGGCCGCGGGCGGGCCGGGCTCGCCACTGGCCGCCGGCGGCGCGGACGTTGCGGGTTCCGCGGGTACGACCGGCTGCCAGGCAAAGATCATCGAGCCGCCGAGAATCCCGAGGACGGTGCCGATCAGAAAGCCACCGAGGTTGGACATCACCAGCGCGGCCGCCGCACAGAGCACCGTGAGCACACCCGCGAGTCCGCGGTAGTGCGGCGCGAACCACGCCGAGAGCGCCATCACGATCATCACCAGCCCCATCAGCACGGACGGGATACCGGCGATGCCCTGTTGCAGCATGATCTTCAGCGGTGCCAGGGGGATGGCACAGATCTCGGCGCCGGCGATGACGGTCACCAGACCGCCCCAGAAGGGCCGCCCCGTTCGCCAGCGCCGCCAGGTCAGAAGCATTCCTTCTTGCCCTTGGAGATCTTCATGCTCAGGCCGGACAGCTTGAACGTCCCTGCGTTGGTGGCCCAGGCGGTCTGCCTCAGATTGCTGATGTTGACGTCATCGGCCTGCTGGGCGAAGAGGTCCTGCATCCCCTGGGCGCTGTCCGGCCCCTTGTCGAGGGTGGAGGCGTCCCGGCCGATTTCGATGTGGTGGAAGGACGCATTGCCGGAGAGCTGGGTGGCGTCCACGAAGAGATCGGCTGCCTCGACGGGCTTGCTGCCCGTACCGGCGCTGAGGTTGAGCGAGATATCGCCGACGACCGGCAGGTGGGTGACGACCGACTGGCACAGATGGTTCAGCTGGGCCGTCTTGATGGCGGTGACGGCGACCGGCAGGAGATCACCCCTGGCGTTCGCGTCCACACTGCCGTACTGGGCGAATCCCTTGCCCGTGAGGCTGTCGGCGGAGACCTTGAACTGCTGTCCCGAGACGGCAAATGACGCCGCCAGCGCCCCGTTGGCCAGGGCGATGCCCAGGGCGGCGGTGCCGGCGAGGGCCGGGACGGACAGCACGGCGAACTTCCGCCAGCTGATGCGTCCCGTGACAGGTCTGCCGTGTGCGTCCTTCATAACGGTATGTCCCCTTCGAAGAGCGGTGGAGTGCACTGTGGAGCCGTGGGAGATGCAGATGCGCGGGGTGCGCGGGGTGAGGTGCGCGTGGCGCCGAAGACGCATGGCGAGCCGCCGTGTGCGCATATGGGGGAGAACGTGTGGCTCGGGGGTGCGCGCTGCCGGGCCGTGCGCGATAATGCCGAACTGCCGGGTGTTACTGGCCAGTTGAATGTAAGTCTGCCCATGACAGCTGGCAAGGTTGAGGGCGGAACCGTTTTCGGACATACCGCCGGTCCGGCTTTCGCCGCGCGCCCGCTCCCGCCCGCTCCCGCCCGCTCCCGCCTGCTCCCGCCCGCTCACCCGTTCCCACCCGCTTGACGTGCGCCGCCCGCCCTCCCGCCTGCCGCTCGCACCTCCCCTCCGCCGCACCCCTGCGCTGCGGCCTCGCCGGTCAGCCGTAGTGAACCCGTAGCTCCTTGACGCCGTTGAGCCAGGCCGAGCGGAGTCGGCGCGGATCGCCTGCCAGGGAGATGCCGGGCATCGCGTCCGCGAGGGCGTTGAAGATCAGGTTGATCTCCAGGACGGCAAGGGACTTGCCGAGGCAGAAGTGCGGTCCGCCGCCGCCGAATCCCAGGTGGGGGTTGGGGTCGCGGGTGATGTCGAAGACCTCGGGGTGGTCGAACACCTCCGGGTCGTTGTTGGCGGAGGAGTAGAAGATCCCCACCCGCTGGCCCTTCTTGATCTTCGCGCCGCCCAGTTCGGTGTCCTGGGTGGCGGTGCGCTGGAAGGAGACCACCGGCGTCGCCCACCGGACGATCTCCTCGGCCGCCGTCCCGGGGCGCTCGCGCTTGTAGAGCTCCCACTGGCCGGGATGGGTGAGGAAGGCATGCATCCCGTGGGTGATGGCATTGCGCGTCGTCTCGTTCCCGGCCACCGCCAGCAGCAGCACGAAGAAGCCGAATTCGTCGGAGCCGAGATTCCCCTCGTGCTCCGCCGCCACCAGCCGGCTGACGATGTCCTCGGCCGGGCATTCCTTGCGCGCCGCGGCGAGATTCATCGCGTACGAGATCAGCTCCATGGCCGCGTTGATGCCGACCTCTTCGGTGATGGCCAGTTCGGGATCGTCGTACGCGACCATTTTGTTCGACCAGTCGAAGATACGGGCCCGGTCGTCCTGGGGGATGCCGATGAGTTCCGCGATGGCCTGGAGGGGGAGCTCGCAGGCGACGTCGGTGACGAAGTCCCCGGAGCCGCTGCGGCGCGCCTCGGCGACGATGTGCGCCGCACGGTCGCGCAACGCGCCCTCCAGGGCGCGGATGGAGCGCGGGGTGAAGCCGCGCTGCACTATCTGGCGGACCCTGGTGTGCTCGGGCGGGTCCATGTTCAGCATGATCAGTTTCTGTACGTCGATCTGCTCACGGGTCATGGACGCGTGGAAGCGGATGATCGAGGTGTTGAGGTTCGCGGAGAAGATCTCCGGCTTGGTCGACACCTCCTTGACGTCCTGATGGCGGGTGACGACCCAGTAGCCGTCGTCGCCGAAGCCGGCAATGCCGTGCGGCTGGGCGTTCCACCACACGGGCGCGGTCTGCCGCAGCTGCGCGAACTCGGGGAGCGGAACGCGGGTCTGGTAGACGTCGGGGTCGGTGAAGTCGAACCCTTCGGGCAATGCGGGGCATGGCATCGGCGGCTCCTGGTCCATCCGGACTTCTGACGGCTCATCAGATATGGGTCGCGGTGAAGGTAGTGACGAGTTCCGCAAGAGGCAAGGGGTGCGACTACTCCCCTTGCGGACAAGGGTGTTGCACGCCCCTTGCGCCCCGGAGGGCGGCTCATAAGACTGTTTGTAGAACTAGAACGCGTACTAGTTCTTCTTCCGTGGGTGCCGGGACGCCCGCGGACGTGAGGAGAGGACGAGTCAGTCATGGCCGCGGAACCCGTCATCGTCGAAGCAGTACGCACTCCCATCGGCAAGCGCGCGGGCGCGCTCGCCAATCTGCACCCCGCCTACCTCCTGGGCGAGACCTACCGCGAACTCCTCGCCCGTACGGGCATCCAGCCCGACTGCATCGAACAGATCGTCGGCGGCACGGTCACCCACGCCGGTGAACAGTCCATGAACCCGGCACGCAACGCCTGGCTGGCGATGGGCCTCCCGTACGAGACGGCCGCGACCACCGTGGACTGCCAGTGCGGCTCCTCCCAGCAGGCCAACCACATGGTGGCCAACATGATCGCGGGCGGTGTCATCGACATCGGCATCGGCTGTGGCGTCGAGGCGATGTCCCGGGTGCCGCTCGGCAGCGGCTCCAAGCACGGCCCCGGCAAGCCCTGGCCCGACGAGTGGAACGTCGATCTGCCCAACCAGTTCGAAGCGGCCGAACGCATCGCCCGCAACCGGGGGCTGACCCGCGAGAACGTCGACTCGCTCGGCCTGATCTCACAGGAGCGGGCGGCCGCCGCCTGGGCCGAGGAACGCTTCAAACGGGAGACCTTCGCCGTCCAGGTCCCCACCACCGAGGACGAACAGGCCGCGGGCCAGGGCATGTGGCGGCTGGTCGACCGCGACGAAGGACCGCGCGACACCAGCATGGAGGCGCTGGGCGGCCTCAAGCCCGTGATGCCGACCGCCGTCCACACGGCGGGCAATTCCTCGCAGATCTCCGACGGAGCGGCCGCGGTGATGTGGGCCTCCAAGCGCATGGCGCGCGCCCTCAAGCTCAAGCCACGGGCCCGCATCGTGGCCCAGGCGCTGGTCGGCTCCGATCCGCACTTCCATCTGGACGGCCCCATCGACGCCACCCGTGCCGTGCTCGGCAAGGCCGGGATGTCCCTCAAGGACATCGATCTCGTCGAGATCAACGAAGCCTTCGCCTCCGTCGTGCTCTCCTGGGCGCAGGTCTTCGAGCAGGACCTGGAGAAGGTGAACGTGAACGGCGGCGCGATCGCCCTGGGCCACCCGGTCGGCGCCACCGGAGCCCGGCTCATCACCACCGCACTCCATGAACTCGAACGCCGGGACAAGGAATTCGCCCTGATCACCATGTGCGCGGGCGGGGCGCTGGCGACGGGGACGATCATCCAGCGGCTGTAGTGCCCGGAGCGGCCCCGTCGGGCGGATCGGGAGGGGACGGGACGGGAGGGGACGGGACGGGAGGGGACGGGACGGGAGCGGCCGAGCCGGGAGTGGACGAGTCGGGAGTGAACGAGACGGGGACGTCGAAGGCGGCCCGGCGGGTGGCGCGGCGCAGGGCCTTGAGGACGGTGCCGCCCAGCGTGCAGGTGAGGAGCACGGTGACCAGGGCCCGGGGGAGATCCCAGCCGAGGGAGGTGGCGAGGCAGTAGGCGAGATAGCGGGCGAGGTTGTGGCCGAGCGGGTCGCCGGGCACGAAGGAGACGCCCGAGGCCATGCCGCCGATATAGGGCCAGCCCTGGAGGTTCATGACCAGGCCGTAGAGGACGGCGGAGACGGCTCCGTAGGCGGCGAGCACGGCCAGCTCACGGCGGCCGCGCAGCCGGTCGGGTCCCGGCAGCAGTCCGGCGCCCATCGACACCCACCCCATCGTCAGCATCTGGAACGGCATCCAGGGGCCGACCCCGCCGGTCAGCAGTGCCGAAGCAAACATCGCCACGGAACCCAGTACGAACCCGAAGCCGGGCCCAAGGACCCGCCCCGACAGCACCATCAGAAAGAACATCGGCTCGATACCGGCGGTCCCCGCACCCAGCGGGCGCATCGCGGCCCCGGCCGCGGCCAGGACGCCGAGCATGGCGATGGCCTTCGCGTCCAGACCGGTGTCGGCAATGGTCGCCACGACAACGGCGAGCAGCATCGGCAGCAGCGCGGCGAACAGCCAGGGCGCGTCCTTGGAATGGGCGAGCCCGGAGGCGGAGTCGGCGAGCAGCGGCCACCCGAAGGCCATCACACCGATGGCCGAGATGAGGACCAGGGCGGCGACGGAACGGGGCCCGAGCCGTACGGCACGGGCCTGGCGGCCGAAGCCGGGTCCGGCGCCGGGACCATGACCGGCGCCGGTGCCGGTGAGGGCCTCGTCGCCGGCCGGCCCGTGCGGCAGCGCGGTCATGCGGTGTCCTCCAGGGCGTGGGCCACCTGAGGAACGGTCAGCCAGGACAGCGGGGCCAGCACCTTGGCAACCTGCGGTGCGAAGGAAGGCGAGGAGACCACGACCTCATCGGTGGGACCGTCGGCGACGATCTCACCGTCGGCGAGGATGACGACGCGATGAGCCAGTTCGGCGGCGAGTTCCACGTCATGGGTGGCCAGGACGATGGCGTGGCCCTCGCCGGCCAGGCTGCGCAGTACCTCGACCAGACGGGCCTTGGCGGCGTAGTCCAGGCCGCGGGTGGGCTCGTCGAGCAGCAGCAGCGGAGGACGGGCGGTCAGCACGACCGCAAGGGCGAGGGCGAGACGCTGGCCCTCGGACAGATCGCGGGGGTGCACGGAGTCCGGCACATCCGGCAGCAGCCGGGTCACCAGGGCCCGGCAACTGCCGGCGGGGGCGCCCGCGTCCTGGTCGGCCGCGGTGCATTCGGCGGCGACGGTGTCCGCGTGGAGCAGGTCGCGGGGTTCCTGGGGGACCAGGCCGACATGCCGCAGCAGATCGCGGGGCTTGGTGCGGTGCGGGATGGCGCCGCCGACCCGCACCGTGCCGGAGAACGGTGGGTGCATACCGACAAGGGTGGAGAGGAGGGTGGACTTCCCCGCCCCGTTACGGCCCATCAGGGCAAGGGTCTCGCCGGTGTGCACGGTCAGGTCCACCTGGTACAGCGCCTCGGTCCGGCCCCGGCGGACAGCGAGCCCGCAGACGGCCGCCGCGGCACCGGCCGGGACGGAAGCACCGGCCGGGGAGCCCGCGGAAGCACCGGCCGGGATGCCCGCGGAAGCAGGGGCCGGCACGGCCGGCGTGCCCGCCACGCGCCCGACCGTACCCGGTGCCGGTGGCCTGACCCCCGTCAGCCGCTCGCGCAGGGGTGCGGCCTTGCGGCGGGCATCGCGTACCGAGAGCGGGAGCGGGGACCAGCGGGCGAGGCGGCCGAGAGCCACCACCGGGGGGTGGACGGGCGAGACCGCCATGATGTCGGCGGGGGTGCCCACGACCGGGGGTGCGCCCGGGGAAGGGAGCAGGATGACCTGGTCGGCGTACTGGACCACCCGCTCCAGGCGGTGTTCGGCCAGCAGGACCGTGATGCCGAGATCGTGGACCAGGCGCTGGAGTACGGCGAGGACCTCTTCGGCCGCGGCGGGGTCGAGCGCCGAGGTCGGCTCGTCGAGCACCAGGACCTTGGGGTGGGGGGTGAGCACCGAACCGATCGCCACCCGCTGCATCTGCCCGCCGGACAGCGTGGTGAGGGCCCGGTCGCGCAGCTCGGCCAGACCCAGCAGGTCAAGGGTCTCCTCGACGCGGCGGCGCATCACGTCGGGGGCGAGACCGAGCGACTCCATGCCGTAGGCGAGTTCGTCCTCGACGGTGTCGGTGACGAAGTGCGCCCGCGGGTCCTGGCCCACGGTGCCGACGACATCGGCCAGTTCGCGGGGTTTGTGGGTGCGGGTGTCCCGGCCGTCGACGGTGACCCGGCCGCGCAGGGTGCCGCCGGTGAAGTGCGGGACGAGGCCGCAGACGGCGTTCAGGACGGTGGACTTGCCGACGCCGGAGGGGCCGATCAGCAGGCACAGTTCGCCCTCGGGGACGGTCAGGTCGATGCCCTGGACGGCGGGCGCCGCGGCATCGCCGTAGGTGACCGAGACCTGCTCGAACCGGATCACTGGACGGTCTCCTTCGCACACGGATCGACTTCGGGGGCACGGCCACCGGCCCCGGCCCCGGCCCGGTCCGTCCGCTCCGCCCGGTCCGTCCGCTCCCCCTGCTCCGCCCGGTCCGCGCGCGGCGGAAGCGGGGCGACGAACGCGGGCAGCAGCCCCACGAGAACGGAGACGGCCGGCCAGAGCGGGAGGACGGGGGCGGTGAGCGGGACGGCGGGCGGGTGGAGGGCGGCGGGCGCATAGGCGTTCGCCCAGATCATCAGGGCGGCGACGGCGATGCCGGAGCCCGCGACCAGCCAGGCGCGGACGCCCCACCGGTCGGGCCGGTAGCGGCTGCGCACCGACCGGCGGCCGCCGAGCCACAGCCCGGCGAGCGCCGCCGCCAGCCCGGCGAGCAGCAGCGGCAGCCCGTAGCCGCCCCCGGTGTCGCCCAGCAGCCCGTACGTTCCCGCGCAGATGCCGAGCAGCCCGCCGAGGGTGAGGACGGAAGTGAGATGCCGTACGGCGGGCGGCACCTCGGCGCTACGGCCGTAACCGCGCGCGTCCATGGCCGCGGCCAGCGCCACCGAGCGCTCCAGCGCGCCTTCCAGAACGGGCACGCCGACCTGGACCAGCGCCCGGAAGCCGCGGTCGGGGCGGCCGCGCAGCCGGCGGGCGGCGCGCAGCCGCTGGACGTCGGCGACCAGGTTCGGGGCGAAGGTCATCGCGACGACGACCGCCACGCCCGCTTCGTAGAGCGCACCGGGCAGGGACTTCAGCAGCCGGGCCGGGTTGGCGAGCGCATTGGCGGCGCCCACGCAGAGGAGGAGGGTGGCCAGTTTCAGCCCGTCGTAGAGGGCGAAGACCAGGCCCTCGGCGGTCACCCGGCCGCCGATCCGGACGCCCTTCGCCCAGTCCGGCAGCGGCACTTCGGGCAGCGTGACCAGGGTGTGCGTACCGGGGACCGGCGAGCCGAGGAAGAAGGCGAAGACCAGCCGGATGCCGATCACGACCAGCCCGAGCTTGGCGAACGCGCCGTACGAACGGGCCCACGGCGCATCCGTACGGCGGGCCGCGACGACATAGCCGGCCACCCCCACCAGCAGTCCCAGCAGCAGCGGATCGGTGGTGCGGGAGGCCGCGGTGGCCAGCCCGAGCGCCCACAGCCACCAGGCGCCGGCGTGCAGCGCGGTGGTACGGGTCGCCTGCGGGGCGCTCATCCGCGTCGGCGGCGCGCCTGCCACACCGCCGCTGCGCCCAGGACGACGACGGCCGCCACACCGCCGACCAGCCCGGCGGACGGGCCGCCGTCGCCCCCGCCGCCCGCTTCGCCCCCGCCGTTCGCGTCGCCCCCGGCCGCCGCGCCCGATGAGGGCGAAGCGGAGGACGCGCGCTCCCCGGCGCCCTTCACCTGGTCCGCGCACCCCGACTCCGGGTAACCGGCGATGGCGCACAGCAAGGCACCGGAGTCATAGCGCAGCGGCCGGGCGACCGCCGCCAGCGCCTCCCCCGCCGAGGCGTCCTCGGACACCTGGGCGCACTCCGTCCGGGCCTTCGGCGGCTGCTCGCCGCCGGCCGCGTCCGCCGCGGTGCCGAAGTCGAGAACGATGCCGATCCGCTTGCGGCCGTCCTTGGCGGGGGTGCCGTGGCAGATCGCGTCGAAACCGGCGGCCGCACGGGGCTTGCCGGCCGCGGCGGAGTCGGCGCTGACGGTGAAGCGGAAGCCCTCCACCGCGCCGTCGGCCGGCCGCAGCGTGGCCGGCCCTTCGGTGGCGTACGCCCAGGAGCTGCCCTTGCCCTCCCAGAAGGACCAGTAGCGGTACTCCTGCGCCTCGGCGGGCCCGGCGGCCAGACCGGTGACCGTACCGGCCAGCAGCACGGCACCGGCGATCCCGGTACGCCGCATCAGAGCTGCTTCTTCTTACGGCTGCTCAGCAGGAAGCCGATACCGGCGCCGATGGCGAGGCCGATGCCGATGACCCACACCACACCGAAGCCGCCGCCGTCCTGGGAACTGCCGGCGTCCTCGGTGTCCGTCTTCGCAGCCGCCGCCGGCTCGGGGCCGGTGGCATTGAGCGCGGCCACCAGGTCGGTGCCGCCGAAGGAGCGCGGGTCGGTACCGGTGGCGTGCGCGGCCAGCACCAGCTGGGCGTACGCGGCGGGTCCGTTCTGCCCGGCCCAGCCCGCCGCGTTCTTCTCCAGCCACTTCAGCGGCTTCGCGGTGGCGGCGCCGTGTGCGCCGGCCGCCAGCGCCACCACGGCATCGGCGGTGTTGCCGACATCGGGCTGCTGCTCCGCGCCCGGCATCACGGAGAGCAGATGCTGTCCGTTCTTGTCGAGCTGTGCGACGAGGTAGCCGTCGCCGGCCGCCGCGGCCTGCGCCGGATCGCCGGTGCCCGCCTTCTTGTCGCCGTCCTTGCAGTTCAGCGGCTTGACCGGGGTGTCCGTGCCCTTACCGGACGGTTCGACGACAAAGCCCTTGCCGAGCGCTCCGGTTGCGGCGGCCGCCGTGGCGTCGGCGTTCGGGGCCGCGCCCTTGAGCTGGAAGGTGAACGCGCCGTGCCCGTCGGCCTTCGCCCCGCAGCCCAGCTGGAAGGTGAGCAGCCCGTCGTAGGGGGTCTTGCCGCCTTTCTCCGACGTCACGGACCGGGGCTTCTCGCCCGCCGCCGTGAGCGCGCCGATGACCACGGAGGTGGAGTTGGCATCGCCGGCCGCGCCGGCCATCGAGCTCCAGCTGCCGTCCTCGTGCTGTACCGACTTCAGCCAGCGCACGGCCTTCTGCACGGCATCGCCGTGCCCGCCCAGCGCGGCCAGTGCCTGCACCGCCGCAGCCGTCTGGTTGGTGTCCCGCAGGGTCTTGGCGTCACAGGGCTTGCCCGGCGCGGCGCGGAAGGCGGTGAACGAGCCGTCGGCGCACTGCTGCCCGGCCAGCCAGTCCACGGCGGACGCCGCGGGACGGATGCCCACGGTGTCCTGGGCCAGCAGCGCGAGCGACTGCCGCCAGACCCCGTCGTACTGCGGGTCCTTGGTGCCGTACAGCCCGGCGGGCAGCTTCTTGGGGGACGCGGACGGGGACGGGGCGTCGGCGGAGTCCGCGTACGCGGCGGGGGCAGCGGCCGCGCCCAGCACCGCCACGGCCGCCAGCGCCGTGGCGGCGCGGCGCGCCAGGAAGGCGACGGAATGCGTCAAAGGGGCCTGGTGAGCCATGGAAGCCATGGGGGCCATCGGGTCGGTGCCTCTCGGGTCGGGTCGCGGCGGTGTTACGCAGCCGCGCTCGGCCGGCCGCCCGCGCGCCGATCCATGATCGGGCACGGTGGCACCGGGCTCAGCTCCGTATACCTCGACGGTGCCGCCGCACCGGCCGTCCGCGCGGGCGGGCGGTTCCGGTGGCGGGAGCCTTGGTCGTGCCCCCTCGGGTGCTCCGGCTCGTCCGGCCGTCCACGCCGGGCCGGGGGCACGGTGCGGGTATCCACGCCGGGCCGGGGCACGGTGCGGGCGGGGCCGTCCTCACGGTTGCGGGTCAGCGCCGGATTTCCACCGGCTTCCCCCGATCGGGTACGGATGAAGTTGTCCCGCACACCTTAACCGGCGCCCGGCGGGCACTCGCTCGCACGTACGAGACGGAACGAGACAGAACGGGGCGGCACCCGGCGGGACAAGGCGGGACAAGGCGGGACCGGGCGGGACCGGACAGCGCCGGCCGATACGCCAGGCCCGCATCCGACGCCCCCCTGCCCCCCGCCCCTTCACACCGCCTGGTACCGCAGCGGGCCGGACCCCGGCACCCGCTCCGCGTGCCCCAGCTTCACCAGGCGGCGCAGATGGGCCTCGGCCTCCGAGACGGCGATATTGCGGGAGGCGTAAGGGATCTGCTCCCACGGGCGGTTCCACTCCATGGCCATGGCGAGCTGCCAGGGGGTGCGGGGCTCGCGGAGCAGCGCCCTCAGCTGGGAGAGCCGCGCCTCGTGGTGGGCGGTCAGCTCACGGACGCGCCCGCCGGCGTCGGTGAAGGCGTGCTGGTGGGCGGGCAGCACCTCGGCGGGGGAGAGCCGGCCGACGCGTTCGAGGGAGTCGAGGTAGTCGCCCAGCGGGTCGGGACCGCCCCCCACCCTCTCGGCCGAGCCTGCCACGTCGTTCGGGCAGGGGTGAACCCCCTCGTCCTCCGGGTCCCCGTACAGGCCGATGTGCGGGGTGATGCCGGGGAGGAGATGGTCGCCGGAGAAGAGCCGGCCGAAGCCGCGGGCGAGCCCCGACGGGTGCTCCTCCTCCAGGTGGAGGCAGACATGCCCCGGGGTGTGCCCCGGGGTCCAGATGGCGCGCACCCGCCGGCCCGGCAGATCGAGCAGCTCACCGGGGGCGATGTCGCGGTCCGGCAGCGCGGCCCCCTGTCCGGGCAGCTTCCGGCCGCGCCCTGCGGCCCGCGCCTGACGCAGCGGTGCCAGATGCTCGTCCGGTGCGCCCGCCGCCGCGAGCCTGGCGGTCAGGCGGTCGAGCCACCGGCGAGGGTCGGCCCCGCGGGTGCGCCGGACCACCTCGGTGTCCGCGGCGTGCATCGCGATCCAGGCCCCGGAGGCCTCCCGCACCCTGGCCGAGAGTCCGTGGTGGTCGGGGTGGTGGTGGGTGATCAGCACGCCGTGGAGGTCGCTGACCGGGAAGCCGCAGGCGCTGACGCCGGCGACGAGGGTGTCCCAGGAGTCCGGGTCGTCCCACCCGGTGTCGATGAGCACCGGCCCGCGGTCGGTCTCCAGGAGATGGACGAGGGTGTGCCCGAGCGGGTTGTCCGGGATGGGGACGGCGATGCTCCACACCCCGCCCTTGTGGTCGGTCACCTGCGTCGTCATCCCGGTCCCCTCTCGGTGCGGCAGACACCCGGTACCCGGCCCTCACTATAACTAGAACTGGTTTCAATGCGGCGTGAAGCGGCCCCTCCTTCCTCGGTCGTTGGGATTCGGCCCGCGCCGTGGACTCCTCCCACTGGAACTGGTATCAGTTCCAGTTGCGGTACGTGATTCTGATGCAGCGTCAGCAAACATCCCGGGATCCGTCCAGGGTCCTCAGGAACCGTCAGGGATTGCCGGACGGTGGCCAACCCGCGGGAGGCGGCAGCGATGAGCGACCTCGTCGAGCACGGAAAGCTCTACATAGGCGGTGAGTGGGCCGATCCGGCCGGCCGGGACACCATCGAGGTCGTCTCACCCCACACCGAACAGGTCATCGGCCGGGTGCCGCACGCCGCACGGGCCGATGTCGACCGCGCGGTGGCCGCGGCCCGCACGGCCTTCGACTCCGGGGAGTGGGCGAACGCCCCGCTGGCGGACCGGATCGCGGTGGTGACCCGTATCAAGGACGCCTTCGCGGCCCGCAGCGAGGAGTTCGCCAAGGTCATCAGCTCCGAGAACGGCACCCCCTTCACCTCCGGCGTCATGGTGCAGTCGCTGGCCGCGATGCTGGTGTGGGACGCGGCGCTGACGGTGGCCCGGGACTTCCCGTTCGAGGAGCGGCGGGCCGGGGTGCTGGGGCCGCTGCTGGTGCGGCGGGAGCCGGCCGGGGTGGTCGCGGCCGTGGTGCCGTGGAACGTCCCGCAGTTCACCGCCGCCGCCAAGCTCGCGCCGGCGCTGCTGGCCGGCTGCTCGGTGGTGCTCAAGGTGTCCCCGGAAACCCCGCTGGACGCGTACCTCCTCGCGCAGATCGCGACGGAGGCCGGGCTGCCGCGGGGCGTGCTGTCGGTGCTGGCCGCGGACCGCGAGGTGAGCGAGTACCTGGTCGGGCACCCGGGCGTGGACAAGGTGTCGTTCACCGGCTCGGTGGCGGCGGGCAAGCGGGTCATGGAGGTCGCCGCCCGCAACCTCAGCCGGGTCACCCTGGAACTGGGCGGGAAGTCCGCCGCGGTGATCCTGCCCGACGCGGATCTGGACGCGGCGGTGGCCGGCATCGTGCCGTTCGCCTGGATGATCAACGGCCAGGCCTGTGTGGCCCAGACGCGGATCCTCGCCCCGCGCAGCCACTACGACGAGATCGCCGAACGGTTCACCGCGGCGGCGTCCGCGCTCACCGTCGGCGACCCGCTGGACCCGGCCACCGAACTCGGCCCGCTGGTCGCCCGCCGCCAGCAGCAGCGCTCGCTGGACTACATCGCGCTCGGTCAGCGGGAAGGCGCCAAGGTCCTCACCGGCGGCGGCCGGCCGGCCGGGCAGCCGACGGGCTGGTACGTCGAGCCCACCCTCTTCGGCGAGGTCGCCAACTCCATGCGGATCGCCCGTGAGGAGATCTTCGGCCCGGTGATCTGCCTGCTGCCGTACGACGACGAGGCGGAGGCGGTGCGGATCGCCAACGACTCCGACTACGGGCTCTCCGGCTCGGTGTGGACGGCCGACGTCGGCCACGGCATCGCTCTCGCCCGGCAGGTGCGCACCGGGACGTACTCGGTGAACACCTTCAGCATCGACATGCTCGGCCCGTTCGGCGGCTACAAGAACTCCGGCATCGGGCGGGAGTTCGGGCCCGAGGGCTTCGGTGAATATCTGGAGCACAAGATGATCCATCTGCCGGCGGGTGCCTGATGGGGGACCGCTGGCAGGTGGAGGTGGACCGGCGCGTCTGCATCGGGTCCGGGATGTGCGTCGCGGCGGCGCCGGACGGCTTCCGGCTGGACTCAGCCCGGCAGTCACACGCGCTGGCGCCGGAGACGGAGGCCGGCGAGGACGTGCTGGCGGCGGCCGAGGGCTGCCCCGTCGAGGCGATCACCCTGACCGCGGCCGGCAGCGGGGAGGCGGTCTTCCCGCCCGAGGAGTGAACGGCCCGGGGCGGGGCGGCGGTGGGAGTGGCGTGGCGGGGGGCCGGGGCCCGTAGGGGGCGCGGGGTGGTGGTCCCGTAAGGGGCCGGTGGGCCCCTTGCGGGCCAACTACCCGTGCCGGGGCCGGGGTTAACCCAGCCCCTTGGGCTATCGCTCCGCCCCGGGCGCCGTGAGGTCGATCAGCCGGCACACCGTCTCGATGTCTATCTTCACCTGGGCGATCGAGGCCCGTCCGGACAGCCAGGTGATCAGTGCCGAGTGCCAGGTGTGCTCGATGACCCGGACCGCGGAGAGCTGTTCGGGGGTGGCGGGGCCGTCCAGGCCCATCGCGTCGAGGATGATCGCGGTGGTCAGCCGGGAGACGGTGTCGACCTCGGGGCTGACGGAGCGGTCGGCGAAGGTCAGCGCGCGCACCATCGCGTCCGCGAGGTGCGGCTCGCGCTGCAGTGCGCGGAACGCCCGCATCAGGGTCTGGGCCACCCGCGCGCCCGGGTCCGGCTCCGACGGCGGCCGCTTGCGCAGCGTTTCGTGCATGTGCTGGAGCTGGTCCTGCATGGTGGCGACCAGCAGGTGCACCTTGGAGGGGAAGTAGCGGTAGAGGGTGCCGAGCGCGACCCCCGAGGACTCGGCGACCTCGCGCATCTGCACGGCGTCGAAGCCACCACGGGACGCCAGCTTGGCGCTGGTGTGCAGGATGCGGCGGCGCCGGGCCTCCTGACGCTCGGTCAGGGGAGGACTCGCGGGAAGCGCCGGTCTGGCCGCCTTGGATTCCGTAGTCATATTTCCCATTCCGTGGCATTCCGTCCGCGATGCGGCGGGTGCCGGTGGTGTGCTCGGCACAGCATGGCAGGGGGGCGGGTGGTGGCGCGAATCACCTGGTGCGGCTCTTTTCGCATCGTTCTCGGCCGGTAGATTCGAAGCTCGGTGAACTGATCAGTAGCCAATCAGTTCTGAAACTTGTTCTAGATTACCGCCAGCGGTTACGCTCCGGCGAAAGTCCAGTGAGAAGGGGGCCGAGCGTGACCGCAGAGGCCGTCCAGGCAGCCGCGCCTCGCCCCGCAGAGGCCCCCTCGGCCTCCGCCCCGTCGAACGGTGAGCGTCCCCTGCGCATCGCGATGCTCACGTATAAGGGAAACCCGTTCTGCGGCGGTCAGGGCGTCTATGTACGCCACCTCTCGCGCGAACTGGCCCGGCTCGGCCACACCGTCGAGGTCATCGGCGCCCAGCCCTACCCCGTCCTCGACGACGGGGTGCCCCTGACCGAACTGCCCAGCCTGGACCTCTACCGCCAGCCGGACCCGTTCCGCACACCGAAGCGCGGCGAGTACCGCAACTGGATCGATGCCCTAGAGGTCGGCACGATGTGGACCGGCGGCTTCCCCGAGCCGCTGACCTTCTCACTGCGGGCCCGGCGCCATCTCGCCGCCCGCCGCGGCCAGTTCGACGTCGTCCACGACAACCAGACCCTCGGCTACGGCCTGCTCGGCGGCCCCGGCGCGCTCGGCGCCCCGCTGGTCACCACGATCCACCACCCCATCACCGTCGACCGGCGGCTCGACCTGGCGGCCGCCGGCGGCTGGCAGCGCCGCGCCTCGGTGCGCCGCTGGTACGGCTTCACCCGGATGCAGAAGCGGGTCGCCCGGCGGCTGCCGTCCGTGCTGACCGTCTCCGGCTCCTCCCGCCAGGAGATCGTCGACGACCTCGGCGTCCGCCCCGGCCGTATCCATGTCGTCCACATCGGCGCCGACACCGACCTGTTCTCGCCAGATGCGTCGGTGCCCGAGGTGCCGGGCCGGATCGTCACCACCTCCAGCGCGGATGTGCCCCTCAAGGGCCTGATACACCTGGTCGAGGCGCTGGCCAAGGTACGCACCGAGAACCCCGAAGCGCATCTGGTGGTCGTCGGCAAGCGCGCCGACGACGGGCCGGTCGCCGCCGCCATCGAACGGCTCGGGCTGTCCGGCGCCATCGAGTTCGTCAAGGGCATCACCGACGGCGAACTCGTCGATCTGGTCCGCAGCGCCCAGATCGCCTGTGTCCCCTCCCTCTACGAGGGCTTCTCGCTGCCCGCCGCCGAAGCGATGGCCACCGGCACCCCGCTGCTGGCGACCACCGGCGGCGCCATCCCCGAGGTCGCCGGGCCGGACGGCGAGACCTGTCTCGCGGTGTCGCCGGGCGACGCCGGCGCACTGGCGGGCGGACTGCTCCGCCTCCTGGGCGACGAGACGCTGCGCCGCCGGCTCGGCGCGGCCGGCCGGGAACGGGTACTGGCCCGCTTCACCTGGCGCCAGGCCGCGATCGGCACCGCCGAGCGCTACCGCGAGGCCATCGCCCTCCAGGGCGGCCGGGCCGCCGCGCAGGCCGTCCTGCGGACCGCGTCCGCGGGCACCGCCGGCGCCGCGCCCGCACCGAGCCCCGCCGGACACGCCTAGTGGCCGGCCCGGCCCGTACTCCTTTTCGCAGCCTCCACCGCCACCAACCGCCGGACGAAAGCAGAACGCCGTGCTGACCGTCGACTTTTCCCGCTTCCCGCTCGCCCCGGGCGACCGCGTGCTCGACCTGGGGTGCGGCGCCGGCCGGCATGCCTTCGAGTGCTACCGGCGCGGCGCGCAGGTCGTCGCCCTCGACCAGAACGGTGAGGAGATCCGCGAGGTCGCCACGTGGTTCGCCGCGATGGAGGAGGCGGGCGAGGCCCCGGCGGGCGCCTCCGCCACCGCGATGGAGGGCGATGCGCTGAACCTGCCGTTCCCCGACGACAGCTTCGATGTCGTGATCATCTCCGAGGTGATGGAGCACATCCCCGACGACAAAGGGGTGCTCGCCGAGATGGTCCGGGTGCTGCGCCCCGGCGGCCGGATCGCCGTCACCGTCCCGCGGTACGGCCCCGAGAAGGTCTGCTGGGCGCTCAGCGACGCCTACCACGAGGTCGAGGGCGGCCATATCCGCATCTACCGCGGTGACGAACTCCTCGGCAAGATGCGGGAGGCCGGCCTGGAGCCGTACGGCACCCACCATGCGCACGGGCTGCACAGCCCCTACTGGTGGCTCAAGTGCGCCTTCGGGGTGGACAACGACAAGGCGCTGCCGGTGCAGGCCTACCACAAGCTGCTGGTCTGGGACATCATGAAGAAGCCGCTGGCCACCCGCCTCGCCGAGCGGGCGCTCAACCCCGTCATCGGCAAGAGCTTCGTCGTCTACGCCACCAAGCCGCACCTGCCCGGGACGGCCGCCGAGCCGGCCGCCGAGCCGGCCGCCGCCGGGGCGAGTGAGCCCGCCGGGACCACTGCCGAGACCTCCCCTGCCGAGGCTGCGAAGCCGGCGGCCGAGTCCGCTGCACCGGCCCGCAAGACCGCGCAGGGCGCCAGGTCCGGCGCGAAGGCTTCCGTCAGGACCTCTGCCGCCAAGTCGTCCGCCAAGTCCTCCGCCAAGACCTCCGACGGGGCCGCCAAGTGACAAGTCCCGGGCGTACCGAACGGCTCGTCCTGCCGGGGGTGCTCACCGCCGAACAGGCGGCCCGCACCGTCGCCGGCATCCTCGCGACCCAGCGGTCGGACGGCGCGATCCCCTGGTTCCGGGGCCACCACCTCGACCCGTGGGACCACACCGAGGCCGCCATGGCCCTGGACGCGGCCGGCGAACACGAGCGCGCCGAGGCCGCGTACGACTGGCTGGCACGGCATCAGAACCCGGACGGGTCCTGGTACGCGGCCTACGCCGACGGTGACGCGGACGCGCCCACCGACCGTGGCCGGGAGACCAACTTCTGCGCGTACCTCGCGGTCGGCGTCTGGCACCACTTCCTGTCCACCGGAGACGAGGCCTTCCTCGACCGTATGTGGCCCGCGGTCCACGCGGCGATCACCTTCGTCCTGGCACTCCAGCAGCCCGGCGGCGAGATCGGCTGGAAGCGCGAGGACGACGGCACACCCGTCAACGAGGCGCTGCTGACCGGCTCGTCCTCCATCTACCAGGCGCTGCGCTGCGCGCTCGCACTCGCCGAACAGCGCGAGGAGCCCCAGCCCGACTGGGAACTGGCGGCCGGCCGTCTTGGCCATGCGATACGCAGCCACCCCGAGCGGTTCCTCGACAAGGCCCGCTACTCCATGGACTGGTACTACCCGATCCTGGGCGGCGCGGTCCGCGGCGCGGCGGCCAGGGAACGCATCGACGCGGACTGGGAGCGCTTCGTCGTGCCCGGCCTGGGCGTGCGCTGTGTGCTGCCCAACCCCTGGGTCACCGGCGGCGAGAGCGCCGAACTGGCGCTCGCGCTGTGGGCGATGGGGGAGTCCGAACGGGCCGTGCAGATCCTCAAGTGGATGCAGCACCTCCGCGCCGAGGACGGCATGTACTGGACCGGTTATGTCTTCGACGACGACGCGCTCTGGCCACGCGAACTCACCTCCTGGACGGCCGGTTCCCTCCTGCTCGCCGTCGCCGTCCTGGGCGGCGACGAGGCCACCACCACGGTCTTCGGCGGCGAGCAACTGCCGGAGGGCCTCGACCCGGACTGCTGCCGGTAGGAGGCCCGGTCGAGGCCCTCCGGGAGACCCGTCGGGGCGCTGTGAAAAGACAGGGCGAGCCGGGGCGGGGCGCATTACTGTGCGACGCATGACTCTCCAAGGCTCCCTCACCCACGAGGAATACTGCGCTCAGCTCCTCGCCGAGACCGGCAGGCTCCGGGAGATCGTGCGGACGGCCGATCTCTCGGCGACCGTGCCGACCTGCCCCGACTGGACGCTGGCCGATCTCGCCCGGCATGTGGGGGGTGCGCACCGCTGGGTCGGCACGATCGTCGCCACCCGGGCCTCGAAGAACGTCGAGCCGGCGGACGTCCCCGAGGGCGCCGGGCCCGAGGGCGAGGACGCGGCGGCGCTGGACGCCTGGCTGGCGGCGGGCGTCGAGCAGACCGTGGCCGCACTGCGGGAGGCCGGCCCCGATACGGAGGTCTGGAGCTGGACGCCGGTGCACAACACGGGGTTCTGGGCCCGCCGGATGACCCATGAGACGGTCGTTCACCGGGCCGATGCGGCGCTCACCGCCGGTGTCCCCTTCGACGTCCCCGCGCCGGTCGCCGCGGACTGTCTGGAGGAGTGGCTGCAGATCGGCGAACTGCCTGTGGTGGCGGCCCGCTTCTCCGAACGCGGGGCAGAGCTGCTCGGCCCCGGCCGGACGATCCACGTCCACGCCACCGACGCCCCGCCCGGCCTCGACACCGAGTGGCTGCTCGACCTCACGGGGGAGGCGCCCACCCACCGCCGCACCCACGAAAAGGCGGCGGTTGCGCTGCGCGGCCCCCTCACCGATGTGCTCCAGGTCCTCTACCGCCGCTTGCCCGCCGACAGCGACCGGGTCGAGGTGCTGGGCGAGCGCGCTCTGCTCGACCAGTGGCTGGAGTGGGCGAGCTTCGGGTGAACCAACCCGCCGCGGTCAGGAGGTGAGCTCGCTCAGGACCCGCAGCGTGTGCGGGTCCGGGGCGGTGACCAGCAGATCGGTGACCGGGCCGGCCCGCCACAACTCCAGCCGCTCCGCGATCCGTTCGCGCGGGCCGACCAGCGAGATCTCATCGGCGAAGGCGTCCGGTACGGCGCGGACGGCCTCCTCCTTGCGGCCTTCGAGGAAGAGCTGCTGCACCCGCCGGGCCTCCTCCTCGAAGCCCATCCGGGCCATCAGGTCGGCGTGGAAGTTCCTGGCGGCGTGCCCCATCCCGCCGATGTAGAAACCGAGCATCGCCTTGACCGGCAGCAGTCCCTCGGCGACCTCGTCGCAGACCACGGCGCGGGCCATGGGCGCGATGAGAAAGCCGTCCGGGGCATCCGCCAGCGAGGCCCGGTAGACGTCGGTGCGCTGCGGCGACCAGTACAGCGGCAGCCAGCCGTCCGCGATCCGGGTCGTCTGGGCGATGTTCTTGGGGCCCTCGGCGCCCAGGAGGAGCGGGATGTCCGCGCGCAGCGGGTGGGTGATGGGCTTGAGCGGTTTGCCGAGACCGGTGCCGTCCGCGCCGCGGTAGGGGTGCGGATGGAAGGTCCCGTCGGCCTCCACCGGCCCCTCCCGGCGCAGGACCTGGCGGATCACGTCCACGTATTCGCGGGTGGCGGTCAGCGGGCTCCTGGGGAACGGCCGTCCGTACCACCCCTCGACGACCTGCGGCCCGGACAGCCCCAGGCCCAGCAGCAGCCGGCCGCCGGAGAGATGGTCGAGGGTGAGCGCATGCATGGCGGTGGCGGTGGGGGTGCGGGCCGCCATCTGTGCGATGCCGGTGCCCAGCTTGATGCGGGAGGTGTGGGCGGCGATCCAGGTGAGCGCGGTGAAGGCGTCCGAGCCCCAGGCCTCCGCCGTCCACACCGAGTCATAGCCCAGCCGCTCGGCTTCGCGGGCGAGTTCGAGGTGCCGGGGGTCCGGGCCGCGGCCCCAGTAGCCCAGTGCCAGACCGAGTCGCATACCGATCGCCTCTCTTCGGGACGGGCGGTGACCGAGGGGTGCAGCGCCGGTGATCCGGGCCGGCCGTGAGCCAACCGTTCTGACGGTGCGTCAGAAATGCTGATGTCCGCGCACTGTACGGCCGGACCGCCGGCAGCGCAACGGCCCCCCGCCCGCGAGGGCGAGGGGCCGGGAAAGGACCGCTGTGCGTCCGGTGTCAGCCGCGCTGGATACCGGTGGTGTCCTGCAGGACACCGCGGCGGCCGTCCTGGGTCTGGGCGATCAGGGCCTGGCCGCGCTGCTCCACCGCGAGGTACCAGGTGCCGGGCGCCAGTTCGGCGATCGGCGCCGGCGAACCGTCCTCGCCGTACAGCGGGCGCGCGACGGGCACCGCGAACCAGAACGGCGCGAAGTCCGCGGGGGAGCCGGCCGCCGGGGTGGCTCCCGTGGGGGCGGCTGCCGCCTGGCTGCCGGCCGTGGCGTCGGCCGGCGCCTGCTGGCCGTAGGCCGGGCCGGGCTGGGGCTGCTGCTGGCCGCCCGGGTAGCCGTAGCCGTGGCTCGCCTGCTGCTGGGCGCCGGGGTAGCCGTAACCCGGGTTGGGGCCCGCGCCGTAGGGGGCGGCCTGCGGCTTCGGGGCGCCGATCAGGGCGGCCTGGAGCGGCGGAACGAGCGGGGCGGCGACGGCGCCACCGGCCAGGATCAGGGCGGCGATCAGGCCGAGGATCAGGCCGGCACCGGCGCTGGGGGCGGCGATGACGGTCCACAGCGCCGTCCAGGCCGCGAACACGGTGAGGGCGACACCGAACTGGGCGAGATCGAGACCGGCGACCTTGCGCGGCTGCGGCAGCGCACGGCTGACGATGATGACCGCCGCGCCGATCACCCCGGCCAGGTACACGCTCATCAGGGTGTTCAGTGCATCCCAGGCGTTGATGCCGGAGTAGCCGGTGAAATCGAGGAACGAGGCGATGAACAGCAACACCGCTGCTCCGATCACCACGCCGTCGCCTCGAGTGAGGGAGCGGATGTTCACGTAAGGGTCCTTTGTCGGTTTCGTGGGTCCGGTCGTCGCTGTCGCGGTGCGCGCAGTGCGAGGCACGGCGGTGGCCACCCATCGTAAAGGGGAACCCGGCGCCGAATCCTGCGGGCCGCCCTGTTCGTTCCGCGCGCTATCGGCATGACGTATCGGATCCGGTACCGGGCGGGTTTCCCAGCCGTCGCCGTGGTCCGGTCAGTGCGTCAAGAAGTCCGTAATGCCCTCGGTGATCCCGCGGGCCGCTTTTTGCCGCCACCGGGGGTCGGTCAATTGCGCGGCGTCCTTCGGGTCGCGCATATTGCCGCACTCGATGAACACCTTCGGCACCGAGGAGAGGTTGAGGCCGCCGAGATCGGAGCGTACGTCGAGGCCGGTGCCGTGGCCGATGTAATTGGACGGTGCGCTTCCGGTGACCGCGAGGAACCGGCCGGCCAGCCGTTCGCCCAGATTCCGCGAGGGCCCGACGATCGAGGCGGTATCGGCGGGGCCGGCCGTCACGCGGGCGGGGAGGATGACGTGGAAGCCGCGGTTGCCGGCGTCCGAGCCATCGGCGTGGATCGAGAGCGCGGCATCGGCGTGCGCCTTGTTCCCGATGGCGGCGCGCTCGTCGACGCACGGCCCGTACGGGCGGTCGCCGTCCTGGGTGAACACGACCTTGGCGCCCTCGTCCCGGAGGAGGGTGCGGGCGCGGCGGGCGACGTCCAGTGTGAAGGACGCCTCGGCGTAACCGTCGTTGGTGGCGGTGCCGGTGGTGTCGCACTCCTTGTGGTCGTTGCCGATGTCCACCTGCCGGGCGATCTCCCGGCCGTGATCGCTGTTGCGGGGATTGTGGCCGGGGTCGATCAGCACGACCTTGCCCTTGAGGCTGCCGTGCGGGGCACCCCCGCCGGCCTCACCGCCGGAACCATGGCCCGGGGAGCCGTGGCCGCTGCCCTTGCCGTCGGGGGCGCCGCTGCCGGGTCCGGCCGGGCCGCCGGTCCCGTTCCCCGACGACCGGCCCGGCGCGGGCTGCCCGGCTCTCGGCGGCCCGCCGCCGTCGCCCGACGACCGCCAGGCCAGCCAGCCCCCCAGGGCGGCGACCACCACGGCGGCCACGACGACGAGGAGGGTGCCGCGCAGGCGGCGGCGCGGGGGGAAAGTACTGCCGTTCGACACGTCGGCGATCGTAACCCCCTCAGATACCGGCCCCGGTGCGCCGCAGTACGTGCAGCGACCGATGGGCCGAGATCTCGGTGAAGGCGCCGGACTCCAGGGCCCTGCGGTAGATGCGGTACGGGGCCTGGCCGCCGTCCGCCGGGTCCGCGAAGACATCGTGGATGACCAGCAGCCCGTCGGGCGCGAGATGCGGCGCCCAGCCCTCGTAGTCGGCGGTGGCGTGCTCGTCGGTGTGCCCGCCGTCGATGAAGACCAGACCTGCCGGCGCCTGCCAGACGGCCGCGACCTGCGGTGACCGGCCCACCAGGGCGATCACCTGCTCCTCCAGACCCGCGGCGTGCAGGGTGCGGCGGAAGGTGGGCAGGGTGTCCATCCGGCCGACCTCGGGGTCGACGACGGCCGGATCGTGGTACTCCCAGCCGGGCTGCTGCTCCTCGCTGCCCCGGTGGTGGTCGACGGTGACGGCCATGACACCGGCGGCGCGGGCCGCGTCCGCCAGCAGGATCGTGGACCGGCCGCAGTAGGTGCCGACCTCCACCAGGGGCAGCCCGAGCGCCCCCGCCGTGACCGCCGCCTCGTACAGCGCGAGGCCCTCGTCCACGGGCATGAAGCCCTTCGCCGCCTGGAATGCGGCGAGGATCTCCGGCTGCGGAGCGGTCGGAGCCGTGGGAGCCGTGGGAGCGGACATGGGCTTCCTCCTGATGGTGCGGTCAGGGGCTCATCGTGCCGTACGGGGTGGGGCGGGCGGTATGCGGGTCTCCGCCTTCCGCCTTCCGCCTTCCGGCATTCGGATATCGGAACGCGGCCGGTATTTCCGCGCGCCGGACGAGGCGGCTGTTCTCGTCGGTTCTCCGCCGGGTTCCCGACGGGCTCCTGCTGGGTTCCTGCTGGGTTCCCGCCGGTTTCTCGTTGGGTTTCCGCCGGTTTCCTGTCTGTTCCCTTCTGTTCCCGGTCTGTTCCCGGCGCTTTACCGTCGGTCGATTGCCTGATGCCCGAAAGTGCCGAATTCGTGACGGCGGAGTCGGCGGGGAGGTAATGGCGGCTTGCGGCGGTGTGTGTGACTCGTACCGGAATTCACCGGACCGTTTCCTGTTCGCATCCGAACCGTTCCCTGCGGAATCCCGGACGGCCCCTGGGCGCGTCGCAACGCGGGCGGGGATGGGGGTGCGGATGGAGCCGGGGCAGGACGGGACGGGACGGGGCAGGGCAGGACGGGACGGGGCAGGACGGGGCGGAGCGGGGCGCACTCCGGTCCCCTGGGGTGCCCCGCGCACTCCAGGCCTGGTGTCCGCGCTCTCGGGCGCCCCTGGCGCCGTGCATCCCCGACCTCCCGGCCCGTGCCCCGTCCCGTTCCTGACCTTCCATCACAATGGAACGTGTTCTAATCTGCCCCGCATGGGCATCGGAATCACACCGGAGCAACGTGACCTGGCCGCGGCAGCGGGCGGGTGGGCCGCCCGCGCCGTGCCGCCCGACGAGGTGCGCAAACTGCTCGACACCGCGCACGGGCAGCAGGGGCGGCCCCCTTACTGGGACCAGCTCGCCGCACAGGGCCTGCTCGGGCTCCATCTGCCCGAGGCCGACGGCGGCGGTGGCGGCGAACTGCTCGACCTCGCCGTCGTCCTGGAGGAAATGGGCCGCGCCGCACTCCCCGGCCCCTATCTGCCCACCACCCTCGCGGCCGAACTGCTGCACCGCGACGGCGCCCACCGGCCCCTCGTACGGGCCCTGGCCGACGGCCGGCGCATCGCCGCCGTCGCCCTCGGCCCCGGCTCCCTCACCGCCGTGGCGCACGCCGGCGGCTACGTCCTGGACGGCACCGCGCCCCCGGTCCTCGCCGGCGCCGACGCCGATCTGATCGTGCTGGCCGCGCAGACCGCCACGGACACCGTCTGGCTCGCCGTCGACGCCGGGACGCTGTCCGTTCGCGTCCAGGAGAGTGCCGACCCGACCCGGCCGACCGCCGAGGTGAGCGCGGACGCCGTGGCGGTGCCCGGCGAGCGGCTGCTGGCCCTCGACAGCGACCTCGTCCGCGATGTCGCCGGGGTGCTGTTCGCCGCCGAGAGCTGCGGGACGGCCGCCCGGTCACTGCACACCGCCGTGGCACACGCCAAGGTACGCGAGCAGTTCGGCCGTCCGATCGGCCAGTTCCAGGCGGTCAAACACCTCTGCGCCGACATGCTCGTCCGCTGCGAGCAGGCCGGCGCCCTCGTCTGGGACGCGGCCCGCGCGCTCCACGAGCCGCCCACGGTCCGCGGACTGGTCGCGGCGCTGGCCACCGCGACCGCCCTGGACGCCGCCTTCAGCTGCGCGAAGGACTGCATCCAGATCCTCGGCGGCATCGGCTTCACCTGGGAACACGACGCCCATCTCCATCTGCGCCGGGCGACCGTGGCCCGCCAGCTGCTCGGCAGCGGTGACCGCCACCGACTGCGCGCCGCCCGCTACGGCGCCGACGGCGCACGGCGCGTGCTGCGCCTGGAACTCCCCGCCGAGGCTGCGGAGTTCCGCACGGCGGCCCGCACGGTCATCGACACCGTACGGGGCCTCGACCCCGCGGCCGTACGGCGCGAACTGGCCCCCACCGGCTATGCCGCACCGCACCTCCCCGAGCCCTACGGACTGGGCGCGGGCCCCGTACAGCAGCTCGCGATCCAGCAGGAGCTGACTGCAGCCGGGGTCCGGATCAGCGATCTGGGCATCGCCGCCTGGGTGGTCCCCGCACTGATCGCCCACGGCACCCGGGAGCAGCAGGAGCGCTATCTGCTGCCGTCGCTGCGCGGGGATCTGTCGTGGTGCCAGCTGTTCTCCGAGCCCGAGGCCGGTTCGGACCTGGCCGCCCTGCGGACCCGCGCCGAGCGGACCGACGACGGCGGCTGGCGGATCAACGGGCAGAAGGTGTGGACCTCGGCGGCACAGTGGTCGAGCCATGGCATCCTGCTCGCCCGCACCGATCCGGACGCGCCCAAGCGCAAGGGACTGACCTTCTTCGTCGTCGACATGAAGGCCCCCGGCATCAGCGTCCGCCCGCTGAAGGAGATCACCGGCGACGCCCTCTTCAACGAGGTCTACTTCGACGAGGTGCTGCTGCCCGCCGACGCGGTGATCGGCGGGGTCGACGACGGCTGGAAGGTGGCCCGTACCACCCTGGACAACGAACGCGTCCACATGGCCGACCAGTTGACCTTCGGCACCGGTCTGGAGGCGCTGCTCGACCGCGCCGCGGAGAGGGACGGATCGGTGCGGGCGAAGGTCGGCGCGCTGGCCGCCGAGGCGCACGCCCTGGGCTGTATCGGGCTGCGCACCACACTCCAGCAGGTCTCGGGCCTGGAGCCGGGGGCCGGTGCCAGCATCCGCAAACTGGTGCAGACCCCGCATCAGCAGAAGGTCGCCGAGCTGGCGATGGAGCTGCTCGGCCCGGACGGCGCGGTGCGCGAGGGAGCCGGGGAGGGGGCGCTGCACGGCTTCTTGATGTCGCGCTGTCTGACCATCGCCGGCGGCACCACCCAGGTGCAGCTGAACGTCGTCGCGGAGCGGCTGCTCGGCCTGCCCCGGGACCCGGAGCCCCGCCCCTTGATCTGACTCTCCTGATCTGAATCCCTGACCTGAACCTGAACCCTGACCTGAACCCCTGACCTGAACTCCAGACCTGAACTCCAGACCTGAATCCCTGACCTGAATCCCTGATCTGACTCTCCGGATCCGGCCACTTCCAGGAGGACATGCATGGCTGGCAAGGCGTACCTCGTCGGCGTCGGGATGACGAAGTTCGAGAAGCCCGAGACCCGTGAGTGGCAGTACTGGGACATGGCGAAGGAGGCGGGCGGCAAGGCGCTCGCGGATGCCGGGATCGGCTATGAGGCCGTCGAGCAGCTGCCGGTCGGCTTCTGCTACCAGGCCTCGACGGCCGGCCAGCGCGCCGCGTACGAACTGGGCCTGACCGGCATCCCCGTCTACAACGTCAACAACAACTGCGCGACCGGCTCCACGGCGCTGATGATGGCGCGCCAGTTCGTCGAGGCCGGGATCAATGACTGCGTCCTGGCGCTCGGCTTCGAGAAGATGAAGCGGGGCGCGCTGGGCGGGGGTGCGGACAGCGGTGCCGGTGGCGGAGCCACCGATGCCGGGGGCGGGACCTCCCCGGTGGCACGCCACTACGGGGTGATGGCCGCTGCCCACGGATTCGAGATGACGCCGCCCACCGCCCAGATCTTCGGCAATGCGGCCCGCGAGCACATGGAGCGCTACGGCACCACCGCCGAACAGCTCGCCGCGGTCGGCGCCAAGAACCACCGGCACTCCGCCCACAATCCGCACGCCCAGTTCCAGGACGTCTACACGGTCGAGGAGATCCTCGCCGCCAGGACCATCCACCGGCCGCTGACCAAGCTGCAGTGCTCGCCGACCTCCGACGGCGCGGCCGCCGCCGTGGTGGCCTCCGAACGCTTCGTCCGCGAACACGGTCTGGCCGACCGGGCGGTGGAGATCGCCGCACAGGCCATGACGACCGACACCGAGGAGAGCTTCGCCTCCGGCTCCTGTATCGATGTCGTCGGCAAACCGATGACACGGGCCGCGGCCCGCAGGGTGTTCGCGGCCGGCGGCCTGGGCATCGAGGACGTGGACGTCATCGAGCTGCACGACTGCTTCTCGGTCAATGAGCTGCTGACGTACGAGGCGTTGGGCATGTGCGCGGACGGGGAGTCGGGGAAACTGGTCGCCGACGGTGCCACGACCTACGGCGGCCGCTGGGTGGTCAACCCGTCCGGCGGCCTGATCTCCAAGGGGCATCCGCTGGGCGCGACGGGCCTGGCGCAGACCGCCGAGCTGGTCTGGCAGCTCCGCGGCACGGCGGGCGAGCGGCAGGTCCCCGGCGCCCGGGTGGGCCTGGCCCACAACATCGGCCTGGGCGGGGCCGCGGTGGTGACGTTGCTGCGCAGGGAGTGAGGACGGGCGGGGCCGGTACGGTAACCGGGTGCATTGTGTGGGTAGTTGGTCTGCTGGGGGCTCAACCACCCCCTACGGGCCCGCAGCCTCCGTCCCGTACGGGCCCCGCCCCGCCCCCGTCCCCGCCCTCGCGCCCCGCCGCCCGCCCCTCGGTCTTGCGGCTTAGGTCTCCGGTCATGTGGCATGCGCATCGATATACCGATGCGGGATTCAAGCGGCGAATGCGAGCATGGGCGGGATGCCGCCGATAACCGCCCCCGCCACCCTGCCCGGAACCACACGCCGGACGGCCGCTCCGGCCTGGCTGATGATGCTGCTGGTGTGCGCCGGGCAGTTCCTGGTCGTCCTGGACGTCTCCGTCGTGAACGTGGCGCTGCCCGCCGTACGGACCGGCCTGGGTCTGAGCGAACTGGGCCTGCAGTGGATCGTCAACGCGTATGTGATCACCTTCGCCGGCTTCATGCTGCTCGGCGGCCGGGCCGCCGACCTCTTCGGCCGTAAGCGGATCTTCGTCCTCGGGCTGGCGCTGTTCACCGTCGCGAGCCTGGGGGGCGGGCTGGCCCAGGAGCCCTGGCAGCTGATCGCGGCCCGGACGGTCCAGGGCGTCGGCGCCGCCGTGCTCTCACCGGCCACCCTCACGATCCTGACCACGTCGTTTCCGGCCGGCCCGGCCCGTACCCGCGCCATCGCCACCTGGACGGCGGTCGGCGCCGGCGGCGGCGCGGTGGGCGGTCTGGTCGGTGGGGTGCTCACCGAATATCTGTCCTGGCGCTGGGTGTTGCTGATCAACGTCCCGGTCGGGGCGCTGGTGCTGGCCGGTGCGGTGCTCTGGCTCACCGAGAGCCGGCAGGGCGCGGGGCGGCGGCTCGATGTGCCCGGGGCGCTGCTGGTGACCGGCGGGCTGGCACTGGTGGCGTACGGGATCGTGCAGACCGAGACGGACGGCTGGGCCTCGGCCTCGGCGCTGCTGCCGCTGGCCGCCGGGCTGGTCGTGGTCGCGGCCTTCCTCGCCGTCGAGGCGCGCGCCAAGGCCCCGCTGATGCCGCTGGGGCTCTTCCGGCTGCGCTCGGTCTACTCGGCGAACGGCGCGATGGTGCTGGCCGGCGCCGCGATGTTCTCCATGTGGTACTTCCTGTCCCTGTACGTACAGAACGTGCTGGGCTACCGGCCCCTCGAGGCCGGGCTCTCCTTCATCCCGCACTCGCTCTCCATCGTCCTCGGCTCCAAGATCGCACCGCGGCTGATGAGCCGGCTGGGCGCCAAGACCCTGGCCATAGCCGGTGCGGTGATCTCCGCGTCGGGTATGGCGTGGCAGGGCGCGATGGGCGTCAACGGCACCTACCTCGGCACCATCCTCGGCCCCGGCATCCTGATGGCGCTGGGCGCGGGCCTGACCGCGACTCCGATCGCGGCGATCGCCACCTCCGGTGCCGACCCCGCCAACCAGGGGCTGGTCTCCGGCCTGATCAACACCTCCCGCCAAATGGGCGGCGCACTGGGCCTGTCGGTGCTGTCGACCATCGCCGCGTCCCGAATCGAGGCGGGACACGGCAGTCCGAAGGCCCTGGCGGACGGTTACGGGCTGGCCTTCCAGGTCGGTTCGGTGATCTTGCTGGGCAGCATTCTGCTGATGGTCCTCGCGCTGCCGCGGCGACGGGCGGACGCCGTCCACGCCTGAACCGGCACCAGGCGTCGTCGCCCGCCCTTCCCGCTACAGCCGGGCGTTGCGTTGCGCCGCCCGTCCTTTTCCCTCTACAGCCGGCCGTTGCGCCGCGCTGCCCGTCCCTTCCCTCTACAGCCAGCCGTTGCGCCGCGCCGCCCGCACCGCCTCCATGCGGTTGCGGGTGCCGGTCTTGCCGATGGCCGCGGAGAGGTAGTTGCGGACGGTGGCCTGGGAGAGGTGGAGTTTGCCGGCGATATCGGCGACCGTGGCGCCGTCCACCGCGGCGGTGAGGACATCGCGCTCGCGCTGGGTCAGGGGATTGGGGCCGGCGCTCAGTGCCGCCGCGGCGAGGCCGGGGTCGATGACCCGCTCACCGGCGAGCACCCGGCGGATCGCCGCCGCGAGATCCTCCACCGGACCGTCCTTCACCAGGAAGCCGGACGCCCCGGCCTCCATGGCGCGGCGCAGATAGCCGGGTCGGCCGAAGGTCGTCACTATCAGCACCTTGCAGGACGGCAGCTGTGCGCGCAGGTCGGCCGCGGCGTCCAGGCCGCTGCGGCCGGGGAGTTCGATGTCCAGGAGCGCGATGTCGGGGCGGGCGTCCAGGGCGGTGGCGACGATCTGATCGCCCGCCGCGACCTGGGCCACCACCTGCATGTCCTCCTCCAGGTCGAGCAGCAGCGCCAGCGCGCCCCGCATCATTCCCTGGTCCTCCGCCAGCAGGACCTTGATCACCTGGTCAACTCCTCCACGTCCGCCATATCGCCCGTGCCGACCGGCAGTTCGGCCGTGACACGGAAACCGCGCCGGCCGTCCGGGCCGCTGCGCAGTGTGCCGCCCGCGGCGGCGAGGCGCTCGGCCAGCCCCTTGAGCCCCGTGCCGCCCACCGGCCCCGAACGGCCGGCGCGCGGCGAGGCGTCCGCGGCATCGGCACGCTGCCGACGGTCCAGGCTGCTCGGACCGTCCGGACCGTCCGGACCGTCGGTACCGGCTATACCGTCCGCACGGTCCCTGCCGTCCCTGCCGGCCGTGGCCGCGCCGTTCCCCTCGTCCGTTCCCTTCGTACCGCCTGTGCCGCCTTCGCCGCTCGCACCGTCCGTCGTCCGGCCGCCGCCCAGGTCACCGCCGCGTCCGGGGACGCGGTCGCGAAGCCAGGTCAGTCCCGGTGGCGCGGCAGCCCCGGAGCTTACGGGACCACGGCCGTCGTCCGTGATCGTCAGCCGTACCCGTTCCTCGTCGGCGTGGACGTCGATTTCGCAGCGGGTGGCGCGGCTGTGCCGGACCGTGTTGGTGACACCCTCGCGGACCACCCAGCCCAGCAGCGCGCCGGCCTGCGGGGGCAGCGGCGGCCCGGCCTGTCGTACGACGGGCTCGATCCCGGCCGCCTCCAGCACCGAACGGGCCCGGTCCAGCTCGGTGGTCAGGCTGCCCTCGCGATAGCCGGTGACCGCCTCGCGGATCTCGGTCAGCGCCTGCCGGCCGACCGCCTCGATATCGGCGGCCTGGGCGAGCGCCGCATCCAGATTGCGCGGTGCCAGCCGGCGGACCGCCTCGGCCTTGACCACCACCACGGACAGGGTGTGCCCCAGCAGGTCGTGCAGATCGCGGGAGAAGCGCAGCCGCTCCTTCTCGACGGCGCTGCGGGCCAGCTCCTGGCGGGTGGTGTTCAGCTCCTGGATGGTGTCGAAGAGGCTGAGGACCGTGGCCGTCACCATGCCGGACAGGAAGGTGCCGTACCCGATGCCGAACGAGCCCCACGGGCGGTCTTCGTGCCAGCCGGCCAGATACCCGGCCGTACCGCTGAGCGTGATCAGCCAGAGGGCGAGCTTCTTGCCGCGCAGGGCGCGCACTGTGCCGGATGCCAGGGACAGCAGCGGGAAGAACAGGAACCAGTTGCCGCCGAACCCGAGGGCGATGGCGAACGTGACGGCGGTCAGCAGACCCAGGGCGTACAGCGGACGGCGGGAGTCGCGCAGCCGTGGGTTGAAGGAGGACCAGACGACGCTGATGTAGAGGGAGTTGAAGGTGAGCAGCCCGAGACCGGCCAGCCAGGGGTTGCCGGTCTTGCCCTGGATGATGTTGGAGAAGGCACCCAGGCCCATCAGCAGCCAGGGCAGGAAGGCGTACTTGCCCGGTCCCCCGTCCGGCTTCCCGCCCGGCCGCTTCGGCCGGCACGCGCTGCCGTCGGTGCCCTCCGCGCCGCCGGGGTCTTCGTCGCCGGCGGCCCGCCGCTTCGTGTGCTGCACGTTTGCTTCCCCGGTCTGCGTCATCGTCGGTCACACCGTTCGTGCGGCCCGACGGTACGCGTATACCGCGTAACCGCCGAAGAGTGCCAGCCAGGCCGCCAGCACCGCTACTGTGCCCAGGCCCGGTGCGCCGCCCTGGGTGACGCTCTGGCCGAGTTCGGCGAAGCGGTTGCCGGGCGTCCAGGAGGACAGCGAGCGCAGCCAGCCGGGGAACAGCTCGGCCGGGAACCACAGGCCGCCGATGATCGAGAGCAGCAGCATGCAGCCCGTGTTGACCACACCGGTGGACTGGGCGGAGAGGCGGTAGCCGTTGCCGAGGCCGAGCAGGGTGAAGGGAGCGGTGCCGATCCACAGCAGCCCGGCCAGCGCGGCCCACTGCCAGGCCGGCATCCGGACGTCGTTGACCAGCGCGCCCACCAGCAGCACGGAGGCGATGGCCGGCAGCACCGTCACCGAGCTGGTCAGCCCGCGGCCCACGACCACCCGTACCGGGCTCAGCGGGGTGATCCGCAGCTGCCGCAGCCAGCCCAGCTGTTTGTCCTCGGCGACGCCCGTGCCCGCGCCGATCGCCGCGCCCAGCGCGCCGTACGCGGCCATGCCGACCATCGAGGCGATCTTCCACTCCCTGCCGGCGCCGCCGGGACCCGCGCCGATATTGGTCATCAGCACATACATCAGCACGGGCATCCCGATGCCGAAGAGGACAAAGCCTCTGTCGCGCAGCGTACGGCGCACTTCGAGGCGGATGTAGTCGAGCATCACGCGAGCTCCTTCGCGGACCGGGTGCCGGTGGCGGCGTACGCCGGGGCACGGTGGGCGGCTTCTCCGGAGGTGAGGGTGAGGAAGGCGTCTTCCAGGCCGGCGGGGGTGACCTGCAGCGCGCGGACGAGCCCGAGCCCGGCCAGGGCCACGACCGTTGCGTCGGAGTCCGTGGTCCGCAGCAGTGCGCGGTCGCCGCGCACCTCCACGGCGCTCACGCCGGGCAGTCCGGGCAGCGGCTCGGTCGGCGCGCCCGCGAGGTCGAAGGAGACCAGCGAGCCGCCGGCCCGCCGCTTGATCGCCTCGCCGCTGCCGTCGGCGACCACCCGGCCGCCGTCTATCACCACGATCCGGTCGGCGTGCTCGTCTGCCTCCTCCAGATAGTGGGTGGAGAACAGGATGGTGTTGCCGCGGCGGGCGTAGGCCCGCATCGAGCGCCAGAAGGCGCGGCGCGCCTCGACGTCCAGCGCCGCGGTCGGCTCGTCGAGCACCAGCAGCTCGGGGTTGCCGGCCAGCGCCACGGCGAAGCGGACCCGCTGGGCCTGCCCGCCGGACAGCCGGTCCACCCGCCGTCCGCCGAACTCGCCGAGGCCCGCCAGCTCCAGGACCTCGGTGACCTCCATGGGATGGGGGTACGTGGCGGCGACGAAGGTGATCAGTTCGCGGACGGTGACCCGCGGAATGGCCTTGCCGTCCTGCAGCATGGCGCCCACCCTGCCCGCCCGCACCGCCGTCTCCGGGCTGCCGCCGAACAGCCGTACCGCTCCCGCACTGGGCGGCAGCAGCCCCAGCAGCATGTTGATGGTGGTGGACTTCCCCGCGCCGTTGCGCCCGAGCAGTGCGACCGTCTCGCCCGTCGCGATCTCCAGCTCCAGCCCGTCCACGGCCCGCACCGCGCCGTAACTCCGGGTCACTCCGGAGAATCCCACCGCCGCGGCGCCGCCCTCCGCGTGCGCCGTACTGCCCGGCCTTGTCGTCCGTGCCATGCCCACCCCCGCCTCTCGTTCGATGCCTCTGACATTACGGAGAGTTGCCGAGGCGCGGCAGATGCGAATGTGTGTGATCCGCCCTGACAAATGTCATGGGTGGGCATGAGGTATGTCAGTGCGCCTCGCGTCCTGTGTCATGAGCCGGCACGAGATGCGTAGCGGGCTGACGGCATCCGCCCGCGTCGGAAGTCTCGTTGACCCCCTCGCGCCCTCAACCCCTTGCCCCCGCCGGAGAACGCGTATCGGACTCCGCGTCGGCCCCCGCGTGGGCCCCCGTCTGGGCCCCCGCGTCGGCCTTCGCATCGGCCCCGCAACGGACCCCGCCTCGGCACCTGTGCCGGAAACCCGCCAGGACCCATATCTGACAAAGCGTCAGAGGCCTTCCGGGTGCCGGTCGGATCGGCTATACATGAGAACCGTCGGCTAGAACGCGTTCTAGAAGTGTGACATCTGCTCTGCCGGAGCGCGGCCGCGCCGACCAGAGGCGACCCCGGCGCGGTCGACGGTGCGGACGGCCGGGCCGGGGTCTTCACATCGTGGTGAAGGAGCAAGCAGCCCCATGCCCATCGACGCCGCCAAGGCCACCTCCGCCGAACCGCGGACCACCGAACTCGCCTGGGATCACAAGGACGTCCAGCTCTACCACCTCGGCATCGGCGCCGGCGCGGCCACACCGGAAAAACCCCACCCCGCCACCGACCCGGACGAGCTGCGCTACACCCTGGAAAGCGCACTGCACGTCCTGCCCGCCTTCGCCACCGTCGCGGGCGGCGGGATGGCACTCGCCGGCGGACTCTCCGCCCCGGGCATCGACGTCGACCTCGCCGCGGTCTTGCACGGCGGCCAGACCGTCACCGTGCACCGCGCCGTCCCGGTGAGCGGTCGTGCCACCCAGACCTCGTCCGTCCCCGCCGTGTACGACAAGGGCAAGGCCGCCGTCATCGTGCTGCGCTCCGAAGTCGCCGACGCCGATGGGCCGTTGTGGACCTGCGACACCCAGATCTTCGTCCGCGGCGAGGGCGGCTTCGGCGGTGACCGCGGCCCCTCCGCCCGCCTCGAACTCCCCGACCGGGCCCCCGATCTGCGCACCGAACGCCACATCCGCGAGGACCAGGCGCTGCTCTACCGCCTCTCCGGCGACTGGAACCCGCTGCATGCCGACCCCGGGTTCGCCAAACTCGCCGGGTTCGACCGGCCGATTCTGCACGGGCTGTGCACCTACGGGGTCACGCTCAAGGCCGTGGTCGACACGCTGCTCGGCGGTGAGGTGGCCCGCGTGCGGTCGTACACGACCCGCTTTGCCGGGGTGGTCTTCCCGGGGGAGACGCTGCGCATCCGTCTGTGGCGGGAGCCCGGCCGGATCCAGGTGTCGGTCACCGCCGCCGACCGGGACGACGCGCCCGTACTGGCGGACACGGTGGTGGAACACAACTAGGGCCGACCGGCCCGGACGGGGGGATTGCCGTCCCGACAGGGGGATTGCCGTCCGGCCGGGGCGGATTGCCGTCCCGGCGGGGCGGATCGCCGTACGTACGAGAGGAGTCGTGACATGCGCGCAGCCGTACAGCACGAGACGGGGCAGGACAAGCTCGAAGTCCTCGACGACATCGAGGCGGTGGGCTTCGGCCCCGGCAAGGTCAGGATCCGGATCCGGACGACCGGACTGTGCCACTCCGACCTCTCGGCGATGAACGGGGTGCTGCCGCAGCCCGCCCCCTTCGTCCCCGGGCACGAGGGCGCCGGGGAGATCCTCGACGTCGGTGACGGCGTCACCGGGCTCGCCCAGGGCGACCGCGTCCTGATGTGCTGGCTGCCCGCCTGCGGCAGCTGCCCGTCCTGCAAGCGCGGCCAGACCCATCTGTGCCTGGCCGGATTCATGAATGCCGGCACACCCAACTTCCGGCGTCCCGGCGGGGATGTCTTCGGCTTCGCCGGCACCGGCACCTTCGCCGAGGAGGTCGTGGTCGCCGCCAACTGCGCGGTCCCGATCCCGGATGACGTCCCCTACGAGATCGCCGCGCTCATCGGCTGCGGGGTCACCACCGGGCTCGGCGCGGCCCTCAATACGGCGAAGGTGGAGGCCGCGTCCTCGGTCGCGGTGATCGGCTGCGGCGGCGTCGGCATCTCCACCATCCAGGGGGCGAAGGCCTGCGGTGCGGCCCAGATCGTCGCCGTCGACCCGGTACCCGCCCGCCGGGAGGCCGCGCTGCGCTTCGGCGCGACCGAAGCCGTCGCCCCGGAGGGGTTCGCCGACGCCAAGGCCCGGATCACCGCGGGGGAGGGCTTCGACTACGTCTTCGAGGTGGTCGGCAAGTCCGCCACCACCCGCACCGCCTACGAGATGACCCGGCGCGGCGGCACGCTGTGTGTGGTCGGCGCGGGGGCCATGGACGACACCTTCCAGGTCAATATGTTCGAGCTGTTCTTCGACGAGAAGCGCATCCTGCCGTCCCTGTACGGCGGGGCGGATGTGCTGCGCTCCTACGAGCGGGCCATCGCCCTGTGGCGGGCCGGCCGGATCGACCTCGAAGGCCTGATCACCCATCGTGTCCAGCTCGCCGAGGTCAACGACGCGCTCGACCAGATGCGTTCCGGCACCTCGCTGCGCACCTGCATAGAGATCTGACGCCCAAGCCCCAAGCCCCGAGCGCCGCCGCCGCGCTGCACTGCAGGTGCGCCCACTGCGCCCACCACACTCCACCGCACCAACCGCACCAACCGCACCGCACGGCGCCCACCGCGCTCCACCGCACGGCATCGCGTTCCCGGACGACTGGAGAGGACAGGAATGGCACAGCCACTGGAGGGCCTGACCGCGATCGTCACCGGCGCCGGCCGCGGCCTGGGCCGCGTCGAAGCCCTTGAACTCGCCCGCCTCGGCGCATCCGTCGTGGTCAACGACTACGGGCAACCGGGCCGCGACGGCTCGGGCCAGGCCTCGGCGGCGCCTGCCGAGGACGTCGCCGCCGAGATCCGTGCGGCGGGCGGCCGGGCGGTCACCCACCTCGGTGACGTCGCCGACCACGAACAGGCCCGCGCACTCGTGCAACTGGCGGTCGAGACCTACGGAAGGCTCGACATCCTGGTCAACAACGCGGGCATCCTGCGCGACCGGATGGTGTTCTCGATGACCGAGGACGAATGGGACTCGGTGATCCGCGTCCACCTCAAGGGTCACTTCAACACCACCCACTTCGCCGCGGCCCACTGGCGCGAGCGCGCCAAGGCGGCCGGCGGTCCGGTCCACGGCCGGATCATCAACACCTCCTCCGAGGCGTTCCTCGCGGGCTCGGCGGGGCAGCCCAACTACGCCGCGGCCAAGGGCGGCATCGTCGGCCTGACCACCTCCACGGCGCTGGCGCTGGGCAAATACGGGGTGACCGCCAATGCGATCTGCCCGCGCGCCCGCACCCGTATGACCGAGGACGTCTTCGCCGGCCTTCCCGCCCGTCCGGGAGGCCAGGAGTCCGGGGAGGGCGGGCTCGATGTGCTCGCGCCCGAACATGTCGCGCCGCTCGTCGGCTATCTCGCCTCGCCGGCCGCGGCCCGGGTCAACGGCCAGCTGCTGGTCGTGCACGGCGGTATGGTCGCGATCGCCGAACGCCCGCGGATCGCCGCCAAGTTCGACACCACAAAGGACCTCTTCAGCTTCGAGGAGCTGGATGAACTGCTGACGCCGTACTACGCACAGCGCCCGCCGAACGAGACCTTCGCGGCGGCCGAGGTGCTGGCCCTCAAACACGGCTGACGGCTCCCCGGGGCCACACACCACGGCCGTGGCCGCCGCCCGCGAGAAGCGGTGCGGTGGCCACGGCCGTGGTGTCGTGCCCGGCGGTCAGGACCCGCCGGACCCTTACGCGTCCTGAGTCTGCTTGTCCCGGCGGTGCCGGCCATGGGCGGTGGAGTCGGACTCCTCCGCGGCGGCCGGGCCACGGTGCTTGCCGGAGCTTGCGGCCGCGGCGGCCTGGGCGGATGCCTCCTGGGGGCGCGCCTGGGTCGTGTCGGTTCGGGCTTCGGACATGAAAAGAGTCACTCCGTCAGATCGCTTACAGCTGTACGCGTCGGGACCTCGCCCGACGGCAGCCAAGGCTGATCCCGAGCGGCACCATCGGTGGCCGGTCAACCGGCTGCGTAGCCCCCGCCCGAAATTCTAACGGGGCCGGAAATCACGCTCCACCGGGTCTACCGGGCCGCCTGGGGCGCCTGCTGCAAGGGCACTGGCCTGCACATTCGGAGATGCACAGGAACGTGCCGCGGTTCCGTGTCCAAAAACTGCGGTTGTGTAGATGCTGTGGAGTGGTTGTCGATATCCCCTGAATCCAGGGCAATCCCCCCACCCTTCCCTCCGCCCTTCCCGGCGGCCGCCCCGGAAGGCCCGTCCGGCGCAGGCTGCCCCGGCACCGGCTGCCCCGGCACCGGCTGCCCCGGCACCGGCTGGTCCACCGGCCGCATCGCCTCCACCGGCCGCATCGCCTCCACGGGTACCACCGGCCCCACCGGCTCCACCGATACGGCCATCCGTACCACCCCGCACGGCTCCGCCCCCGTCGCGTACGGCAGCAGCAGTTCGCCGGCCGCCGTCCACAGCCCGGCGCCCGTCAGCCACCCCTCCGGCGCAGGGAAGTGCCGCACCTGCCGCTCGGAGGGCCGCCAGACACCCAGCCACGTACCGTTCGCCGCCTCCCGCCGGAACGCCACCGCGCAGCTCTCCGGCGCCGGCATCTGTCCCGGCTGCACCGCGAACGGTGTGAGCGTGCCTTCCGCGGGCCGCAGGCACTCCGGGAAGCGCACCGGCAGGCTGCTGCCCAGTACACCCCAGCCCAGCCGGTCGTGCCCCGGGGCATCGGACCGTACGAGCAGCAGGCCGCTGTCCGGATCGGCGAGCAGCAGCCGGTCGTTGCTCTCCTCGGTGATCTGCAGCAGCAGGCGGGTCTCGCCGCCCCGCTCCAGATCGACCACCACGGTCTTCGTCCGGCCGTCCAGCTGCCGGTCCAGCGCCAGCAGCCGGCCGCCGCGGTCCAGCCAGACGCCGCCCGTACAGCGCCCCGGGATCCGGACGACCCGCTCGGGGCCGCACGCACCGCCGTGCAGCAGCCACAGGGTGGTCGTGCGCACCCCGGGCGCCAGGGCGTAGCCGCGCGCCCCTCCCGGCGTGGGCGGCAGCAGGGCCAGTTCGGGGGCCGGTACGGCGCCCAGCAGGAGTTCGCCGGTGCCGGGGCCCGCGGGGTAGAGCAGGGAGACGGTGAAGCGGTCGGCGACCCGGCGCAGGATCAGCACCCGTCCGTCCGCGAGGGGCAGCAGCGCGCTGTCCGGCTCCTCGGGCTGGTTGCCCTGCAGCGGCACGGTGTACGGCTCGGGGCCGCCCAGCGTCCAGCGCTCGGGAAACCAGTTCCCGGCGGCGTCGTCGTGCCGGGCGAGCCGGGCGGCGTACGAGCCGTCGGCGGCGATCGTCAGCGCCGGGCGGTGCGAGCCGGCCGGCGCCGTGGTGTCCTCAGTGGCGCAGATCGTCATCGATGGGTCACCTCCAGTCGGCAACCGAAGGTAGTTTTCGCACGTCCGGCCGATCGGCGGGACGTGCCGCACTTCACGCATAAGGGTGGCAGTTGTCCGGTTCGCCGGTGCCCGGCGAGGTGGTTGTGCTTCAGATTTCAAGCATGGGTGGGCGGCAGAAGGGCAGGGGGCGGGGGAGACGACCCGAGTGCCCCGCGTCATGTCACAGCTGGGAGGTAACCTTCCACCCGTGCCCGTACTGTCTGAAGTCCTCACCGCGCTCGACGCCCTGTGGCCCCCCGAGCGGGCCGAAGGGTGGGACGCCGTCGGCACGGTCTGCGGAGATCCCGGCGCCGAGGTCCGCCGGGTGCTGTTCGCCGTCGACCCGGTCCAGGAGATCGTCGACGAGGCGGTGAAGCTCGGCGCCGACCTTCTCGTCACCCATCACCCGCTCTATCTGCGCGGTACGACGACGGTCGCGGCCTCGACCTTCAAGGGCAAGGTCGTGCACACCCTCATCAAGCACGACATCGCCCTGCATGTCGCGCACACCAACGCGGATACCGCCGACCCCGGTGTCTCCGACGCCCTGGCCGGCGCCCTGGACCTGCGTATCGTCGGCCCGCTGGTCCCGGATCCGGGTGATCCGGCGGGCCGCCGGGGCCTGGGCCGGATCTGCGAGCTGCCGCATCCGATGACGCTCGCCGATCTCGCGTCGTACGCGGCCGAGCGGCTGCCCGCCACCGCGCAGGGCATCCGGGCGGCCGGCGACCCGGACCGCGAGATCCGGACCCTCGCCGTCTCCGGGGGCTCCGGCGACAGTCTCTTCGACGACGTACGGGCGGCCGGTGTGGAGGCGTTCCTCACCGCCGACCTGCGCCATCACCCGGCCTCCGAGGCCACCCAGACCGCAGGGAACGGCCCCCTGGCGCTGCTCGACGCCGCCCACTGGGCCACCGAATGGCCGTGGTGCGAGCAGGCCGCGGCACAGCTCGACGCGGTCTCCGACCGGCACGACTGGGGACTGCGTACGCATGTCTCCCGTACGGTCACCGACCCCTGGACCGCCCACGCGGCGTCCACCCCCGTCTTCACCCCGACCCACACCCCAGGAGCCCCACGCTGAACGCCGCGCCCGCCGACCAGATCCGCCTCCTCGACGTCCAGGCCCTGGACGTGAGGCTCACCCAGCTCGCCCACCGGCGCAACAACCTGCCCGAGCTGGCCGAGCTGCAGACCCTGGAGGCCGACCTCATCCAGCAGCGCGACCTGCTCGTCGCCGCGCAGACCGAGGAGAGCGACACCAGCCGCGAGCAGACCAAGGCCGAGCAGGACGTGGACCAGGTGCGCCAGCGCGCCGCCCGCGACCAGAAGCGCCTGGACTCCGGCGCCGTCACCTCCCCCAAGGACCTGGAGAACCTCCAGCGCGAACTGACCTCGCTGGCCAAGCGCCAGGGCGCCCTGGAAGACGTCGTCCTGGAGGTCATGGAGCGCCGCGAGAGTGCCCAGGAGCGGGTCACCGAGCTGACCGGCCGGGTCGAGGCCATCCAGGCCAAGGTCGACGACGCCGCCACGCGCCGGGACGCCGCCTTCGCCGAGATCGACGCCGAGCGCGCCACTGCCGCCAAGGAGCGGGAGCTGACCGTCGCCGACATCCCGGCCGGCCTGCTGGCGCTCTACGACAAGATCCGCACGAAGGAGGGCGGCGTCGGCGCGGCCCGGCTTTACCAGCGCCGTTGCGAGGGCTGCCGGCTGGAGCTGAACATCACCGAGGTCAACGATGTGCGGGCGGCCGCCGCGGACGCCGTGCTGCGCTGCGAGAACTGCACCCGCATCCTGGTCCGTACGCCCGACTCGGGTCTGTAGGCCGTGGCGCGCACGCTGACCGTCGAGGCGGACGGCGGCTCCCGGGGCAACCCGGGGCCGGCCGGCTACGGCGCGGTCGTCCTCGACCCGGAGACGGGCGAGGCGCTGGCCGAGGCCGCCGAGTTCATCGGCACCGCGACCAACAACGTGGCCGAGTACAAGGGCTTGGTGGCCGGTCTGCGGGCGGCGCACGCGATCGCCCCGGAGGCCCGTATCCGGGTGCGGATGGACTCCAAGCTCGTCGTCGAGCAGATGTCCGGCCGCTGGAAGATCAAGCACCCGGACATGAAGCCGCTGGCCGCCGAGGCCGCGTCGGTCTTCCCGCCCGACCGGGTCACCTACGAGTGGATCCCCCGCGCGCAGAACAAGCACGCGGACCGGCTCGCCAACGAGGCGATGGACGCCGGCAAGGCCGGCAGGCAGTGGGAGCCGCGCGATTCCCGCGCGGCGCTCACCGCCGCGGCGCCCGCCCGCAGCGCCGCGGCACGGGCTGCCGACGAGGCCGTGGCAACGGCGGAGGACGCCGGATCGTCGAGCGCCCCGTCGGTCGGCTGGGGCCCGGCCGATCTCGGCACACCCGCGACCTTCGTCCTGCTGCGGCACGGCGAGACCCCGCTGACGCCCGAGAAGCGGTTCTCCGGGAGCGGCGGCACCGACCCCGGACTCTCCGCCGCCGGGCGCCGCCAGGCCGAGGCGACCGCCGCCGCGCTCGCCGCCCGCGGCACGGTCCAGGCCGTCGTCAGCTCACCGCTGCGGCGCTGCCGGGAGACCGCCGGGGCGGTCGCCGAGCGGCTCGGTCTGGAGGTCCGTATCGAGGAGGGCCTGCGCGAGACCGACTTCGGGGCATGGGAGGGGCTGACCTTCGCCGAGGTGCGCGAGCGCCACCCCGACGACCTCGATGCCTGGCTCGGCTCCGCCAAGGTGGCGCCCACCGGAGGCGGCGAGTCCTTCGCGACGGTCGCCCGCCGGGTCGCCGTCGCCCGTGACAAGCTCCTCGCCCGGTACGCGGGCAGGACCGTCCTGCTGGTCACGCATGTCACCCCCGTCAAGACGCTGGTCCGGCTGGCACTGGGCGCCCCGCCGGAGTCGCTGTTCCGGATGGAGCTGTCCGCGGCGTCGCTCTCCGTCGTCGCGTACTACTCCGACGGCAACGCCTCGCTGCGCCTGCTGAACGACACCTCGCACCTGCGCTGACGCCACCTCGCGGCGGCGGGGGCGGGGGCGGGTGTCGTCGGGCAGGTGGTGCGGCGCGTACGACCCGGATGGCGCGCACGACCCGGACGGCGCGCGTACGGCGTGCCGGTGCGCCGTACGCAGGCCGCTTCGTACGGCGTCCCCGTACACCGCGCGGCCACGTACGGGAAAGGGCCCGGCACCTCGGATCACCGCGAGGTGCCGGGCCCCTCGCGCGACCGGGCCTCAGGCCGCCAACGCCGCTGCCTCCTGGGCGAGTCGGCGCACCCGGGTCCAGTCCTTGTCGGCCAGCGCCTCGGCCGGCAGCATCCAAGTGCCGCCGACGCAGCCGACGTTCGGCAGCGCCAGATAGGCGGGCGCCGAGGCCGAACCGATCCCGCCGGTCGGGCAGAAACGGGCCTGCGGCAGCGGCGCGGCCAGCGACGCGAGATAGCCGGTGCCGCCCGCCGCCTCGGCCGGGAAGAACTTCATCTCGGTGAGGCCCTCGTCCAGCAGGGTCACCACCTCCGAGGCCGTCGAGACCCCCGGCAGGAACGGCACCCCGGAGTCCTTCATCGCACCCAGCAGCCGCGGCGACCACCCCGGGCTCACCAGGAAGCGGGAGCCGGCCGTCAGGGCCGCCTCGACCTGGCCGGGAGTGAGCAGGGTGCCCGCGCCGATCACCGCTTCGGGGACCTCGTCGGCGACGGCCCGGATCGCGTCCAGCGCGGCCGGCGTCCGCAGGGTCACCTCGATCGCGGGCAGCCCGCCCGCGACCAGCGCCCGCGCGAGCGGTACGGCGTCGGCCGGGTCGTGCAGCACGACGACCGGGATGACGGGGGCCAGCCCGAGAACCGAGGACGGGGATCCGGCGGGCGCGGGGGAGGAGGCGGCGCGAGTCACGCCGCCCATACTGCGCCGCCCACCCACTCTCCGCAACGAACGTTGCGCATGCTGCAACGTCAGCCAGGGTGGGCGCTCTTACAGCTCCGTCACGATCACATCGACGGCCCAGGCCTTGCCGCTCTTCGCCGCAGGCTCCACCTCCACCGCATACCCCAGCCCCCGCAGCGCCTCCACCAGCTCCGCCGGGCCCGTCGGCGCCGGCCCCGCCGACAGCAGATCCCGCACCAGCCGTCCCTTGGTCGCCTTGTTGAAGTGGCTGACCACCGTCCGCTTCTCCACCCCGGCCACGGTCTTCGACTGCAGCACCCGCACCGTCGCCGTACGCCCGGCCACCTCGCCCTTGGGCTTCCAGGCCGTCGCATACGCCGCCGACCGCAGATCGAGCACCAGGCCCTCCCCGGCGACCGCGGGCATCACCTCGGCCATCGGCGCCCGCCAGTACGCGCCCAGCGCGCCGAGCCCCGGCAGCTTCACGCCCATCGAGCAGCGGTAGGAAGGGATCCGGTCGCCGATCCTTACGGCGCCCCACAGTCCCGAGAACACCAGCAGCGACCGCTCGGCCCGCTTCCGCGCCGCCGTGTCCAGGGACGCCAGGCCGAGCGCGTCATAGAGCACTCCGGTGTAGATCTCTCCGGCCGGCCGTGTCCCGGCGGTCCGCAGCCCCGCGTTCTTGGCGATCTCGCCCTTGAGGCCCTCGCTGAGCCCGAGCACCTCTCGGGCCTTGGTCTCGTCCGCGGCGCACAGCCCGACCAGCTCCTCCAGCACCGCTTCACGCGAGGCGGCCAGCCCCGGCAGCGACAGCGCACCGAGGTCCAGCGGCGCCCCGGCCGCGGCCCGTCGCCCACCCCGGCCGGAGGCGCTTTGCGCCGCCCCCACGGGACCGGCCTTCCCTTCGGACGGCGGCAACAGCACGAGCACGGTGATTCTCCTTCACGGCGGTACGGGCGGGATGCGGCCCCGGGAAAGCGTATGGCCTGCGGCGGGCGGACAAGGAACCCGCGGGGCGCCGGGGGCGACGGAGAACGCGCGGGGCGCCGGGCGGGCGGCGAACCCGTGAGGCGTCGGGTGAACGGAGAGCCGGCGGGGCGCCGGGCGGGCGGCGAACCCATGAGCCACCGGCCGGGCCCGGGGCCGGCGTGCCCCTACGCCGCGCCGGGAGCCGCCGACCGCCATAGGCTCGATGGCATGCCCCGTCTTCACCTGCACGTGACCGACGCAGCCGAGGCCCCGCTGCGGGTCGCGCTGCGCGAGCTGCGCGGAAAGCTGGAGATCCCGGACCACTTCCCGCCCACGGCCCAGGCCGAGGCGGAGAGCGCCGCCCGCGCCCCGAGGATTCCGGCGGCCGACGGCGCGGTGGCGACCGAGCACACCCTGGAGGACGCCACCGACCTCCCCCTCTTCACCCTCGACCCGCCCGGCTCTCTCGACCTCGACCAGGCCATGTTCCTGTCCCGGCGCCCCGGCGGCTACCGCGTCCACTACGCCATCGCCGATGCCGCCTCCTTCGTGACCCCCGGCGGTGCCCTGGACGCCGAGGCGCACCACCGCGTGACCACCCTCTACTTCCCCGACGTGCGGGTTCCGCTGTACCCGCACGTGCTGAGCGAGGGCGCCGCCAGCCTGCTGCCCGACCGGGACCGCCCGGCCGTGCTGTGGCAGCTCGACCTCGACGCGGACGGGGCCCTGGCCGCCGCCTCCGTGCGCCGCGCCCTGGTCCGCTCCCGCGCCAAGCTGGACTACGCGGGCGTTCAACGGATCCTCGACGACCGGACGGCCGAGGAGCCGCTCGCCCTGCTCCGCGAGATCGGACTGCTGCGGGAGGAGCTGGAGGTCGCCCGGGGCGCGATATCCCTGAACGTCCCCGAGCAGGAGATCGTCGAACAGGACGGCTGCTACACCCTCGAATACCGCGCCCCGCTCCCGGCCTACGGCTGGAACGCACAGATCTCCCTGCTCACCGGCATGGCCGCGGCCGAGCTGATGCTCGCCTCCGGCACCGGCATCCTCCGTACGCTGCCCTCCCCCAAGCTCTCGACTTCTCCTTCACCGCAGGGGGGAACCCCCTCCCGGCGCGGCTCGGTCGCCCGGCTCCGGCTGACCGCCCGCGCGCTCGGCGTCGACTGGCCCCACCACACCTCGTATGCGGCCCTGATCCGCACCCTCGACCCGCGGCGCCCCGCCCACGCCGCCTTCCTCCAGGAGTGCACCGCCCTGCTGCGCGGCGCCGGCTACCTCACCTTCGACGGCACCGCGCCCCAGCACTCCGAGGCGCTGCACGCCGCGGTCGCCGCCCCGTACGCACACGCCACCGCGCCGCTGCGCCGGCTGGCCGACCGCTACACCTCCGAGCTGTGTCTCGCCGCCTCCGCCGGCGTCGAACCGGCCGACTGGGTCCGCAGCGCGCTGCCCGCCCTGTCCCGCGAGATGGAGACCGGCACCCAGCGCGCCAACCAGGTCGAGCGGGCCTGCGTCGACCTCATCGAGGCGGCGCTGCTGCGCGACCGGGTCGGCGAGATCTTCGAGGCCCTGGTCGTCGAGATCCAGGAGAAGGATCCCACCCACGGCACCGTCCACCTCTACGACCCGGCCGTCATCGGCACCGTCGAAGCCACCCCGGAAGGCCCCGCGCTGCCCCTCGGCCACCGCATCCCGGTCCGTCTCACCGAAGCCGAACCGGGCCACCATCCGGTCCGCTTCACCCCCGCCTGACCGCGCTCCCGCCCGTCTCCGGCGCCGCGCTCCCGTCCGCCGCCGGCCGCGCCCGCAGGGCCGCCACCGCCGCCCGCGCATCGTCGGCATGGAACCGCACCGTACGCACCGTCTCCCGCCGCCCCAACAGCCGGACGGCCAGGACCGGTTCGGACAGTTCGACGGTGACGGAGGTCTGGCCGCCGACCGTCAGCTCCATCACCTCGTTGCCGTCCTTCTGCGGCTCCCGGACGAACCGGAGGTCGTAGCGGACGGCGGCGATCCGCTCCAGCGGAATCCGTATCTCCCGGCCCGCGCCGTGCCGCAGCCACAGCGTGTCCGCCCCCAGCACATGCGGCCGGGTGACCGCCGCCGCCTGGAATCCCAGTATCACCAGCACCGTGTAGACGTCGACGGCCAGCATCACCGCGTGCGCCACCGGATGGTCCGCGAGCAGCACCCCGACCCCCACGCTCTCCACCACGCTCACGAACGTCAGCCCGTACACGAGCGCCGCCTGCACCCCCGCGTACCCCAGGGCCCGTTCGCCCGGCGCCACCCCGATCCGCCGCCGCGCCACCCACCAGCCCAGGCTGATCAGCCACCGCGCCTCGTAGGCGGCCAGCCGGCGCAGCGCCGTCCGCCGGCTCACCGCGCACGCTCCGCGAGCAGCTGGACCGCCCGGTGCACGGCCTGGGCCTGCGCGGGCGCAAAGTCCGCGTAGTACGCGGCCATGAGGCCCCGCTCCGCCGCCGCGAAGCCACCGTCCGCCGCCATGAAGCCGCCGTCCGCCGCCGCGCCCGTCCCGGCCGCCCGTGCCCAGTGCTCCCCGCCGACCTCGGCGATCACCGTGTCCGGAATGCAGTCGGCGAGTGCCTGTGCGGCGTGTTCCACCCGCGGATCGTCCGCCGCCGCCTCCGCCAAGGCGTCGAACAGCCCGTACACCTCGTACGCCCGCTCCATCGCGCCCGGCGCCGCGGTCACCTCCCCGAGCAGCTCCAGCATCCGCTTGCTCCCTCCCGCTCCCCCCGCCGACTCGATCAGGGCCAGCGCCTCCCGCTCCTTCGCCGCCATCGCGGGCTCCGGACCGGGGTGCGCGGCCGAGGTGCGCGCCATCTCCGCGAAGAGCGCCGCCAGTTCGTCCGACACGGGGCCCTCCGCCGGCAGCCCGCCGTGCTCCTCCGCCTGCCGCCGCACCGCCGCCAGCCGGGCCCGCCGAACCCGGATCTCCTCCTCCTGGCGGGCCAGATCCGCGTCCAGCCCGTCCAGCACCTCGTGCAGCTCGCGCCCGGCGTCATCGGCGAGCACGTCCCGCACCTCGTCCAGCCCGAGCCCCAGTTCCGTCAGCCGGCGCACGCGCGCGAGCGCGACCGCGTCCCGCAGCCCGTACTCCCGGTAGCCGTTGGCCCGGCGTTCCGGCTCGGGCAGCAGTCCGAGATGGTGGTAGTGGCGTACGGCACGGGTGCTGACGCCGATCAGACCTGCAAGCTCACCGATCCTCATACGTCCAGTACAAACGTTGCCGCTACGACAAGGTCAAGACCGGGGGCCGGCAGGGTCCTGGGCGCCGGCAGGGTCCTGGGCGCCGGCCGGGTCCTGGGCACCGGGTGGGCGCGGGGGACGGGTGGGCGCGGGGGACGGGCGGGACCCGGGACAGCCCGGCGAGGGCCGGTGTCCCCTACGGGTAGCATGGTCGCCACGGCGGACGAGCCGGCCGGACGGCCGCGTGGGGATCACTGATCCCCCCGAGGAACGTCCGGGCTCCACAGGGCAAGGTGGTGGGTAACGCCCACCCGGGGTGACCCGCGGGACAGTGCCACAGAAAGCAAACCGCCCGGACCGCAAGGTCCGGGTAAGGGTGAAACGGTGGTGTAAGAGACCACCAGCCTCCGAGGTGACTCGGAGGGCTAGGTAAACCCCACCTGGAGCAAGGTCAAGAGGAGGCATCGGCTGATGCCTCTGCGCGGACGACCGAGGGCTGCCCGCCCGAGTCCGCGGGTAGACCGCACGAGGCTGCCGGCAACGGCAGCCCTAGATGGATGGCCGTCTCCCCCCGGCCCGCAAGGACCGGGGGCGACAGAACCCGGCGTACAGGCCGACTCGTCCGCCCCTACCTGGGACTTTGCCTCGGAAAGGGCCTCTGACCTGCGTCGGAGGCCCTTTCCGGTCTTTCGGAGCCTTACCTGTTCAGGCGGCAGAAAGTCCCCGGAAAGTCCCCCTGACAGAGTGGAAGTCCCCGGAAAGTCCCCGGGGTGGGCTGCCTGGCGAGACCTCTGAACAGGCGATTCGACGTATGGCGCCACGAGGGAAGGCACTGATCGCCGGGATGCTGGATCACCGGACGGCTGCCGGTCACGTCGCACGTCACACGCCGTGGGACACGGACGAACACCGGTTGACGAACCGGCGTGCACCGGAACACCGAAACCGCGAGGAGGAGGTGCTCGCCTGTCAGGACACTGGCCTCACCGCACACCACCACACCGTGCATACCGGCACCGGCGACCCGGGCATCCCCGTCACGACCCGGCTCGACTACTGACAAGGAGACCCTCTGGCCGACGTCCAGGAACTCGTGCTGCCTGTGCCGACCATCGGGGCACTCGACCGTGGAAAGTGGCGCAGGACCTCGTGGACCGGGTCCTGCTCCAGCTCCCCCCCGCCTGTGCCCGGCCACGCGATGACCGCCCGGCGTACGGGCCCCAGTTCAGGAGCACCGGCCGCCCCCGGACCTTTATAGCTCCCCGCTCCGGGCCGGCCGGGGAGCCCGGACGCCCCGAACTCCCCGGCCGGACGTACTGCGGGTGCTTACGGAACGAGGAGATAGAAGGGCTTGTAGTCCCCGCCCTTCTCCCAGTTGGTGGTGATGATGAGGATGGTGTCAGTCTTGTTGCCGCACTCAGAGGCGGGGTTGGAGTCGATGTAGATCTGACCCGGGTATCCGCCGCGGGCCATGGTGGCGACCGGGGTGAGTTCGGATACGTTCAGACGGGGATTGTCGAGCTGGACGCAGAAGCGGCCCGCGGTCGAGCCCCGGGTGACCGACTTGATGCCCTTGTCCCGGTCGACGGTGCCGTCAGCGTTGATCAGGCCGGACGCCTGGGCGTACGGGGCGGTCACCGTTTTTGCGCCCGGAGCCGCGGCATCACGGAAAGTAGCCTCACAGTCAGGCTAATTGGCGGGTTACCAGTTCAAACTAACCGAACGAGGGAAACGAAGCCGACCCCGAGCACACAACGAGCCTTGACGCTGCACTGCGCGCCGGTCCGGTCGGACTGCTGGCGTTACGAGGCGCCGACGCTGGTGACGCGGCCGGCTCCGGTGCCCCCTGAGAGGGGCGAGGAAATGGCGGTCGGCGGGATTCCGCCGTTTCGCTCGCGATGCGGACCCCGCAAGCCAGGACACTGCCTTGCCTTCGACGGCGCAGCTGCGGCCCTCACCACCCACCGTCACCTCCCCAAATCCAACGAACTCTCATTCAGGCCGAATGTTTCGAGAGCTGCCGGGAGCGGCAGATGAACGGAATGATTGCTTCAGGTGATGGCGTGAGTCCCACGAAGGATCGGAGTCCCCTTGCGGCCTATGGGGCAGAGAATCCGCTCGGAGATCGCGGGAATGGGTGGTTCGCCCCTGGCGCGGGGGGACTCAGGAGGCTGGTGTGGATGTCGGTGCGGGAGTGTGTAATTCCGCTTAGTGGTCTACGCAGAAACGCGTTCGAATCCAGACGGGAACGGTCACTCTGTAATCGCAATGGCCAGAATGTGACTTTATACTGCCTTTGCCGACTGTAAAGATCGTCAGCGTTCATCGCCCGTCGGCCCCTGTCGGCGGGTGTCTGCACGACAACGGGAGACGTTCATGAAGAGAGCCGGCAGATTAGTGTCACGGGCAGCTGTGGTGGTCGCGGGGGTTGCCATAGCAGCAGGGTCCACCACCGCCTTCGCGGACATGGACCGGTACACGTCTGGTGCGCATTCGTGGCGTACGGCGGGCGGGTCTCAGGTCGGCCTGCAGGACACCAAGGGAGACGGCAACTCCGTAAAGGCTGAGTACAACCGCAACAACCCGAGCACTGAGTTGTACACACTGTGGAATCACAGTGGGCAGGGCACCAAGGTGTACAGCAATCAGGGTGGAACGGTGTGGGACATGCGAGTCTGCACCGAAATCGACAAGTGGCCGGACGACTGCTCCAACTGGTGGAGCGACGACCACTAGGTCATCACGCCCGCTGTGATATCGCGCTGCCCGGGACGCTCTTCGTCCGGGCAGCGCATTGCCGATTCTCTTCTTCTGAAAGGCAGATGGCGTGTCGGATGCGTTGCCCCTTGAAGTCCGCGAGCTGGGATACGAGGTCGGGGGCCGACGCCTGCTCGACGGGCTCGAACTTGCCGTGAGCGCAGGCGAGTCCGTCGCTGTCATGGGCCCTTCAGGGTCCGGGAAAAGCACACTCCTTTCCATCCTTCTGGGGCTCGTTCGCCCTGATGCCGGATCAGTCATGGTCGCTGGACGCGATGTCGTCACTTTGCGAGGCCGCCGCCTGGCAGAGCACCGCAGGAAGCACATGGGGATGGTCTTCCAATTCGGGGAATTGCTGCCCGAACTCTCTCCGGCGGAGAATGTGGCGTTGGCCGCCCTGTTGGACGGAGCGGACCGCGACCGTGCCTATGGCGACAGCCGTAAACTTCTGGATGAACTTGGTGTGCCCGTGACGGACACCGTCACCAGCGAGCTGTCCGGCGGTGAGCGCCAACGGGTGGCCGTGGCACGGGCGCTGATCGGCAGCCCCGCACTGCTCTTGGCGGACGAGCCCACCGGTGCACTTGACGAGGCATCGCGCGACCATGTGGCCGAAACGCTGTTCGCCGTACCCGCCGCACGCGGGTGCGGGCTGCTCGTCGTCACCCACGACCCCGCTGTGGCGAACCGGGCCGACCGGGTCATGCAGCTGGAACAAGGGGCCCTGGCAGGTGCGCGATGAAGCGTGGTCGGATCCACCACATGCTCCGCATCGGCCGGGCAGCCGGGCGGACCGCCGAGGGCGGCCGAGCCCGGTTCTGGGCGCTGTTGGCCGCCACCGCGGTCGTCGCCGTCACGCTCTGCTCGCTGGTCGCGACCGCTGCGACGTGGGAGGGGCGCGAGCAGCGCGGCGCGGCGCGCGTACCCACCCTTGCGGATCACGGCCACCAGGCCTCGGCTCTGTGGAGCCGGTACTGGGACAGCTATCAAGGGCGCCAGTTCACCGTGGTCGTCATCGCTCCCTTGACCGAGGATGCGCCGTTGCCGCCTGGCGTCGCGCGGTGGCCGGCCCCCGGTGAGGTGTTGTTGTCGCCGGCGCTGGCCGAGGGGCCCGCCAGTGAGGATTTCACCCACCGGTATGGCAACAGCGTCGGTACCGTCTCCGCGGAGGGGCTGGCATCACCGGGCGAACGGCTGGCTTACGTGCGTCCCACCACGGCGATGCTGGGCACAGCACGGATGGAGGGGATCACCGGGTACGGAGGCCCCGGACCGGTCTTCGGCGACCTGCGGATCGTCGGCCCCCGGTCGTCCATGATGGCGATCATCGGCGTGCTGCTGGGACTTCCGGCTCTGGGGCTGGCGGCAGCGGCGGCCAGGATGGGCGCTGCGGGAAGGGACCGTCGCGATGCTCTGCTGCACACTCTCGGTGCCGGCCGGGCGGCACGCGCCTGGATGGACATCGGGGCTGCGGTCCGGCCCGTCTGTATCGGGGCTGCTCTCGCTGCCCTGTTCACCGTTCCTTTCCTGCTGGTAGATGTCCAACTGCCGTGGATCGACTACACCCTGTACGCCACGGACCTGCGTCGCGTGGGCGTGACGCTGGCGGCTGCCGTGGCCGTCTCCGCGCTGGGGATGCTCGGACTGATCCTCTTGTTGCGTCCGGCTGCCGCGCGTAAAGGGGCATCGACAAGGCCTCGTGCGGCAGGCAGCGGGCTGCTGCGACTTCTGGCCCTGGGATCCTGTCCCGCCTTTCTTGTCCTGGCTCTGACGTCGCGGTCCTTCGGTGCACAACGATCCGCGGCGGCCTATCTGTTCGCGGTCGTCGGCGTGTGGGTGACGCTTCCCTGGGTGATCGGCTGGGCCGCGTCACGGATCAGTGGCCGGGCCGCGAAGTCGCCTCACCACAGTGGCGCCCCGGCGCGCCTGATCGCCGCCCGCACTACCGCGGCCCGACCTGGCATGGTGGTCCGTCTGGTGGCCGCAATGATCATCGCCATCGGCGTCATCGGCCAGACCCAGATCATCACCAGTCTTCTCTTCGCCCGCTCCGGAGACGAGGAACAGCTGAACTCCGCGCAGGGCCGGAGCATGGCGCTCGTGCAAACGTCGGCAACGCGGCTCACCGACGCCTTCACTGCCGCACTTCCCGAAGGGGCGCACACGGTCGCCATCGGCACGGGGAACATCCAGCCCGACGGTTCCAGCGCCAGCCGTGTCCTCCAAGCGCCGTGCAGCGGCCTCCGTGCCCTACGGCTCCCCTGTCCTCCCGCTGGGCAAGAGGCCAAAGTGCCGTACGGGGAACTCGACAAGCGCCTCAGAGTCTCCGGCTACCAGACGTTCGGCCAGACCCCCGCCGCGGTGCGCACCGGTCCCGTCAGTGCCATCAACCGAGCCGAAGGTCTGCAGGCCGTCGTCTTCACCGACCTCGACAAGCCCATGGATATCCCGGCCGTCAAACGCGCCGCTCACGGGTACCTGAGCGTGAAGGCACTCACCGAGCCGGTGGCGGAAGACGGAGCCAAATCCTTCACCGTCGGCTATCAGTCACGCTGGATTCCCTTCCTCGGCACCATCGGCACGCTCGTTCTGCTCACCGCCATGGCACTCGCCGCCCTCTCGGAATTTCTGCGATTCTCCCAAACGCTGGCCCCACTCACCGTGCTCACCGGACGCAGCCAGGTGTTCCACACGACGGCGTTCTGGTGCCTCGGGGTCCCGCTTCTGGGCGCTGGTGCCGTCGGCGCCTTCGTTCACGTCGTCCTGGTCCAGCCCGTCACCGGAGGAGAAAGCGGAGCAACCCTGTCATGGAACCTCATCACGGCCGTCCTGACAGCAACCGGCCTCCTGGCCGCAGCTGCAACAGCTGCGGGTGGTTCCACAGCCGCACGACGCGCACTGACGTGGCGGCCCCGCGCCGACTGACCGGAACAGCTGCTGACCCTATGAGCGTAGCCACGGTCCTACGACCACCCGCCCATTGCTCACCACGGATTGGACGGATCAGACGGGTGGTGCCGGAGGGAGGCTCCCCCCCGCCGCTCAGCGCCCCGATTGGCGAGCTTTCCATCGAAGCCACGGCCCCTGCGCCGGCAGGGGGCCGGACGAGCGGAGCGGGCGTAGGCGGGTGCGGGGAACGCATGCGTGCAGACAGCCGACCATTCGAGAAGCGGAGAGGGAAGGGCAGGCGGGGGAGAGGCAGCAAGGCATGTCAGACGGGCGCCTGTGACAACACGGTGCCCGTCGAACGTGCCATACCGACCCCCGTGCGGCACCAGATCCGGGCCGGGTTCGCCGACGGGGTCGTGGCGCTCACGCACTCGGCCATCGGCCCGCACGTGGACGAGTACGAACTTCAGCTCGCCCTGGTCGAGGAGAGCGGCGGGTTCGTCGCCGCCGAGAGCGGATTCCCCACCGCCGGTCCCTCAGCTGCCGTGCCGGCACACCTGGCCTTGGAATCGGCCGTGTCAGGCCGCGGGGTGGCACTCAACCCAGCTTGGCCGCCCGGCCCGCAACGTCCCGACGTGGTGGGAACGGTCGATCAGGTGCGCGATGTCCCTGTAGGGGTCGGCATCGAGCAACAGCGCGTCGGCGACAGATCCGACGGTGATCATCCCCGGTGTCCGCGCCTGCTGACCGATCTTCTCGGCCGCGTGCCGAGTACCGGCCGCCAGCACCGCGGGCAGCGGCAGGCCTGCCTTCGCCAGCAGTTGAAGTTCTCGCAGCAGGGCGACGGGCCGTGAGGGCATCAACATGGCCACGTCGCTGCCCGCGGTGATCTTCACCCCCGCGTCGTGCATCAGGGCCAACGTGCGCATCGCATAGTCGAAACGGACGTGGGAGTCCTGCGCGGAATGCCGGGGGAACTCGCGGCCGTAGTGGGGGCGGCTGGTGATCTGCGGGATGTCCTCGTGCGTGGCGAAGCCTTCATCGACCAGCTGCCGCAAGTAGCCGGCCTCGCCGTTGTACGCGATCTGCTCCCAGGTGACCAGGGTGGGGCAGTAGTAGGTGTTCGTCTCCGCCAGCAGTGCGGCGACGTCGCGGGCCTCCGTGGTACTACCGGGGTCCTGCGGCTGGAAGGCATGTTCGATGCCATCCGCGCCGGCGGCCACCGCCTCCTCCAGATCGGTGCGTTCGTGGACATGCACCAGTACGTTCTTGCCCTTCTCGTGCGCGGCCGTGACGATGGCTTTGAGGGCGTCCAGGGGCAGTTTTTCCGGCGCGCCGGGCTCGCCGTCGTAGATGCACTTGATGAAGTCGACCTGGTCGGCCAGCTCCAGTGCCTGACGGTAGGCGATGTCGGCATTGTCGGTCTGGTGGGCGATGGGGGCGCGCTCCGGGTCGCTGAGGACCGGCCAGCCGCCGATCCCGGTAAACACCGGCCCGGCGAAGAACAGCCCGGCAGCGGCGTCGGTGGCCGCGTCGCGGTAGGCGCGGACGGCGAGTTCGATGTCCAGTGGGCCACCGAGGTCGACCACGCTGGTCACCCCGACCCCCAGGAAGTCGGTGAGCAGCTGGGAGACGTACGCCGCGCGCTCGTTCTCGGGCTTGAAGGAAGCGAGCCCACCCAGGTGGGTGTGGCTCTCCCACAGGCCCGGCACCAGGTAGCCACCCTGTGCGTCGATCACGGGAGCGTCACGGGCCGGCGGCCGCGCGTCGGCCGCCGGTCGGATGGCGCTGAACCGTCCGTCGGTCACCACCACTTCGGCGTCGGTGATCGGGGCGGTCGACTTCCCGTCGATAACGGTCACGTTGCGAATGATCACGAGTCTCTCCCTGCCTGGCGACCGGGCTGCATAGGTTCCTATGTATCGAACATATGGGAGGCTATATATCCGGTCAATAGGATCCTCTACACTTGGCGGCGTGACGCACCCCAGGTTCGACTCCGCGCCCGCCGCGTTGATCAACATCGCCTCGCGTGCCTTGTCTCGGGTCAACGACCGGCGACTGCGACCGCTGGGGTTGACCTTCGCGCAGATGCCCGTGCTGATGGCGCTCAGCAAGGCCGACGCGCTCTCGCAGAAGGAGCTGGCGGTGCTGGCCCGGATCGAGCAGCCGTCCATGGCCCAGCTACTCGCCCGGATGGACCGTGACGGTCTCATCCGGCGTGCTCCCGCCCAGCATGATCGACGAGTCAGTCTGATCTCACTGACCGAGACCGGGCTGGCAAAGCTCACGCAGGTGCGCTCGGCACTGTTGGAGACCAACGATCAGGCGTCGCGAGGCTTCAGCACCGAAGAAGTCGACATCCTGGTGGACCTGCTGAGAAGGCTGGTCATGAATCTTGAAGAGGATCCCGCCGACCGCGCGTCGAATGCCGCGACGACTGGTCCCGCGTTCACCGGGGATCGGGTACCCGACCACCGGTCGTGACGGGGCGGCGAGCGAGGTCGACGAGGTGCCGACGGCGTCGCGGGCAGGCGGTTTTCCAGCCCACTCCTGGCGCGTGATGAGCTGGCGTCTGATGAGCAACGCGGGGGTTCGACTCCCCATCAACAGTGCAGCTCAGCACCGCGTACAGGTAAAGGTGCACATGGCACAGCACATCACCACGTGCAGATCCGAGGCGGCGAGGGCGGGTTCGGGGCTTTTCACATCGCAGCACCATGGCGAACGGCGATCTCCGGCGGATACTGTTGGCGATTTTGGCGGCGCTCCAGTCATCCCTCGCGCACGAGACTTCCGCGAAAGTCAGGTCGTTTGAGAACGCCGGCCACAGCCGGTCTCAAACGACCTGGCAACCGCGCTGGTCAGCAACCCACCACACGCCAGACGCAGTGCGACAGGACGGCAGGTCGCGCCTGTGCCTCGTTCGCGTGGAAACCCGAAGCCCGAAAGGAAACGGCCGCGGCGGGAACAGCCGGCCCGGTCGGCACGGTTGCCTCTCCCGAGGGACCGGCGCCGCACTGGCGGGGAACACGGAGACCACAAGGTCGTCCGCCCCACCAGGATCCGGGCCCCGGCATCGCGGTACGCCCGCCGCGCGCTCGGACCAAGACGTATTTCTGCAGGAGGAATGTTTGATGACCGACCGGCCCTTGACGCTCATGGCAGTACACGCCCACCCCGACGACGAGGCCACCGGAACCGGAGGGGTCCTCGCGCGGTACGCGGCGGAGGGCATCCGCACGGTTCTCGTGACGTGTACCGACGGCGGTTGCGGTGACGGACCGGGGGGACTCAAGCCGACCGATCCCGGGCACGATCCGGCGGCCGTCGCCTTGATACGCCGTCAAGAACTCGAGGCGAGCTGTGACGTCCTGAAGGTCAGCGATCTGGAGATGCTGGACTATGCCGACTCCGGGATGATGGGCTGGCCGAGCAACGACGCCCCCGGATCCTTCTGGCAGACCCCCGTGGAGGAAGGCGCCGCCCGGCTTGCGGAACTCATGCGGCACTACCGACCCGATGTGGTCGTCACCTACGACGAAAACGGCTTCTACGGCCACCCCGACCACATCCAGGCCCACCGCATCACGATGGCGGCGCTGGAGATGACCGCACTGAAACCGAAGGTGTACTGGACGACGATGCCCCGCTCGATGATGCAGCGGTTCGGGGAGACCGTGCGCGAGTTTCATGAGGACATGCCGGAGCCGGATCCTGCCGAGGCCGCCGCGATGGCCGAGATCGGCCTCCCCGACGATGAGATCACCACGTGGGTGGACACCACCGCATTCAGCGGTCAGAAATTCGATGCGCTGGCCGCGCACGCCAGTCAGGGCGAGAACATCTTCTTCCTCAGGATGGGCAAGGAGAGGTTCGGCGAGTTGATGGGCATGGAGACCTTCGTACGTGTCAAGGACGCCACCGGCGCGGCCGTACCCGAGAACGATCTCTTCGCCGGACTGCGCTGATCCGCCCGTCCGACCGAGGCCCGGAAAAGCTCATCGGCCGCACGGCGCGATCGAGCGGACACACCCGGAGGCTTGTCCACGCGAGTTTCGCTCCGGCAGGTCAAGAAGGTCGCCCCCCGCCTGACCTGAGCCCGCCCAGCCCTCGGGGAGGGGGCACCGCCCCTGCTGGGCGGCCTTGGCTGGTTTGCCCTCTGCCAGGGCCGGGCGGCCGCCTCGTACGGTACATGCGGCGATCAACTGGTCACCGCGCGTGACGTCCCCTGGTGGGGGCGTCGTCGGGGATGAGGGAGTGTCTGAGCGAGCAGAAGCCCACCAGGCAGGGCTTCTTCCAGACGCAGAAGAGGGCGCCTGACCAGGAAAAGTTTGCGGCAGGCGCCTTTGCCCGGCTCTCCTGGCGCAGCGTGTCGAAATCCGGCCCGACTCCCGGCTCCTCCCCGCCGCATCCCACCTCTGACCACCTCTGAACAGCCGTTCCGGGGCATGTCCGGACAGCGGGAGCGAGGCGGAGTTCAGGTCCAGAGCTGTTCGCCGAGAGTCCCGGCGGATGCGGCGCCGGGCAGGACGTAGGCCACGGCCGAGGCCCGGTGTTGGAGGAACGGGGCGAGGGCGTCGCCGGCGGCCAGGCGGTTTTGGACGCGGGTGAACTGGGCGGAGTCGCGCATGAAGGCACAGAAGAGAAGGCCGCGGTCGGTCGGGCCGTCGTCGTAGCTGTAACTGCGGCGGAGCATACGGGCACCGCCGTCGAAGCGGGGGCTGGCGAGACGCACATGGGCGGTGGCGGGGATGACGTAGGAACCGTCGGGGTTCTTGGCGTAGATGTCCGGCTCGTCATGCTCGGCGGTGCCACTGAGGGCGACGCCGTCGCGGGCGCGGCGGCCGATCACCCGGTCGCGCCGGCCCTCGGAGAGCGCCGCGAAGCCGGTGACGTCCATGCGGATCCTGCGGTAGACCAGAACGGTGCCGTCCCCGTGGGCTCCGGGTGGGCCCCAGACCCATTGTTCGGCCGCCGCGTGATCAGGGTTGGCGGTGCCGTCCTTGGAGCCGAACAAGTTGCGCGGGGTGGTGCCCGGGGCCGTGTGGGGCAGGAAGCCGGACTGGGTCCAGCGAGGCACGGCGCCGGCGGCGTGTGCGGCCCTGCCGACGAGTTCGGCAACGACGGTGAGCGTCCAGCGGTCGGCTGCGCACAGTTGGACCAGAAGATCGCCGTTGCTGCGGCGCGAGTCGAGGCGATCGCCGGGGAACGGCGGTAACTCGCCCAGTGAGTCAGGGACGTTGAGGTCGAGCCGAGCGGCGAGAACGGGGCCGATGCCGACCAGGGAGGTGAGCCGGGTCGCGCCACCGCCTTGGAGCCGCGGGTCCGGCGGGGCGTCGGCGGCTGCGGTGGCGAGCGTGCTGGTCAGCGCGTCGAGGACGCTGCGAAGGGCCTTCCGGTCGGCGGTGGCCGAGGTCTGGCGGAAGTCGAAGGAGAGCAGGTGCGTCGCCGGTTGCTGGGGCGCCGTCACACCTGCCTGTCGGGCGCCGTGGAAGGGAATCGCGGCGTCGGCCGGCGGGGCACCGGTGGTGGCACGGCCGGCTCTCCGGTCGCCCCTCGCCAGTTCGTCGGCTGTCGCGCCGACCCCGGCGGCGAGCACCGCTCCGGCTGCGAGCAGTGCCCGACGCCGCCCGAAACCGGTTGCCGCGGGTCGGTATGGATCCTGCGCATTTCCCTGTTCGGTGGGCATAAGCCTATTGGAGACGATAAAACATCTGCCATGCAAACCCTCTCCACAGAAGGCCTGTTGAACCGCTTGGCAGTCCCGACGGCGGGGTTCCGGGCGGCGCTGCGTCTGTCGGTACTGCTCGTCTCGGTCGCGTTGGCGGTCACCGGATGCTCCGGTACGGGGTCGACGTCCGGCGATGCGCGGCATCCGGCGGGGAGCGTGCTGCGCGTTCCGCAGGATTTCCGTTCGGTGCAGCAGGCGGTGGACGCCGCTCGTGAGGGCGAGACGGTGCTGATCGGTCCGGGCGTGTACCGGGAGAGTGTGCGCGTCACCAAGAGCCGTTTGGTGCTGCGCGGAACGGACCGCAACAAGGTGGTCTTCGACGGCGGTGTGCGTCTGGCCAACGGCATCACCGTGACCGGTCCCGGCTCGGTGGTCGAGAACCTCACCGTGCACGGCTACCTCGCCAACGGCGTACTGTTCACCGGCGTCACCGACGAGCGGTTGCAGCGGCGCGGCGCCGGCGGCTCCGCCTACGACCCGCTGGACACCACCCGCTTCCCTGCCGTCCGCGGCTTCCGCGCGACCCGGGTCACGGCATACGACAACGGCCTGTACGGCGTCTACGCCTTTGACGCGCGCGACGGCGTGATCGAGGACTCCTACGCCTCCGGGCACGCCGACTCCGGCATCTACGTCGGCCAGTGCAAGCCCTGCGGCACCGTCGTCCGCGGCAACATCGTGGAGCGCAACGCGGTCGGCATCGAACTGACCAATGCCTCGGACGGCCTGTCGGTGCTGGGCAATCGCGTCGCCCGCAACCGGGTCGGCATCACCGCCAACTCCAACGACCTGGAGTCCCTCGCCCCGCAGCACGGCGCGGTGATCGCGGGCAACGTGGTCGCCGACAACAACGCCGCCGACACGCCCGAGCAGGCGGACGGGGGCTTCGGCATCGGCATCGGCATCGGCGGCGGCACCGCGAACCTCGTCCAGCGCAACCTGGTCCGGGGCAACCGGGCGGCCGGAGTGGTCATCACCGACCCGCCGGGGCATCCGGCGAGCGGCAATCGCGTCGAAGGCAACCGTGCCACCGGCAACGGCATGGACCTCGTGCTGGCCTCGGCCGACCCCGGCAACTGTTTCGCGGGCAACCGGCCCGGCACCCAGAGCCCGAACGGCCTGGAGGGTCGCACGGGCTGCGGCACCCGTGGCCGGGGCGCGCTGCCCGCCGGCCGGACCGCGCCGGTGCAGGCGCCGCCCGGCGTCCCGTTCAGCCAGGTACCGGCCCCACCCGCCCAGCCGTCCATGCCGGACCCGACGGCCCCGGGCAGCCCGGCGACCGGCCTGCCGGGGGCCGTCGATGCGGCCGCGTACCCGCTCCCGAAGGACGTGGACGCCGCGCCGCACTCACGCTGAGCACGGCGCTGCGGTGGACTCGGCCCCCGTTCACCGTGCTGCCCCGAAGGGTGGGTCGAGGAGGGCCGTCGGCAACCGCGGAAGCCGGGCGCATCGGTACCGAGAGGTCAGCCGGTGGCCCACGGCGCCCCGGGGAGTTTCGCGCGGCCCTCGCGCCCGGAGAACTCCACGGTGGTCGGAGTCCCCAGGCCCGGCATCCGCATCGTCACCCGCCGCAGGCCGCCTTCGCCGTCGACCCAGTACGTCAGCGGCGACCGTCCGCCGTCGGGCCCCGCACCGGGCGTGGCGCCCTGGGCGCGCGGCCCGGCGAACCGGTCGTAGCTGCGGCCGTCGATGCGATCACGCTCCAGCCGGCGAGCCCCGGACTGCGCGAGCAACAGCGGGTTGTCGGGGCGGTCCGCGCCGAGCTCGATCAGCAACTGGAGCCCGGCGTCCAGGGGATCGGTCGTGTAGGAGCGCGCGGACCAGCCCGAGCGCGGGATGTGCTCGGCCTGCTGCCAGGCCGGCCTGTTGTCGCCCTTGGGTACGGGGGCCAGGCCGAGGCCGCCGGTGTCCCAGACGATCAGCCCGTGGTCGAGCTTCCCGCTGGCGGGCCCGGAAGTGCCGGAGGATCCGGTGACTTGGTAGCTCCCCACGGCCCGGTGGGTTCGGTAGTCCACGACCCCCTTGACCCGCACCACCACTCCGCCGCCCTCGGTGACGGCCAGGGTCACCGCCACGGGACTGGCCTGGTACAGATTCAGCCGCGACAGCGCCAGTCTGGACGCCTCCTCCATCGTCACCGGCCGCTCGGTGGTGGTGTCGTCGGAGTAGGTCCGGTAGGCGGCCAGGCCGCCCACTGCGGCGCCGCACGCCGTGATCGCGATCAGTGTTCTCCACCAGAGGGCCCGACGCGGCGTACGGCGGTCGGTCTTCCTCTTCCGAGCCATGCGGTCGCCCTTCTCTCATCGGTCGGTCACACAGGAGGGCGGGTTCGCGAACCGCTGGTCCGCGAACCCGCCCGAGCCGGCCCGGACGGTCACCGGTGCCGGTCGCCCCGCTCCGGGGCTAGCGGTGCTGTGCCCTTCGCCTGCGCATCAGTACGACCAGTGCCGCACCGAGGACTGTGAGCGCGGCGCAGCCGGCCAGGGCCAGCGGAACCACCTGGCTCATGCCGGTGGAAGCCAGGCCCGAGTTGGGTGCGTGGCTGGGTGCGCCCGGTGCATCCGGTGCTCCTGGTGCCCCCGGTGCGCCAGGAGCCCCCGGCGAACCCGGTTTGCCTGGTGTGTCCGGTACCGGCGTCGTCGGTGTCGGTGTCGTCGTCGGTGTCGGCGTCGGCTCGGTGGCGGGAAGCCGTCGGTTGACCGCTGTCACCGAGACCCCGTCGTCGAGGTTGTCGGAGGTCAGCACCAGCGGCCCGAACACGGTCACGTCCGGTGCGGCGTAACCTGCGGGCGGGCTGACCTCCTGCCAGTAGTACGTGCCCGGTGCGCCGGTGCCGCGGCAGATGCCGTCGGTCCCGGTGACGCAGGGCGCGCCGACCCTCGTGTCCGGCTTCGCCCCGGTGGTCTGCAGCTCGTCGGAGCCGTTCGTCTCCTTCCACAGCTGGAATTTCGCGCGGGCCAGCGCTCTGCCGTCCTGGTCGTGCTTGACCAGGCGCAGCGCGCCTTCCTGTTGTCGGAAGCCGAAGTCGTAGGTGTGGTCGTTCTCTCCGGGCCCGCCGGTGGTCAGCACCCGCTCCGGGAATCTCGCGTCGCGCGGGACGATGCCCTTGGAGTCGATGAAGTGGTTGTCGCCGACATCCGCGTCCGTGGGCACCCACTGGTAGAGCGGGCCGCCCTTGGCGTAGTCGGCCGGTTTGTCGAGGCGGATGGTGTACTTGGTCCTCGGCCGGAGGCCACCGGTGACATTGGAGTCGTCGAAGTAGTACTCGCCACGCGCCGTCGTTTCGGTCGTCCCCACGAGCTTGCCCGACTCGTTGTACAGGTTGACGGTCGCGCCCACGACCGGGCGCTGGCCCGGGTTCTGGATGCCCTTGCGCTCGGGGTCGTACCAGACCCGGTTGCCGATCTGGAGCGGTGCCTGGTCGCAGAGCACCTCCAGGTCGCCCATCGAGGCGCCCTTGCCGAACGGGGCGATGCTTCCTGGTGGGTTGAGGCGCAGGCCGGATTTCGGGTCCTGCTTACCGTCGCGCTTGACGAAGGCGGTGCCGTACCCGAAGGCGGTGCTGTTGGGGTCGAAGCCGGCGGTCGCGATGGTGTCCTCGACCTTGGAGAGCGCCATGCCCGCGAAGGCCGCGTTGTGGTGGGAGCCCATCCGGCTGGTGTCGTAGAAGCGGGTGCCCCGGGGGGAGAGCCCGCAGCCGTTGTTGGTGTCCATCACGTACAACTCGCCAGCCAGGCATGCCTTGTTCAGGTCGCCGCCGGCCAGGACGCGGCCGGCCGAGGCGGGCGTGGGGGCGGCCGGGGCCCGGTCGGCGAAGCGGTCGCGGAAGGCCAGCAGCATGGAACCGTCGGCCTCGAAGCCGATCTCGCCCAGCTCCGGTTCGGGTTGGGCCAGATAGCTCTGGCAGGCCTGGCCGTTCTGGGAGGTCGGGAAGGTGTTGGTCCAGGGGAACCAACCCGCGCCGTCGCACGGGGGCCCGCCGACCGTGGACTGGCGCGGGTAGTCCAGCGGCTGGTCCAGCACCGGCTTCCGGAAGGCTCCGGTGCCGAGGTCGAAGGGCAGGACCACCGCACGCAGGTCCGTCGCCTTCCCGGTGGACTCGCCGGAGCACACCCCGCCGACGTAGCCGACGCCGTCCTGCAGACCGAGGCCGAACGGGCGCCAGTCCGCCGCCGCCGGACAGCCCGGATCCGGGATGGCGGCGACGGCCTTCGGCGCTGCCGCGGTCGCCACCGTGGCGTCATAGCGGTAGAGCTTGCGGTTGTTGAGGTTGACGACGAACAGGTCCCTGCCGTCATCGGTGATCTTGATGCCGCCCAGGCTCTCCTTACCGGGCACGGCGAGGAAGGCGTCATCGGTACCCGGGCCGTGCGCCGTCGTCCCCGCGTCCGGGACGACGGTGAACAGGGTGGTCTTCTTCTGCGCGCGGTCGGTCACATAGATCCCCCCGGCGCCGCCCGGACCGTAGTCCGTGGTGCGCTTGGCCAGCGCCGAGGAGAACACCCGCTTGTCGGCCTTGTTCCACGCGATGCCGAAGAGTGTGCCGGTCTCGGCGTTGGTGGCGACGTTCGTGACGTTGACGTCGACGCCGTCCTGGCCGCGTGCGTTGTACGGGAAGGAGACCAGCGTGCGCTGAGTCCCGCCCTCGCGGGTGGCGGGCTGACAGGTCGTCACCAGCGGTGCGTTCTTCTGGCAGTAGTCACCCGGACTCCACAGCCCCGTGGTGTACGCCACGTTCTTCCCGCCGGAGAGGTCGACGAACTCCTCATTGCTGCTCAACCGGTCGGGCGCACCGTCCAGTCCCTGGCGCGAGGCGAAGGCCGGGAACAGCACACCCGGCTTCGGATTCACCACCTGTATGCGGTACTTGCTGCTGGTGGCGCGGCCCGCCGCCGGAGTCAGTGTCACGGTGCCGTCGGCCGCCGTGACCCCCTCGGTGCCCGTCCCTGCGTCGTCGGTGAGGGTCACCTTGACGCCCGCGATGCCCGGTTCCAGCGCGGGTGTCCACACTCCGCTGTTGTCCACGGCCCGGATCACCCGGACCGTCACCGATCCTTCCTCCGTCTGCGAGTGCGCCACAGGCGCCACGGCTAACGAGCCACTGCCGATTCCCAAGGCGAGCACGGCCAGGCAGCCGACGGTGCGGCGACCGGGCATGCCCGGCCGTCGCCGACGCGGCTCGGGCGCGGCTCCCTTCGCTTGTTCATTCTTAGATGCCATCTCCTGCTCTCAGCGTTCAGAAGGGTCTGATGCCCTGCTCGTGAGGGAGTGGATAGAGATGCGGAGAACCGCCTTGCCAGGGATCTTAGAAGTGCTTTGAGCAAGATCGTGGCGGAATGGCGAACTTGTCCTCCGCCGGACTTTCCCGCACCGGCCTCCGGGCGCACCGGCCTCCGGGCGCATCGCCGGCGGGTGGCGAGGTGGCGAGGTGACGAGGTGACGAGGTGACGAGGTGACGAGCGAGGCTCGCACGCCTGTCGCGCCGGTCGCTGCACCTCGCCATCGATTTCGATGGCACCGGTCACCTGGGAGCAGGAGGTAGTGGTGCCGGGCTCTCCCCTGTGGAGCCCGGCACCACCGCTGAGAAGGGCAGCATGGCGAGGCGCGGGGAGCGCGCGGCCGGCTTCCCGTCGAGGTGGACGCCAGTCACCCGGTGGCACCGTCCTGGTGAGGATCCTTCAACTGAACCGCGTTGTCAACAATCGTTTAATCGAGGGGGTTTGGTGAGGGCGTCCCGGGCCGGCGGGCGGCGATGTTGGCACAATTGTGGTGCCGCTCATGGCGTACGGTGCTTGCGACCGCTAATCTCGGAGCGGCTGCCAGCGCGCCGCCTCCCCGCCGCTCTACCGACCAGGAGACCGCCCATCGCCATGGATGCCTCAGACGCGCACCCGGCGGATGGTCTCGGGGTCGTCGTCGCGGCGATCGACGAGCTTCTCCGGGACCTGGACCTCGGACGCGACGTCATCGACATCGACCACCTCTCGCACCGGACGGGCATCACGGTCCCTCGCGTACAGGCGTTGCTCGATCACACCGGCAACGAATCCGAGAACGTGCAGGACTCCTTCCAGGACCGCCTGGTCTTTCTGCGGGACACCCGCCGCAAGCCCGACGGGAAGAGGTACACCCTCGACGAGATCGGCGCGGGGGCCGGCATCTCGCATGGCCAGGTCGGCTACCTCCTGAACGGAAAGCGGAAGAGCCCCGGGCTGGACGTCACCCGGAAGCTGGAGAAGTTCTTCGAGGTCGAGCCCGGCTTCTTCACCGCCACCGAGCGTCAAGCGCTGTACCGGGCACTGCAGTCGACGCACGAGCAGCTGACTCATCTTGCGCTGCTGAGAGGCAAGGGCATCAACCGGCTGGCGATGCGCAGCGGCACCAGTGGCGACAGCAAAATCGACCGGGAACTCCGGGAGGCGCTTTCCGAGGCTCTGAACCGGCCGGAGCGCGAGGACCCCGAAGTGCGGGAGCTCACGGACCGGATGCGCTCCCTGCCCTCCAAGAGCAGACGGCGGGTCTTTCCGCTGATCCAGGGGCTGTTGGGCCTGGCCCGGCCCGAGAGCGACGACCGTCCGCACCCCGGTCTGCGCGGCAACTGAACGGAACCGGACGGGAGGAGAGGGGAAGACACGGGACGAGACCGGATGGGGATGGGGAGGGAGAGGGGGCCGGGTGTCAGCCCTTCCTGCCTGCTCCCGCGGAGAAGTCCTTCCCGCCCGCTTCCGGCGGGATACCGGCGCCTGCCGGCCTCGCGTCGGGCCGGCGACGTGCCGCCAGGTACTCCCGGGCAAGAACCCGCAGAGCGGCGGCCACATCGGGCCGTGCGGACCCGTCGAGCAGCGCGGTTCCCTTCCTCGCCACCGCCCGCAGGGTGAGGCCCTGGATGCTGATCAGAGCGCGGACGAACGGCCGGCTTCGGGTGTGGACCAGATCCACGAGCCCGTACGACGCCGTCAGCCCCGAACGGATCTGCCGGGCCTGGTCGCCGATCAGCGCCCGGAACCCTTCGGCGGAGCCGCCCTGGCCGGCCAGGGCGGTGCGGGTCAGGCCATGCCGGGCGAGGACGTCTTCCGGGATTCCGAGGCGTCCGCTGCCCAGGTCTTCGGCGATGTCGTTCAGGAAGTCGAGACGCTGACTCGCCTCGATGAAGGACCGGCAGCCGGCCACGTATGCGTCCCCGGGCGCTCCGGCGTCGAGCAGGCAGGCGATGAGCAGGAAGGCGGGGAGTGAATAGCCGTCGATGTAGTGCTGGAAGTCGCTCTCCGATGCAAAACCTTCCGCCTGCACCTCCAGGGGCGCGCCGGCGAGGAAGTCCTCGACATGCCGCCGTAGTTGAGGCTGCCTGGCGATGGTGTCGAGGAGCGTCCGCAGCACGGGCTCGTCGGCCTCGCCGGTCTTGAGGGCTGCGTGCACCCGGCGCTCCCAGTCGGTGAGCGCGGCGATACGCTCACCGACCGGTCCTTGGTCGATGAGATTGTCGCTGTGGTGCATGAACGCGGTCGCGGCGATGACGTCGGGCACGAGCGGGGCGGGAAGCAGCAGACGCACGGCCGTGTACTCGGCGCGGGCGTACCGCGCCACCAGCTGACGCTGCGCGCTGTAGTCGCGGCGCAACGAGGGGTCCGTGATCTCTGCCTGGTCAAGCGTCTTGGGCCAGGTGGCCATCGTCAGCTCCCCTCCTTGTCGACGGTGCAGCCTTACCTTAGGTGATCGCGGCCGAGGGGCCTGGGCCGTCCGGGCATTGCCCTACCGCATCGCCGAACCCCACCGCATCGCCGCACCGCACCGCATCGCCGCACCGCACCGCATCGCCGAACCGAACCGAACCGCGGCACCCCACCCCACCCCACCCCACCCCACCGCCGAAGTGGCTTCAGCGCGTGGCCAGCACCCGTGCCGCTCGGGCCAGCACACGAGGCCTGGTCAGCGCTTTCGGATGCCGGCGCATGTGCACGACGTCCATGAATGCCTGGTTGACCCGGGGGTCGATGACGGAAGCCTCCGTGATCTTGTCACCGGCCCAGCGGGCGAGCCGGTAGCCACGGGGATAGGGGCCCGTCACATGACGCTGGGCAAGGTCCGCGGTCGCCGACAACTGCCAGGCAGCATCGACCACCACAGCGGCCCGCCGGAAGTAGTCCCGGGCCGGAGCGTGCGGAAGGGCCCCGGCGCGCAGGTATGCGGACAGGCACGAGGCCTGGAGCGCGGCAAGTGTCAGGCCCTGCCCGTATACCGGGTTGACCGAGGCGACGGAGTCCCCCACCGCCACCAGTCCCCCCGGGAACCGGTTCAGCCGGGTGAAGTCGCGTCGCAGGCTCTCCCGGAAGTGGAAGGTCCGGACGTCGCCGAGCAGGGTGCACCGGTCCGCCACCTCGTGCAGCGGTGTGACACAGCGCCGCATCCGGGCCAGGAAATCGGCCGGGTCGTGCCCCGGGCGGTGGTCGGTGTAGCCGGCCAGTACCACCATCCAGCGGTCGTCCTCCACCGCCACCATCGCCCCGGGTTCGCTGAGCGTGGGCTGGTATCCGCCGGCCGGGCCCGGCGATGCGTGGGCGACGACCGTACGGGGAAGTTCGTCGCCGCGCCGGAAGACGGCCGTGGCGTAGCCGAGATCGATCCTCATCCGGTGCAGGGGAGCGTGCTCCCACCCGCCGCGGAGCAGCCAGGTGCCGAGGCGGCTGGACCGTCCCATGGCGTCGACCACCAGGTCGGCATCCAGGGCGTCCTCGGGACCGGCCGCGGCCGGCGTTTCCCCCTCGGCCGAGTACCGCACACCGCAGACCCGGCCGGCGCCGAACAGCAGATCACGGGCCCGGCCGTGCAGAACACGGACGTTCGGCAGGGCCATGACCCGCCGGCGGACCCGGCTTTCGATGAACGGCCGGGTGGCGCCCAGCATCTGAAGGCCGGGAACGGGAGCCCTGAGCGCTCCGTCCACGTAGAACTGCACCTCGGGGCCGGTCCCCAGGCGTGCCCCGCCGGCGAGGAGTTCGGCGGTGATGCCCGGGAACCAGCGTTCGAGCTGTGTGTGCCCCATGGACAGCAGCGCATGCAGTTGCTGTCGTTGCGGAGCGCCGCGGCCCGTGCTGTCTTCCCCCAGGTGGTCCGCTTCGAGGATGACCACGTCGTCCGCATGGCCGCTCAGCACGCGAGCGGCGTACAGCCCCGCAATGCTCCCGCCCAGGACAACAGCTCGTTTCACAAGAATCCCCCAGTTGACTCGATGGCTCCCCCCTGCCGCAGGGCGCCGGGCATGGCCGAAGGGCCCGAGGCCGGCAGGGGAGCGGGCCAATTCTGCCGTAGCCGTCCGGCGGGGCGGGCCGGCGTGGGGTCCCCCTGGCATGCCGCGGTCCGGTCGGCTACTGCAGCTCGGGCACCTCGGCCGTGGAGCGCTGTACGCGCACGGCCTGCAGCGCCGTCGCGACCAGCGGGGCGGTGAGCGCCTGGGCGACGCGCAACAGCCGTTGGCGTTCGTCGGAGGCCGCAGTGTCCTCGCCGGGCAGGGCCACCTGCGGGCCCCCGGGCGCCTGCGGATGACCGGAATACCCCTGGAGCGCCGCCGCGCGCCGGGCGGTCTGCAGACGCTGTGCCGCGTCCCGCAGCGCAGCGGACGTGGCGGCCGCCTGCAGTTCCTGCTCCGAGCGCCGCCGGGCGTCGGCGCTGCCCCGGGACGTCTCCTCTTCGTGTACGGCGTATACCGCGGCCGCGGGCAGGGGCGACACCCAGGGGCGCAGCGCGCGCATCCCGTCGAGGATCTCGATCACGCGGCGGTGCAGATTGAATCCGACGTTCCATGCCAGGCGATGGCTCCGCGCGCTGTCCACGCTGAAGGCGAGGTCCTCGTCGACCCCTTCGACGACGAGATCCCACAACGGCTGCAGGGCCTTGATGTCACGGCGTTCGCGCAGCCATGCGCCCACCGCGGCCCCGGAGAGGCCATAACTGGCGATCAGGGCACCGGCCGAGCCGAAGGTGGAGCCGAGTACCCCCACGGTGTCCAGGGTGTGGTGACCCAGGGCGGCCAGCGTGATGGCCGGGGCGCAGCACACCACGTAGCCGAAGACGAAGAGCATGGCGGTGCCGAAGGAGCGCAGCGCGCGCTGGAACCGGGGGTCCGCCGGCTTCACCTTGCGGCACTGCCGGTAGGTGCTCAGGGTGCCGCAGGTCAGCGTGGCCAGGAAGACCCCCAGAAACACCTGGACCAGAGGTTCGCCCGCGAAGTCCGTGTTGAATTTCAGGGGGTCCGCCGGCCCGGACAGGTCGGCGGAACAGAACGCCACGATCATGACGGCCGGCGCCGCGATGTACGCCAATGACCACGCCGTGACCCTGCGGTGCAGCACCGCCGGGCTCTGCCGCAGCCGGGGATCCCACAGCACCGTGAGCAGGTGGAGCAGGGAAAAGCAGGTCAGGATGCCGATGTACACGGGGAGGGTGGCGAAGCTGGGGATGCCGGTGAGTTCCCCCAGCATCCGGTAACCCGCTGGTGCGGCCATCGCGAACACCAGGCCGGACGCCACGAAGTTCACCGTGGTCAAGGACAGCGTGGGTGTGGGGTCGCGCAGCAGTGCCAGGCACTTCCAGCCGGCAATCACGAAGTCGATGACCGCGATGGCGAGGTAGACGACGTTCGAGGTGCTCTCAGACACCGGACCTCCTGTGGGAGAGCGCCGAGGAGAGAAACCCGTTGTTGCTCTGGTCGTGCCGCAGTTCGAGGTGGCGCTGCAGCATCACGGTGGCAAACGCCTCTGCCCGTCGCTCATGGGCGCTGTCGTAGTGCGAGCGGTTCAGGACCTGCAGCACCGGGCCCGTCTTCAGTCCGGGCAGCAGCTGCCGCACGGTCTCCTCGGTCATGAGCTGGTCGGAGAGGCCGTCGTCGGCCGGGTGCTCCTCCCACAGATGGAACAGCTCGTGAAGGCTGACATGGAGGCGGGTCAGTTCGTTCGCGGTGGAATCCACCACGATGAAGTCACGGTCCTTGCCCCGGGCGCAGAATCCGGACACTTGCTGTGGAAGCGGCACTTCGGTGATGGTGATCGGCTTGTTGCGCCGCACGGCCACCGCGTCGACGAGGCCCTGCATGTCCCGTACGCCGGAGAGCCCGAGATCGCGGTGGACGAGACGGGTGACGGACCAGGTGGCGAAGAAGACCGCCAACTGCTCCCGCAGCGAGGTCCACGGGGAGCTGGGCGGCCGGTTGCGGGTGGGCTGCGGCAGCTCTGCTTGCTGCGATGAACCATGACGGCGGGGCCACCACATGAACGGATACTCCTACGGCTGTTGCTGCGCTCGGGGTGCGGACGGATCGGTACGGGGCCCGGAGAGACGTCGGGTCCGGCGGGCGTCGGGATGTCGGTGCGTCAGGGCGCGGCCGGCTTCCACGGCCGGCCCTGCCATCGGTGTGCCGCCTCTGCGGCGACGGCCGCCGGTGACGCGGACCGAGCGCGCCACGGCCCCTCCTCTGCTCGGGCGTCGTGCAGGTGTGTGTACCGGTATCAGCCAGAGTGACTGTAAGGCTACAGAGGGATACCACAAGGAGGGATTCCCGCAGGACGGGGCGCAGGAGGCCCCTCGTGCGCCGGAGAGCGTGCCGGCCCGGACCCGGTCCACCCTCTCCGCCAGGGGCTTCGGGAACGTCCCCGGTCCGCGGGAACGCCCGGATCACCCCGCAATTCGCTGCATGTCAAACCCATTTCGACTCGCGAGAGTGTAGTGCAGCTCCCGAGCCCTTCGTGAGGCAAAAGTTACCCGGCGTTCCCGGGGGCTTGTGGGGGCGGGGCGAGGCGGGGGAGAGGAGGGCGGGACGGGCGGCGCGGTGCCGGGTGCGCGGCACCGGGGGGCGGGGGAGCGGGGCCGAATGATGGTGCCGCCTCTGCTGTCTTTGCGGCCCGCCGCCGGCACGCCGTGGCGCCCCCGCGGATACCCGCGGACAATGGGAGCCGGGGGTGGTGGCCGGCCGTCGGCCGGGACGGTTGGCGCTGCGGCAGTGCTTCGGGGGATGACTCCGAGGGCGGTGTGATGCTCGTCGACTGGGATGCGCCGATCACGATGGACGACGGGGTCGAGCTCCGCGCCGATGTGTTCCTGCCGGACGACGGCGAGACCCACCCCGTGATCATGAGTCATGGGCCGTACGCCAAGGGGCTTGCCTTCCAGGAGGGGTTCGCGCCCCTGTGGCGCACTCTGGAGGCCGAGCACCCGGAGGCCGTCGCCGGGTCCTCCAACCGGTACCAGAACGGGGAAACGGCCGACCCGGAGAAGTGGGTGCCCGACGGCTACGTGGTGATCCGGGTGGACTCGCGCGGTGCCGGACGGTCGCCGGGCTACCTGGACATCCTTTCGCCGCGCGAGACGCGGGACTACTACGAGTGCATCGAGTGGGCGGGGGTCCAGCCCTGGAGCAACGGCAAGGTGGGGCTGCTCGGTATCTCGTACTACGCGGTGAACCAGTGGCAGGTTGCGGCGCTGCGGCCGCCGCACCTCGCGGCCATCTGCCCCTGGGAGGGGGCCACCGACTTCTACCGTGAACTCACCCATCACGGCGGGATCCTGCACCTCTTCCTGCAGCAGTGGTACCCGGTGCAGGTCGCGTCGGTGCAGCACGGCGTGGCCGGCAGCCCGTGGCACCGGGTCACGGGCGTGCCGGTCACCGGTCCCGGGGTCCTGAGCGACGAAGAGCGGGCGAAGAACACGGCCGACCCGGTCGCCGCAGTGCACGATCATGCGCTGCTCGATGCGTACTACCGGGAGCGGACCGCGGACCTGTCGCGGATCACCGTCCCCGTGCTGTCCGCGGTCAACTGGGCACACCACCTGCACACACGGGGCGGGTTCGAGGGATACGGGGAGGTCGCGAGTGACCGCAAGTGGCTGGAAGTGCATGGGCTGCAGCACGGGGTGGAGTTCTACACGGACTACGGGGTCGGCCTGCAGAAGCGGTTCTTCGGGCACTTCCTCCAGGGCCGGGACACCGGCTGGGACCATCAGCCGCCGGTCCTCCTCAACGTCCGGCGGCCCGACGGCGGTTTTGCGCAACGGCCGGAAGGCGAATGGCCGTTGGCGCGGACCCAGTGGACGGCATTCCACCTCGACCTCGACCGGCGGGCTCTCGCGCCGGCGGCGGACCCCGGTGAGCGCAGCGCCGAGTTCGAGGCGCTCGGGGACGGCCTGACGTTCTGGACCGAGCCGCTGGCGGAGGAACTGGAGCTGACTGGGCCCGCGTCCGCGTCGCTGCGGGTGGCCTCGTCGACCACGGACGCCGATCTTTTCCTCACCCTCCGGGTGCAGGGTCCCGGCGGCCGGGAGGTCACCTTCCTCAGCGCGATGGACCCGCACGGCGTGATCGGGCTGGGCTGGCTGCGGTCCTCGCTGCGCAAGCTCGACCCCGCGCGCAGCGAGCCGTACCGGCCCTGGCACACCTTCGACGAGCGCCGGCCGCTCACCCCCGGCGAACCGGTCGACCTGCAGATCGAGATCTGGCCGACGTCGGTGATCATCCCGGCGGGCCACCGCCTGGGCGTGTCCGTGCAGGGCCGGGACTTCGAGTTTCCGGGGGCGGGCCCGTGGCCGTCGGCGTTCGGGGTCGCGATGCGGGGCAACGGCGCCTTCGTCCACACCGATGCCGAGGACCGGGGCTCCGCCGTCTACGCGGGCCGGACGACGCTGATCAGCGGTGGGCGGCACCCGTCTTTTCTGCTGCTGCCGGTCGTGCCCGCGAAAGCGGGGCAGGCGTGAGCGCGCCCGCGCCGGGGCCGCCGGGCCGCCGCCGGGGGACGAGGCTGCCAGGTGCGGGTGCGGGTGCGGGTGCGGGTGCGGGTACGGGGGCGGGCGGGGGCCGCGCGGATGGCGTCCGTACGGCCCCCGGGGGGCAGGTCAGGACGACCGGGCCGTGGTGCGGGGATTCGACGCACCGGACCGGTGCGGTGGCCCACCTCGGCCTGTCCGCCCGGCGGTCCGGCTCGTACGCTTCCTCAACCCCGCCCGATATACGGCATGTTGGTCGCCATCACCGTCGCGAACTGCACATTGGCGGTCAGTGGCAGCGCCGCCATGTGCACCACCGTGCGGGCCACCTCCGTGGCGTCCATCACCGGCTCCACCGATAGTTGGCCGTTCGGCTGCAGAATGCCCGTCTGCATCCGGCCGGTCATCTCGGTCGCCGCATTGCCGATGTCGATCTGGCCGCAGGCGATGCCGTACGGACGGCCGTCCAGGGACAGCGACTTGGTCAGACCGGTCATCGCGTGCTTGGTGGCGGTGTACGCGACGGAGTGCGGGCGCGGGGTGTGTGCGGAGACCGAGCCGTTGTTGATGATGCGCCCGCCCTGGGGGTCCTGGGTCCGCATGGCGCGGAACGCGGCCTGGGCGCAGAGGAAGGAGCCGGTCAGATTGACGTCGACGACCGCGCGCCAGTCGTCGTAGGACAGCTCCTCCAGCGGCACCGCCGGGCCGAACGTGCCCGCGTTGTTGAAGAGCAGATCCACCCGGCCGAACCGTTCACGGACGGCGGCGAAGAGGGCGTCGACCTCGTCGGGGCGGGTGACATCGGTCGGCACGGCCATGATCACGGGGCCGTCGGTGTCCGCCGGGCCCGCCAGCCGGGAGGTCTCCGCCAGCGCCTCTGCACGCCGCCCGGCCAGGACCACCGTCCAGCCGGCGGCGACCAGGGCATGGGCGACCGCCCGCCCGATGCCGGAGCCGGCGCCGGTGACCACGGCCACCTGCCGGGGCGCCGCGCCGCCCTGCCGCGCCTCCTGCGGTGCCGGTGCCGTCTGCGTGCTCTGCCCGCCCCGCGAGAGGGGTGCCGGCAGGGTGGGCCGGTCCGCGGTGGCCGTGCCGCCCACCTGCCCGGCCCGTGCCTTCGGCGTCGTCCGCGCTGTCCGTGCCGGCTCTGTGTTCTCTGCCATGGCGGCAGCGTAGACGGCGTACGGGGAGCGGACCGGCCGTGGCCGCCGCGACTCAGCCCGGGGAGTGGAAGCGCTGCGGGATCGCCGCCTTCGCACCGCCACCGGGGCCGCCGCCGCGCTCGCCGTCGCGACCGGCCTCCCGGGCACGAGCGCACTTCCGACGTTACTTCCGACGTCACGTCCGACGTCACGTCCGACGTCCGGCCCAGGACTTCAGACCGTCTGCCTCAGGTCCAATGGACCGGCCCGGAACCGGCCCGCGAGCCGCCGGGTGCATGACACCATGGTGCAGCCCTCGACGACCATGGAGACACTGATGACGGAGTCCGGCGCGGCCGATCCCCGGGAACTTCCCGCCATAGCCGAGCGGGGCGCGGCCGCAGCACCGGTCGCGTCCCGCCGCACCAGCCTCCTGGTCACCCTCGTCCTCGGCGGCCTCACGGCGGTCCCGCCGCTCTCCATGGACATGTATCTGCCGGCCCTGCCGCAGGTCACCGCCGCCCTGCACAGCCCGGCCGCCACCGTCCAGCTCACCCTCACCACCTGCCTGGCGGGCATGGCCCTGGGCCAGATGATCGTCGGCCCGATGAGCGACAAGTGGGGGCGCCGCCGCCCGCTGCTGGCCGGCATGGTGATCTATGTCCTGGCGACCGCACTGTGCGCGATCGCCCCCGGCACCGAACTCCTCATCGCCTTCCGCCTGTTGCAGGGTCTGGCGGGCGCGGCCGGCATCGTCATCGCGCGGGCGGTGGTGCGCGACCTGTACGACGGCGTGGCGATGGCCCGGTTCTTCTCCACCCTGATGCTGATCTCCGGGGTGGCGCCGGTCGTCGCCCCGCTCATCGGCGGCCAGATCCTCCAGATCACCGACTGGCGCGGGGTGTTCGTCGTCCTCACCGCCGTCGGGCTGGGGCTCACCCTGCTGGTGTGGCGCAGGCTGGAGGAGACCCTGCCGCCGGAGCGCCGGCACCCCGGCGGTCTCGGCCAGACCCTGCGCACCATGCGCGATCTGCTCGCCGACCGGGCCTTCTCCGGCTACCTCCTCGTCGGCGCCTTCGCCTTCGCCGCCCTCTTCGCCTATATCTCCGCCTCGCCGTTCGTCATCCAGGAGATCTACGGCGCCTCCCCGCAGGTCTTCAGCCTGCTGTTCGGCATCAACTCCGTCGGCCTGGTGCTCGTCGGCCAGTTCAACGGCAAGGTCCTGGTCGGCCGGGTCGGCCTCGACAAGGTGCTCGGCACCGGGCTGGCCGTGATCGTGTGCGCCGCGGCCGGTCTGCTCCTGATGTCCTCCGGTGTCTTCGGCCGGGTCGGCCTGGTCCCGGTGGCCGCCGGCCTCTTCGTCCTCATGGCCGCGATGGGCCTGGTGATGCCGAGCACCAACACCCTGGCGCTGCTGCGCACCCCGCACGCGGCCGGCTCCGCCTCCGCGCTGCTGGGAACCTCGACCTTCCTGCTCGGCTCGGTGGCCTCCCCGCTGGTGGGTGTCGCGGGTGAGCGGACGGCCCTGCCGATGGCTCTCGTACAGCTCTCCTGCGCCATTTTGGCGCTCGTGAGCTTCCTGGGGATGTGCCGCCCGTGGCAGCGTAGGGGGGAGAGCAACGGGAGCACGGCCGGCGAGAGGACCAGGCTCTGAACGCACCGAGACTCACCCACGGCACACCGGCTCGGGCGGGACTGGATCCCGCCTGCATGGAACGGCTGGTCCGCGGCGTGCGGGCACTGCCCGAGGGCCGGCCGCCCTGGGCCCCCGGAGCCGTCGTCCTGGCCGGCCGTGGCCCGGTCGTCGCCGCCGAGGCCGCCGCGGGCTGGGCGCTGCGCTACCGGGCGTACGACCCCGAGCGGGACCGCGGCCTCGATCTGCCCCGCGACCTGTGGGAGCCGATGCGGGTCGGCACCGTCTTCGACCTCGCCTCGCTCACCAAGCTCTTCACGGCCATCGCCGCGGTCCAGCAGACCGAGCGCGGCCGGCTCGCCCTCGACGACGAGGTCCGCACCGGTCTGCCCGCCTTCGCGCCCGGCATCACCGTGCGCCAGCTGCTCACCCACACCTCCGGCCTCGCCCCCGAGCTGCCGTTCCACGACCACCGGGACCGCAGGGACCAGCTGGCGCTGCTGTGGGCCCAGGCGGCGGCCCCGAGCGGCCCTCCCGGCGCCGGGCACCGCTACTCCGACCTCAACCTCATCGCCCTCCAGCTGTTCCTGGAGCAGCGCACCGGGCAGCGGCTGGACGCCCTGATCCATGACGGCATCACCGGCCCGCTGGGCATGTCCAGCACCTCCTACGGGCCCTTGGTGCCCCAGGGCGTGGCGGCCACCGAGGACCAGCGGCGGCCCTGGGCCAAGGCGGACCGCGGCATGGTCCGCGGCGAGGTGCACGACGAGAACGCCTGGGCGCTGGGCGGGGTGGCCGGCCATGCGGGTCTCTTCTCCACCGCCCAGGACCTGGCCGTGCTGTGCCGCACGCTGCTCAACGGCGGCGCGTACGGCACCGCCCGGATCCTCGGCCCCGACGCCGTCGCCGCCCTCCTCGACCCGCCCGGCCTCGGCTTCGGCGTCGACCAGCCCTCTTTCATGGGCGAGTTGGCGGGCCGCGGCGCGGCCGGGCATACCGGCTTCACCGGCACCAGCCTGGTCCTGGACCGCGCCACCGACACCTTCCTCGTCCTCCTCGCCAACACGGTCCACCCCCGCCGCCGCAACGGCGGCAGCGCCCCCCGCGCCGCGGCCGCCACCCGGCTGGCCCGCGCGGTGTCCCGCGCCACCTGACCCGGCAGGGCACACCGCACGGCCCCGTAGAATTTCCCCCATGCACGAGGAACTGCGCGCCGCGCTGGCGGGCCTGCTCGACGGCCTGCCGCCCAAACAGGCCGCGCAGGCCGTTGAGCGGCTGATCGCCAACTACCGGGGAAGCACCCCCACCGACGCCCCGGTCCTGCGCGACCGCGCGGATGTGGCCGCGTACGCCGCCTACCGCATGCCGGCCACCTTCGAGGCGGTACGGGCCGCGCTGGCGGCGTTCGCCGCCCGGGTCCCGGACTGGTCCCCGGCCACCCATGTGGACATCGGCGGCGGCACCGGCGCCGCCACCTGGGCCGCCGCCGCCACCTGGGAAGGCCACCGCAGCACCGTCCTGGACTGGGCGCAGCCCGCCCTCGACCTCGGCCGGGAACTGGCCGCCTCGGCCCTGCCCGGCACCGAATGGCGCCGGCAGACCATCGGCGGGGGCCTGACGATCCCCGCCGGCACGGACCTGGTCACCGTCTCGTACGTCCTGGGCGAACTCCGCCCCGAGGACCGCCGCGCCGTCGTCGCCGCGGCGGCCACCGCGGCACAGGCCGTCGTCCTGATCGAACCCGGCACCCCCGACGGCTACCTCCGCATCCGCGAGGCCCGCACCCAGCTCACCGAGGCCGGTCTGCGTATCGTCGCCCCCTGCCCGCACAGCGACACCTGCCCCCTCGTCCCGCTCATCGGGAGCACGGGGGCGCCCCCGGCGGCAGCCGGCGGCGACTGGTGCCACTTCGCCGCCCGGGTCAGCCGCTCCTCCCTGCACCGCCAGGTCAAGGGCGGCTCCCTCCCGTACGAGGACGAGAAGTTCAGCTACGTCGCCGCCACCACCCTTGACGCCACCCCCGCCGCCGCCCGCATCATCCGCAAACCCCAACTCCGCAAGGGCCAGGTCCTCCTGGACCTGTGCACGGCACAGGACGCCCTCCAACGCACCACGGTGACCAAGCGGCACGGCACCCACTACCGCGCGGCCCGCGACGCGTCCTGGGGCGACGACTGGTCCTGATCTCACCCCCACCGGACTGTGGCTCCCACACGGACGCGAGGTGCCGGGGGCGGAGGGCTGTGGTGCCGGACGTAAAGCGAAGCAGAACCGCCCCCCACCCCCCCTCAAGTAAAAAAAAAAAACA
>NZ_JBSHBP010000039.1:0-83583 GCF_053612065.1 Streptomyces sp. NPDC054765 | reverse complement strand
CGCCTTTCAGCGCCGATGGTACTGCAGGGGGGACCCTGTGGGAGAGTAGGACGCCGCCGAACAATCTTTCAGGACCCTTGGTCCCAGCGTTCACGCTGGGACCAAGGGTCCTTTTTGTTTTTGCCGAAGCGCGCCGAACTCATCGGTGCGTGAGAATGAATGCAGTACCGAAGACAGGAGTCACGTCGATGTCCACCAACTCTTCCGACGATCGTTCGGAGCGCCGGCCGCAGCGGCGCGACGACGGTGACCGCGGTGGTTTCCGGCGTGATGACCGGGGGCCGCGCCGCGACAACGACCGCGGCGGTCGCCCGGCCGGCGGCGGTGGCGGTTACGCAGGACGGGACAGCCGCGGTGGTGACCGTGGTGGTTTCCGTCGCGATGACCGACCGTCCGGCGGCGACCGGGGTGACTTCCGCGGGGGTGACCGTCGTGACGACCGGCCGCGTGGGCCGCGTCGTGATGATGAGCGTGATGAGCGTGGCGGCGGATTCCGTCGTGATGAGCGGGGTGGAGATCGCCCCGGCTTCCGTCGTGATGACCGTTCGTCCGGTGGGGACCGTGGCGGTTTCCGTGGCGGCGATCGGCGTGATGAGCGCCCGTCGGGTGGTGACCGCGGTGGGTTCCGCAGGGATGACCGTCCGTCGGGTGGTGACCGTGGTGGTTTCCGTCGCGATGACCGTTCCTCCGGTGGGGACCGTGGTGGGTTCCGCGGTGGCGATCGGCGTGATGAGCGCCCGTCGGGTGGTGACCGTGGTGGTTTCCGTCGTGACGATCGTTCGTCGGGTGGTGACCGTGGTGGGTTCCGCAGGGATGACCGTCCGTCGGGCGGTGACCGGGGCGGATTCCGTCGCGATGACCGTTCCTCCGGTGGGGACCGTGGTGGGTTCCGCGGTGGCGATCGGCGTGATGAGCGCCCGTCGGGTGGTGACCGCGGTGGTTTCCGTCGTGACGATCGTCCGTCGGGTGGTGACCGTGGTGGGTTCCGCAGGGACGATCGTTCGTCGGGTGGTGACCGTGGTGGGTTCCGCAGGGATGACCGTCCCTCCGGTGGTGACCGTGGTGGGTTCCGCAGGGATGACCGTTCCTCCGGTGGGGACCGTGGCGGGTTCCGCGGTGGCGATCGGCGTGATGAGCGCCCGTCGGGTGGTGACCGTGGTGGGTTCCGTCGTGACGATCGTTCGTCGGGTGGTGACCGGGGTGGGTTCCGTCGTGACGATCGTCCGTCGGGTGGTGACCGTGGTGGGTTCCGTCGTGACGATCGTCCCTCCGGTGGGGACCGTGGCGGGTTCCGTCGTGATGACCGTTCCTCCGGTGGTGACCGTGGTGGGTTCCGGCGGGATGACCGGGGACCGCGGCGGGATGACCGGGGTGGGTTCCGTAGGGACGATGAGCGTGGGCGCCGGCCGTATGGGGCGGGGCGTGGGCGTGATGACCGTCGGGACGACCGGCGTGATGACCGTCGGGACCGGGACCGGGAGCCGATCAAGCGGCTGCCGATTCCGGAGGATGTCACCGGTGACGAGATCGACAAGGATGTGCGTCAGGAGCTGCTGAGCCTGCCGAAGACGCTTGCCGACGATGTCGCCAAGAACCTGGTGATGGTGGCGAAGCTGCTGGACGAGGAGCCGGAGAAGGCGTACGGGTACTCGCGGGTGGCGCTGCGGCTGGCGTCCAGGGTTGCGGCGGTGCGTGAGGCCGCGGGGTTTGCGGCGTACGCGGTCGGCAAGTACAGCGAGGCGCTGGCGGAGTTCCGGGCGGCGCGGCGGATGACCGGCAGCGTGGAGCTGTGGCCCGTCATGGCGGACTGCGAGCGTGGTCTCGGGCGGCCGGAGAAGGCGATGGCCATGGCCGGCGAGCCCGAGGTGCAGAAGCTGGACCGGGCCGGACAGGTCGAGATGCGGCTGGTCGCGGCGGGTGCCCGGCGGGACATGGGGCAGGCGGACGCCGCGGTGGTGACGCTGCAGAGCCCGGAGCTCGCGTCGAGCGCGGTGCACCCGTGGACGGCGCGGCTGCGGTATGCGTACGCGGATGCGCTGCTGGAGGTCGGGCGCGAGGGCGAGGCGCGGGACTGGTTCGCCAAGGCGCTGGAGGCCGACCAGGGCGGTACGACGGATGCCTCGGACCGGCTCGCGGAGCTGGACGGGGTGGAGTTCACCGACGCGCTGGAGGAGGCCGACGAGACGGACGGTGCGGCCGAGGACGACGGTGCGCGGGACGACGAGGGTCCGGCGCGGGACTGAGCCGGCTGCTCGTCGTGAGCTGAGGCGATGAGAAGAAGGGCGGGACCCCGTGGTGGGATCCCGCCCTTCTGCGTGGTGCGGGGCGTCAGGCAGCCGGCGCGTAGCGGGCGAGGGGGGCGAGGAGGGCGCCGATGGGCCGAAGGGCGCCCGCGGGGTCCTGGAGAGCGACCCTCTGCCGGTTGTTGCGCAGCTGGAGGCGGTTGAGGCAGGAGGGGGCGAACTCTTCGGCGAACAGGCCGTAAGGCTGACCAACCACGTTGTGGGTGGGGTGCGGGGTGCCGTGGCGGGGCCCGGCCCGGGGGCTCAGCTCTTGTGGTCGTCCAGGATGCGCAGGACCAGACCCGTGGCGGGCTTGGGTCCGAAGGAGGTGGACTTCCGCGGCATCGTCACGCCGTGCTCGGCGAGTTGACGGACCGTCTCCTCGGACGTGGCGCGCATCAGGACCGCGGTGCCGCCGTGTCGCGCGGCCTGTTCGACGGCGGCCCCGGTGTGATGCAGATAGCTGATGTCGGACGGGCGGTCGGGGATGTGCCAGACCTCGTCCAGCAGGACGGAGTGCAGCACCGTGGCGTCCAACTGCCGCCAGGCCTCGGGCCGGTCGCGGCGGATCGTACGGTCCAGCAGAGCGGGATCGGGGCGGTCCAGGAGGTGGAAGGAGTCCGGCCCGCCGGCGAGGACGAACGCGGTGCCGGGCGTCTGCGCCAGGGTTTCCAGGGCGGCGGACAGCTCGCCCGGAAGGTTGCGGACCCGGAAGGCGCCGGCCAGGTCCGCCAGCGCCTTGGCGGGCGCCAGATGCGGCAGTACCCGGTGGATCGCGCGGACCTGGAGCGGATAGCGGGCGGTGTCCACCAGCAGCACCAGGCCCGAGGCCCACGGCGAGCCGGCGCCGGTGCCCGGCTGCTGCTCGTACAGCCGTTGGTAGGTCGCCCAGCGGTGGTGGCCGTCGGCGATCAGCGCCTGCCGGGTGGTGAGATCGTCGTCGACGGCCCTGAGGTCGGCGGGGTCGGTGACCGCCCACAGGCGGTGCGCGAAACCGTCCTCGGTGGTGGTGGCCAGCAGCGGATCGCGCTCGACCGTGCGCTCGATGACGGCTGCGGCACCGGTCGCGGTGCCCTGGCTGCGATAGGAGAGCAGCAACGGCTCGAAGTTGGCGGCCGCGGCACGCATCAGGGCGGCCCGGTCCTCGACCACCTCGGGGATGACGCCCTCGTGCGGCAGTACCGGACCGTTCAGGCCCAGCGCCCCGATCAGTCCGCGCTGCAGCACCTCGCCGGAGCGCTGCTCGTAGACGTACAGCGCCGGCTCGCTGTCCTGCCGCAGCACGCCCTCGGCGCGCCAGCGGCGCAGGGTGTCGGCGGCCTGGCGGTGGCGGGTGGTGGGGTCCGGTGCGTGCGGGAGGATCAGCCGGACGATGTTGTACGGGTCGGCGGTCTCCAAGTGGCGCACGCCGTCCGGCCGGACCACCACGTCGTACGGCGGGGAGGTCACGGCGGTCAGGCTGCTGACCCGGTCCTGGTCGTAACGCAGTCCGCGGAACGGGAGGAGGCGGAGGCCGTCGGTACTGGTCATTGAAGAATGCTATGCCGCTGGGCCGATGAGGGAAGATCGGGGGACAGCCCGTGTGTGGCTGGAAATATCGGTATGCGCATGACGGAGAACGGTGCATCCGGCGGGCGCGTGAGCGTGCTCCCGGTACGCGGCGGAATCTTCGTACGTCGTGTGGGAGCGAGGAGCGAGACGGCATGGACGAGCAGGTTCGCAGGCAGCCCGACGGGTGCCGGCGTGCGCTGAGCGAGGCGTATGACACGGCGTTGCTGGATCTGGACGGGGTCGTCTACGCCGGCGGACAGGCCCTCGCGCATGCCGTTCAGTCGCTGACGAGCGCGCGCGAGGGCGGTATGCACCTCGCATATGTGACCAATAATGCTGCCCGGACCCCGCAGGCCGTCGCCGAGCAGCTGACCGGTTTCGGACTGCCGACCGGTCCGGACGATGTGATCACGTCCGCGCAGGCGGTGGCGCGGCTGATCTCCGGGCAGGTGCCGCCGGGCGCACGAGTGCTGGCCATCGGCGGTGAGGGACTGTGGGTGGCGCTGCGCGAGCGCGGTCTCGAACCCGTCGGCTCGGCCGACGACGACCCGGCGGCCGTGGTGCAGGGCTTCGACCCCACGCTGGACTGGGCGCGGCTGGCGGAGGCCGCGTACGCGGTGCAGCGCGGGGTGCCGTGGTTCGCGTCCAACACCGATCTGACGATCCCCAAGGAGCGGGGCATCGCGCCCGGCAACGGTGCGCTGGTGGAGGTGGTCCGGACCGTCGCGGGCGGATCGCCGCAGGTGGCGGGCAAGCCGCAGCCGCCGATGCACCGGGAGACGGTGCTGCGGACCGGCGCGCGGCGGCCGCTGGTGATCGGCGACCGGCTCGACACCGACATCGAGGGCGCCCACAACGGCGAGGTGGACTCGCTGCTGGTGCTCACCGGCATCACCACCCCCGCCGAGCTGCTGGCCGCCCCGCCGCAGCACCGTCCCGCCTATGTGGACCAGGATCTGCGCGGACTGCTGACGCCGCAGCCGGAGGTGACCGCGGACGACGGCGGTTTCCGCTGCGGCGGCTGGCGGGCCCAGAGGGCCGGCGACGCGCTCGCCGTGACCGGCGAGGGGTCGCCGGTGGACGGGCTGCGGGCGCTGTGCGCGGCGGCCTGGACGGCTGCCGGGGACGGCAGTTGCGCGGCGGACGCGGGGAAGGCGCTGGGGCGGATCGGGTTCTGAGGGGTGGGGGACCGGCCTTCGGGGCCCGGTATTCGGGGTAGGTCGGGCCGCGGCCCGTGGGTCAGTCCTCGCCGGCCGTCGTCGCGGCGGCGGTCAACAGCTCCGTGATCAGGTCTTCCTCAGCCCCGTGATCAGGTCTTCCTCGGTAGGTCAGTTGGCCTTCCTGGCGCCCTCGATCGCCTTGGCGAGCGACTCGATGAGCGGTGCGGCACCCGCGTAGGAGAAGCGCGGCTCGCTGGACCAGGGGGTGATCTGGCCGGCCTTGACGGCGGGCAGCTCGGCCCAGGAGGGCTTGGCGGCCAGGTCCTTGGGCTGGAGGGTGGCGGTCCGGTTGTCCAGCAGGAGGACATCGGCCTGGTACTTGTCGGCGTTCTCCCAGCTCAGGCTCTCGAAGTAGCCGCCCTTGTCCAGGTGGTCGGGGACGATCAGGTCGACGCCGAGGGACTTGTAGTACATGAGGTCGGCGTTGATGCCGGGGTTGGAGGCGTAGAAGAGGTCGGGGCTGCCGGAGCAGGCGAGCACCTTGACCGGGTGGGACGCGGCGGCCTTGCGCAGCGCCGCGGAGGCCTTCTCGAAGCGGGCCTTGGCGTCGGTGACCTTCTTGGCCTTCAGGTCGGCGCCGAGCGATCCGGCCAGCTCGGCATAACGCTCGATGATCTTGATGAGCGGAACGCGGGACGCGGTGAGGGCGGCGGTCTTGGCCAGCGGGGTGATCTTGTCCTTGCTGTCGTCCGGTACGAACCACAGCGCGCCGGGCTCGTACATGTTGGTGACCAGCAGATCGGGGCGCAGCGCCGCGTACTTCTCGACGTTGAACTGGTTGTAGGCGTTGCCGATGATGGTGACCTTGTCGATGTCCAGGTCACCGGCCTGCGGGTCGGGCTTGCCGTTCTTGAGCTCGGTGGGGCCGAAGACGCCGACGATCCGGTCTTGGATCCCGAAGTCGTGCAGCGCGGCCGCGGTGCCGGTGAAGGCCACGATGCGCTGCGGGGTGTGCGGGAGGGAGACCTGCTGTCCGCGGTCGTCGGTGAAGGACCACGGGCCGGTCCTGCGGCTGCCGTTGGCGCCCTCCGCGCCCTTGTCTCCGCCGCACGCGGCGAGCAGGGCGCCGATGCTGAGGGCGCCACCCGCGGCCAGGACGCCGCGACGGGACGGAGTGACGCTACGGGAGGTGCTCATGAGGCTGCGCTTCTCTCTGGGAGGGCCGGCGAGTCGAATGTGAGGGTAGGCTAACCTAACTGTCGTGTTGGTTGACAGTCCCCCCGAAGCAACAACGGCCCCGGTCCCCGTGACACCCCGGCGGCATCTCCTGCGCTCCGCGGGGCTGCCGGCGTCCGTCGCCGTACTGGCCGTCACCGCCGTCCTCGGTATCGCCGTCGGCGCGAAACAGATCCCCCTCGACCAGGTGTGGCACGGGGTGTTCCACTACTCCGGTTCCGACACCGACGTGGTCATCCGCGATGTCCGCTTCCCCCGCACCCTGCTCGGCCTGGTCGTCGGCGCCGCGCTGGGGACGGCCGGTACGATCATGCAGGCGCTGACCCGAAACCCCCTGGCGGACCCCGGAGTTCTCGGTATCAATGCGGGCGCCTCGGCCGCGGTCGTCTCCGCCATCAGCTTCTTCGGCGTCACCTCGCTGACCGGCTATGTGTGGTTCGCGTTCGCCGGCGCCGCGGTGGTCTCCGTCGCGGTGTACGTCCTGGGGGGCACCCGCGGCGCCACGCCCGTACGGCTCGCCCTCGCCGGTACCGCGCTGACCGCCGTCCTCGTCGGCTACATCAACGCGGTCAACCTGATGGACACCGCGGCGCTGGACAAGATGCGCTTTTGGACGGTGGGTTCGCTGGCCTCGGCCACCCTGCCGACGGTCGGCCGGATCGCGCCGTTTCTCGCGGTGGGCGGCGTCCTCGCACTGCTGATCGCCCGGCCGCTGAACGCCCTTGCGCTCGGCGACGACCAAGCGCGGGCGCTGGGCGCCCGGCTGACCCGCACCCGGGTGACGGCGATGCTCGCCGTCACCCTGCTGTGCGGCGGGGCGACCGCCGCCTGCGGCCCGATCGCCTATGTGGGCCTGATGGTCCCGCATGCCGTACGGGCCCTCACCGGGCCGGACATGCGCTGGGTCCTGCCGTACTCCGCGGTGCTCTCGCCGGTGCTGCTGCTCGGCGCGGATGTCCTCGGCCGGGTGGTGGCCCGGCCCGGCGAACTACAGGTCGGCATCGTCACGGCCGTCATCGGCGGCCCCGTCTTCATCTCTCTCGTACGGCGTCGGAGGATGGCCCAGCTGTGAGCGCAAAGGTGAAGCCCTCCGGGGGCATCAAGGAGGACACCGAGGCGGCGGAGCCCGGGGCCGGGCGCGGCCGGCGGGCGGGGGCGGCCCGGCGGGTCACGGTGGTGCGTACCAGGGGCGGGCTCTCCGTGCGTCCGGACGTGCCCGCCGTGGTGGCCGGTGTGGTGCTGCTGGCCGTTGCGTCGGCCGCCGGTATCGCCCTGATCGGCTCCGGCGACTATCCGATGACCCCGGGCGAGGTGATCGGCACGCTCACCGGCGGCGGTGACGCCGGCCAGACGTTCATCGTGTGGGAGCTGCGGCTGCCGCGGGTGCTGGTGGGGCTGCTGGTCGGCGCCGCGTTCGGGATCGCCGGGGCGGTCTTCCAGACCGTCTCCCGCAATCCGCTGGGCAGCCCGGACGTCCTCGGTTTCGCGCAGGGATCGTCCGTCGGCGCACTGGTGGCCATCGTCTGCTTCCAGGCCGGGACCTTCGGGGTCGCCGCCGGAGCGGTCGCCGGCGGCCTGATCACCGGCATCGCCATTTTCCTGCTCGCCTGGAAGCGCGGTATCCACGGCTACCGGTTCGTGCTCGTCGGCATCGGCGCCGGGGCCATGCTCTACGCGGTGGTGCTCTACCTCCTGACCAAGGCGAACATCGTCGAGGCGACCCGGGCCACGACCTGGATGACCGGTTCCCTCAACGGCCGTGACGGGGACCAGCTCGGGCCGTTGGCCGCCGTCTGCGTCGTTCTCATCCCGCTGCTGCTGTTCCACGGGCGTCCGCTGCGCATGCTGGAGATGGGCGACGACGCCGCGAGCGCGCTGGGCATACGGGTCGAACGGGTCCGCATCGTGGTGCTGTTGGCGGCGGTCGTGCTCGTGGCCGCCGCCACCGCGGCGGCCGGGCCGATCTCCTTCGTCGCCCTCACCGCGCCCCAGCTGGCCCGGCGGATGTCCCTCCCGCGCTTCCTCAAGGGGGCGGGGCGGGGAGCGCCCCGGCCCGGCCCGGCCCTGCTGTTGTCCGCCCTCATGGGCGCCGTGCTGCTGGTCGTCGCGGACTGGTCGGCGCAGCGGCTCTTCGGCGCCGACCAACTGCCCGTCGGAGTGCTCACCGGCGTCCTCGGCGGCGGCTATCTGCTGTGGCTGCTGGTCACGGAGCGCAAGGCGGGGCGGATGTGAGCGGCCGGACGACGAAGGGGCGGTGCGTGCCGCCCGACAGCAGAGACACGACAACCCCAGGAGTTGCGAAGTGAGCCGTCTTGCGGCCGAGAATGTCACCCTCGCCTACGACCGGCGGGTCATCGCCGAGAACCTCTCGGTCGCCATCCCCGACCACTCCTTCACGGTCATCGTCGGCCCCAACGCCTGCGGTAAGTCCACGCTGCTGCGCGCGCTCTCGCGGATGCTCAAGCCGGCCACGGGTTCGGTGCTGCTGGACGGCTCCGCGATCTCCGCGCTGCCGGCCAAGAAGGTCGCCAGGACGCTCGGGCTGCTGCCGCAGTCCTCGATCGCCCCGGACGGCATCACCGTCGCCGACCTGGTGGCCCGCGGCCGCTACCCGCACCAGGGGCTGCTGCGGCAGTGGTCGGCCGACGACGAGCGGATCGTCCAGGAGTCGATGGCGGCCACCGGGGTCGGCGAGCTGGCCGACCGCTCTGTCGACGAGCTGTCCGGCGGGCAGCGGCAGCGGGTGTGGATCGCGATGGCGCTCGCCCAGCAGACACCGCTGTTCCTGCTCGATGAGCCGACGACATATCTGGACATCCAGCACCAGATCGAGGTGCTGGACCTGTGTGCCGAGCTGCACGAGGAGCAGGGGCGGACCCTGGTCGCGGTGCTGCACGACCTCAACCACGCGGCCCGTTACGCGACCCATCTGATCGCCATGAAGGACGGTGCGGTCCTCGCCGAGGGCCCGCCGGCCGACATCGTCACGGCACAGCTGGTGGAGCGGGTCTTCGGGCTGAGCTGCCAGATCATCGAGGACCCGGAGACCGGCACCCCGCTGGTCGTCCCGGCCGCGCGCGCGTCCCGTAAGGGCGGCCCCGGGGGCGCGGCCGGGCAACACCCGGCCGGCGGGCCGGCGGCCGGCGGGGCCACGGCCGCACCGAACCCGGCGGCCGGGAACGCGAAGGGCGAGGCGGCGGCTACAGCAGCGTCCTGAGGCGCAGCAGGTCGCGCAGGCCGGCCTCCAGCTTCACGCGGCCGCTGCCCCAGGCCTTGGCGAAGTTCAGCCGTCCGTCCACCAGGGCGACCAGATCGTCGCCGGCCATGGACAGGCGGATCTCGGCCTTGTGCGGGGGCGGGCCGGGAACGCTCGTCACCCCCTGGATGCTGCCGTCGGACAGCCGCCCGAGGAACGTCACATCGAGGTCCGTGATGCGGCAGCTGAGCGAGCGGTCGAACGCGGCGGCACTGCGGACGTTGCCGTCCACCGAGGACAGATTCTGGGCCAGCCGGTCGAGAGCGGCACGGCACTGGTCGAGGGTTGCCATCGTGATCGACGATACGCCAGGTCGGGGACGGCTCGTTCGTCCTTGTCAGCCTTTGCCAAGGTAGCGTCGGGGGCATGGAAGAGCCGACGTCCGGCCCCGAGCCGGAGGAGCCCGCGGGAGCCGCGGCAGGGGAGCCCGTGACTGCCGGGGAGCCCGTGCCGTGGGAGCCCCCGTCGCCCGGGGAACGCGAGAGCGGCGAAGCCGTGGGAGCTGCCGGAGCCGTGGGAGCCGCCGGAGCCGTGGGAGCCGCCGGAACCGTGGCGGCCGGACTCGTGGGGCCGGGCGGCAACTCCGCGGAGCCGGACGGTCACCGGGCAGACGCGGCGGCCGAGCCGGATGGCCGCGCCAGGACGGACGCCGCCCCGGCCGAACCGGTGGGGCCCGCCGGGCCGCAGCCGATCGGGGTGGGTCTGACACCGACCGGCGAGGCCGCGGTCGATACCGTGCTGCGCCGTCTCACCGATGCCGACCACCTCCCCGCGAGCGGTCACCTGCAGGTGTACGAGGATGTGCACCGTGGGCTGCGCGACGTGCTGGCCGTTCTTGACCAGCATCCCGGGCCGCCCGCCCCTTCCTCGACGACGCACGACAACAGGAGCTGAACCACAGGTGGCAGGAGTGGCACGACGCCGACTCGATGCGGAGCTGGTGCGCCGCAAGCTGGCCCGTTCGCGCGAGCACGCGAGCCAGCTGATCGCCGCGGGCCGGGTGACCGTCGGCGGTGCGACCGCGACCAAACCGGCCACCCAGGTGGAGACCAGCGCGGCCGTGGTCGTCCGCGAGGACGAGGGCGACCCCGACTATGTCTCGCGCGGCGGCCACAAGCTCGCCGGGGCCCTCGCCGCCTTCGTGCCGCTCGGCCTCGCGATCGAGGGCCGGCGGGCACTGGACGCCGGGGCCTCGACCGGCGGTTTCACCGATGTCCTGCTGCGGGCCGGCGCCGGTCATGTCGTCGCCGTCGACGTCGGATACGGACAGCTCGCCTGGTCGCTGCAGAGCGACGACCGGGTCACCGTGAAGGACCGCACCAACGTGCGCGAGCTGACCCTCGAACAGATCGACTCGCAGCCGGCCGATCTCATCGTCGGCGATCTCTCGTTCATTCCGCTGGGGCTCGTACTGCCCGCACTGGCCCGCTGTGCGGCGCCCGACGCGGACCTGGTGCTGATGGTCAAGCCGCAGTTCGAGGTCGGCAAGGAACGGCTCGGCAGCGGCGGGGTGGTGCGCAGCGCGGAGCTGCGGGCCGGTGCCGTGCGCACCGTCGCGGGCCGGGCGGCGGAGCTGGGATTTGGCGTACTTGGCGTAACTGCCAGTCCCTTGCCTGGACCTTCGGGAAATGTCGAGTACTTTCTGTGGCTGCGCGCCGGGGCGCCTGCACTCGACCCGGCGGACGTCGACCGTGCAGTGGCGGAGGGGCCTCGTTGACCACTACCCAGGCAGTTGAAGGCAGCGCAGCACACGAGAACACCGGAGCGGCGCGGACGGTGTTCCTGCTCGCACACACCGGCCGCCCAGCGGCCATCCGCAGCGCCGAACGCGTCGTTCAGGGGCTGTTGCGCAGCGGCATCGGGGTGCGGGTGCTGGCGGAGGAGGCCGCGGATCTGCCGCTGCCGCCGTCGGTCGAGCGCGTCGAGTCGGAGCAGTGCGCGGCCGAGGGCTGCGAACTGCTGGTGGTCCTGGGCGGGGACGGCACGCTGTTGCGCGGCGCGGACTTCGCCAGGACGTCCGGCGTCCCGATGCTCGGCGTCAACCTCGGCCGGGTCGGCTTCCTCGCGGAGGCCGAACGCGACGACCTCGACAAGGTCGTCGACCGGGTCGTCACCCGTGCGTACGAGGTCGAGGAGCGGATGACCATCGATGTCCTCGTACGCAACAACGGCAATGTCGTACACACCGATTGGGCTCTCAACGAGGCGTCGGTGGAGAAGGCCGCGCGGGAACGGATGCTGGAGGTCGTGACCGAGGTCGACGGCCGGCCCGTCTCGCGCTTCGGCGGCGACGGGGTGGTCTGCGCGACACCGACCGGCTCGACCGCGTACGCCTTCTCGGCCGGCGGCCCGGTGGTCTGGCCCGAGGTCGAGGCCCTGTTGATGGTCCCGATCAGTGCGCACGCCCTGTTCGCCAAGCCGCTGATCACCTCGCCGCGTTCCGTCCTGGCGGTCGAGGTCCAGCCCAAGACCCCGCACGGCGTCCTGTGGTGCGACGGCCGCCGCACCGTTGAACTCCCCGCCGGCGCCCGCGTCGAGGTCCGCCGCGGCGCGGTACCCGTACGCCTGGCCCGTCTGCATCACGCCTCCTTCACCGATCGTCTGGTCGCCAAGTTCGCCCTCCCGGTGGCGGGGTGGCGGGGGGCACCGCACTAGAACCGGTCCGGTGGAACGGGCCGGACAGCCCCTGGGCGTGCCCCTCGGCAGGGGTTCCAGGGGCTGTCCGGCACCTCCGCCGAGAAACCCGGTCCGGCGCGGCCGGGACTGCCCCCGTGCCGACGCGTTCCGGGGGTATGGACGGTGCTCCGCCCCTCTCCGTGAGTGGCGCCCTTCCGCTCCCCGCCCAGGCCCCTCACCCGGCCCGTCGCGGCATCCGCGCGCACCACCTGATCCGGGATGGTGCGACAGCCGACCCTATGATGCCCGGACAGGGAAGGGGGCCCGGATGGACCGGCACATCCGCACCGTGGACGACGTACTCAAGCTCCTGGACGGCCTGTTCGCGCCGGATGCCGACCGCTGGACAGCTGATGCGGCCTCCTGGTGGGACGGCTTCTACGCGGACCGCACCAAGCCGGTGCCGTTCTTCGTGGCCAAGCCCGACGAGAACCTGGTCGCGTACCTCGAACGCGGACTGGTCAGCCCGGGGCGCGCCCTCGACCTGGGGTGCGGCCCGGGGCGCAACGCCCTCCACCTCGCCTCCGCGGGCTTCGCGGTGGACGCTGTCGACCTCTCCCCGGCGGCCCTCGCCTGGGCGGCGGACCGGGCCCGCGAGACGGGAGCCGACGTCAGGTTCCTCCGCGGCGACGCGTTCACCCTCGCGGACACCGCACTCAACGGCCCGTACGACCTGATCTACGACTCCGGCTGCTTCCACCATCTGCCGCCGCACCGCCGCATCAGCTACCTCGCCCTCCTCGACCGGGCCCTGGCACCCGGCGGCCATTTCGCCCTCACCTGCTTCGCCGCGGGCGGGATGGGCTCCGAGGTCAGTGATGCCGACTTCTACCGCGAGTCCCGGCTCCACGGCGGCCTCGCCTACACCCCGGACTCCCTGCGCCGGATCTTCTCCGGTCTGTCGGAGGTGGAACTGCGCCGCATGCACGACGAGCCGCCGGAGTCCCCGTGCTTCGGCGAACCCTTCCTCTGGACGGCTTTGTTGCGCCGCAGCCTCCGGGCGTAGGGCCCACGGGCCCCCGGAGGGCAGGCCGGCGGACAGCTGAGAGAGGCGGTCCGGGCGGCCGGCGGACCGGTCACTGCTGCCCCGGGGTCCCGGCGGGCGCCGGCCGTTCGCCTCATCGAGGCGACTTTGCCCGTCGACATGCGGATCGAGCCGAGGAGCGGGGCGACGGCCGTGCCGCCCATGCCGGGGCCGGCCGGGTCCCGCCCGCCGGGTGACGGCTGCCGCCCGCGGCCGATGGCCGGACGCCGGCGGCCCCGGTGGCAGGGAGCAAGAGAAGCCTGGCCATCGCTGCGCCGACCACGGTCGCGGCACCCCGCATCGCCGCCACTGCCTGCGGGAATGCGCGCACTCTCCCGGTGTCCGCGGGACGGCGGCCATGCACCGTCGCGCGCCCCGATCCACCGGCCGTCGGCACCCCTTTCGTCCACTGTCCGATCCGGACCGTGCTCAGCTTCACGGCAGAGCGTGAGCGCGCACCATGAGGAATCCCCCGTCTTCCCCTGCGGTTTTGCGCAGGGCCGGGGACGGGAGTGAGGGGAGGCCGTCGCGGGGCGGCCCCCGGACCTCGTAAGGTCGTATCCGTGTTGGAGGAGATGCGGATCCGGTCCCTGGGTGTCATTGACGACGCCGTTGTCGAGCTGTCCCCGGGCTTCACGGCGGTGACCGGCGAGACGGGCGCGGGCAAGACCATGGTCGTCACCAGCCTCGGCCTGCTGCTCGGCGGGCGCGCCGACCCCGCCCTGGTGCGGATCGGCGCCAAGTCGGCGGTCGTGGAGGGCAGGATCAGTGTCGGCCCCCGGGCCGCCGCTGCCGTACGGGCCGAGGAGGCCGGCGCGGAGCTGGACGACGGCGCGCTGCTGATCAGCCGCACGCTCTCCGCGGAGGGACGTTCGCGCGCCCATGTGGGCGGCCGCTCCGTGCCGGTCGGCCTGCTGGCGGAGCTGGCCGACGACCTGGTCGCCGTACACGGCCAGACCGACCAGCAGGGCCTGCTGCGCCCGGCCCGGCAGCGCCAGGCCCTGGACCGCTACGCCGGGGACACCGTCGCCGTTCCGCTCGCCAAGTACACCGCCGCCCACCGCCGGCTGCGGGCCGTCGCCACCGAGCTGGACGAGCTGACGACGCGGGCCCGCGAGCGTGCGCAGGAAGCCGATCTGCTGCGCTACGGACTCGACGAGATCGCGGAGACCGAGCCGCAGCCCGGCGAGGACACCGATCTGGCCGCCGAGGCCGAGCGACTGGGCCACGCCGAGGCACTGGCCTCCGCGGCGACCGCCGCGCATGCCGCGCTGGCCGGCAACCCCGAGGACCCCGAGGGTGTCGACGCCACCACCCTGGTCGCCGGCGCACACCGCGCGCTGGAGGCCGTACGCAGCCACGACCAGGAGCTTTCCGCGCTCGCCGAGCGGCTCGGCGAGATCGGCATCCTGATGGCGGACGTGGCGGGTGAGCTGGCCAGTTACGCGGACGGTCTGGACGCCGACCCGTTGCGGCTCGCCGCGGTCGAGGAGCGCCGCGCCGCCCTGAGCCATCTGACCCGCAAATACGGCCAGGACATCGCGGCCGTGCTGGCCTGGTCCGAGGAGAGCGCCGACCGGCTCACCGAACTGGACGGCGACGACGACCGGATCGGCGAGCTGGCCGCCGAGCGGGACGCACTGCGCGCCGAACTGGGCGAACTGGCACAAACCTTGACCGATGCCCGCACGGCGTCCGCGAAGCGATTCGCCGACGCGGTCACCGCCGAACTCGCCGAACTGGCCATGCCGCACGCCCGCGTGACCGTCGAGATCCGTCAGACGGAGGTCGCCGACGACGCCGACGGCATCGAGGTCGGCGGCCGCACCGTGGCCTACGGGCCGGCCGGCGCCGACGAGGTCGAACTCCTGCTGGCCCCGCACCCGGGCGCACCGCCCCGGCCGATCGCCAAGGGGGCGTCCGGCGGTGAGCTCTCCCGGGTGATGCTCGCCGTCGAGGTGGTCTTCGCCGGTTCCGACCCCGTACCGACCTACCTCTTCGACGAGGTCGACGCGGGGGTCGGCGGCAAGGCGGCCGTCGAGGTCGGCAGGCGGCTGGCCAGGCTCGCGAAGTCGGCGCAGGTCGTGGTCGTCACCCACCTCCCGCAGGTCGCTGCGTTCGCGGACCGCCAGCTGCTCGTGGCGAAGACGCATGACGGATCGGTCACCCGGAGCGGCGTCACGGTCCTGGAGGGCGAGGAGCGGGTACGCGAACTCTCCCGGATGCTGGCCGGCCAGGAGGACTCCGAAACGGCCCGCGCACACGCCGAGGAGTTGCTGGAGACGGCGCGTACGGGGAGCTGACGGGCGCCTGCCGCCGCGGTCTTGGCGGACGCATCGGGCATGTCTGTCCGGATCGCCATCGAACGGGGCGTCCAGGGACGATTCTCCGCCTCGCACCCCACCCCACCGGACGCCGTGAGCCCCGCTCCAGGGGCGAGCGACGGGCTTTGCGGAATCGTCCTAGGGTGACGGGAGTTGAGCGCGGCAGGGTGCCGCCCGAGGGGAGTGACATGGTGGCGGTGGCGGGCAACAGGGTGCTGGGATGCGTCTCGGCACTCTTGGGGGCGGGAGCGGTGACCAGGGCCACGTACGCGGCGCTGAAGAAGCGGCCGCCGGGCGGTGCCGTCCTTTGGGAGCGGAAGAACTACGCCGGCCGGATCGTGGACCTGCACGCAGGGCTCGCGACGGCCGCCGGCACCGCGCTCGCCGCCGCCACCGCACCAGGGCTGCCCGCCCGGACCCGTACGGCTTCGGCCCTGGCGGTGCTGGCCGCCGGGGGCTGCGGGGCGTACGACGACGTTTTCGGTGCCGGTGACCCTCGCCGCGGATTCCGGGCGCACCTCTTGGCGCTCCGGGACAAAGAGATCACCGGCGGAGCCGTGAAGCTGTTCGGGATCGGTGCCGCCGGTCTCGTGGCGGGCGCCCTCCTCAAGGAGCGCCCGGCCGACAAGGTGCTGGCCGGAGTGGTGATCGCGGGCTCGGCTCATGTGGTGAACCTGCTGGATGTCAGGCCGGGCCGGGCCGCCGGCGCCGTGCTGGCGCTCGGTGCCCCCGGGCTTGCGCGCCGCGGTCCGGCAGGCCCGCTGTCCGCCGCGCCCATGGGAGCCGTGGCAGCTGTCATCGGCGACGACCTGGGGGAGCGCACGATGATCGGGGACGCCGGGGCGCACGCCCTGGGCGCGGCGCTCGGCCTCGCCATCGTCACGGGCAACGGCCGCCGCGGGCTGGCCGCGCACGCCGCGGGGCTGATCGCCGCCGCGGCCGCGGGGGGCCGTATCAGCCGGGCGGCCGCGGCGATCTGAGACCCGACGAGGCTGAGCCCGCTGGCGCGAGGCCACCTGTGCACCCACCCGGCGCGCCCACCTGGACGTCATCCCCCATAACCGTGCGATGCGGACAACTCCGGGCGCGCTTCGGACAACGGCGTACGCGCCCTCTACCGGAGCGCAGGCGCATTCCAGGGAGTGCGCTCACTCGCACGAGCCGTTAACCCGCGCGGGCGGTTTGTCGCCCATGTGGGTGATCTGGTGGGCGCCGGGGTGAGACTTCCCACCGGAACGACGGCCCGACGATGCCGAATTGACGTCGCCGGGCTGGCATCCTGGGCGCGGTACGCAGTCGTGGGCGTGCTCCCCTCGTCCTGGCCGTCCGCGGGGCAGGCGGGCGGTCGCCGCCGCGCGGCACAGCACCCCGCAGCAAACGGACCGACTCGCCGGTACGGCCCGTCCCGCCCCCGACCCAGGAGCCCGACCACGTGATCAGTACCCCGACCTCGGCGCACGGGCTGTCGCCGCTGCGCACGGTCCAGGTGCTGGGGCACGGCAGCGCCGGCAGCGCGGCGCATGTCCGGTCGCTGGCCGAAGGGCTCGTCGCGCGCGGGGTGCGGGTGACCGTCTGTGCCACGCCGGAGACCGAGGAGGCCTACGACTTCACCGGCGCGGGTGCGCGGTTCGTGGATGTCCCTCCGCGGACGGATCCGGCGAGCGTGGCCTCGCTGCGCAGCGCCTGCTGGGACGCGGACCTCGTCCATGCGCACGGTCTGCGGGCCGGTCTGCGGGCCTCGATGGCGTTGCGCGGACTGCGCGGCCCCCGGGGCGGGCGGCGGGTTCCCCTGGTCATCACGTGGCACACCAAGGGGCACATCGAGGGCGCGCGGGCCGGGCTGGTGCATCTGATGGAGCGGCGGGTGGCACGGGCCGCCGCCGTTGTCCTGGGAGCCTGCTCCGACCTCGTGGACCGGGCGCGCGAGCGAGGCGCGCGTGACGCACGGCTCGCGCCGGTCGCGATTCCGCGCCCCCGGTCGGGAGGCGCGCCGGCCGAGCCCGAGAGCCACGACCGGATGCGCCACAAGGAACGGGCCGAACTGGGGGCGGTGGACCGCCCGTTGCTGCTCGCGGTCGGCCGTCTCGACCCGAGCCAGGGGCATGACCTGCTGCTGGACGCGGCACACGCCTGGTGCGCGCTCGACCCCCAGCCGCTGGTCGCCATCGCGGGGGAGGGCGACCAGCGGGCCGCGCTCCAGCGGCGGATCGACAGGGAGCAGTTGCCCGTCCAGCTGCTCGGCCGTCGTGACGATGTGCCCGAGCTCCTTGCCGCCGCCGACCTGGTGGTGCTGCCCAGCAGGTGGGAGGCGCGCTCGCTGATCGCCCAGGAGGCGCTGCGGGCCGGAGTGCCGCTGGTCGCCACCGACACCGGTGGCACTCGCGAACTGGTCGGCCGGGCCGCGGAACTGGTCCGTTACGGCGACGCCGCCGCCCTGGCCCGTACGGTTCTCGCGCTGCTCGCCGACCCCGTACGGCGGGATGCCCTCGCCGAGGCGGGACGTGCCCAAGCGGCCGGCTGGCCCAGTGAGAACGACACCGTCACCCAGGTGCTCAGCGTGTACGACGAGTTGACGCAGCCGATTCAGCCGGTGTAGCCGAGTCGGCCGGGTCCGGGTGGTTCGGCCGGTCCAGGTCGTTCGGCCGGTCTGCTGGGGACGACGGCTCCCGGGCCGGACACCCTCCTGGTGCTGCGCAACTGTGTGCGGGGCGGGCGGCGTACGGGCGCCGCCGCGGGGCCGTCGGCGCCGCCGTCGGTTCGCTCGCCCGGCCGGTCGCCGCCGGTGGTGCTCGGCGTCCAGGCGCACCGGCGGTCCGCCGTGGCAACGGCACCCGAGGCCACCCGCTGCGGACCCGCTACGCCTTTTCCGTATGCCGCCTGGCGCGCAGGGCCAGCCGCAGGCCCAGGACGGTCTGCGGATCCTCCAGGTCCGTGCCCAGCAGCTGGGCGATGCGGGCCAGCCGGTCGTACAGCGTCTGCCGGTTCACGTTCAGGTCGCGGGCGGTCTCGGCCTTGCGGCCCGCGCTGGCCAAGTAGGCCTCCAGCGTGGGCAGCAGCGGCTGACGGGCGGCCCGGTCATGGGCGAGCAGCGGCCCGATCGCGCGTTCCACGAAGTCGGTGAGCACGCCCTGCTCGCCCAGCTCGCGCATCCGCCACAGCAACAGCTCGATGTCCAGCCGGCGCGCGTCGTACCAGGGCTGGGCCGGCAGCCCTTGGGCCGCGGCCGCCGCCTCGGCGGCATGCTGCAGGCCGGGGCCCGCAGCCGCCCAGTCGCCCGGTGTGCCGACGACGACCACCGGGCGGTGCGCGGCCGGACGGTCCAGACCCGCGCGGACGACTCCGGCGCGCAGCGCCTCGGCGATCCGGTCGGCGAGCGCATCGCGGTCCTGGCCCGTGCGCAGGGCGGCGAGCATCGGGACCCGGCCCTCCACGGGGCGTACGCCGAGGAGTACGGGCACCCCGGGGGCGGCGAGTTCCTCGCGCAGGGCCTGGGCGAGCAACGCCCAGCTGCCGGGGGAAGGAAGACCGGCGGGCAGCCGCATCACCACCGGGAGCACGGGTTCCGCGCCGGGACGGAAGCCCAGCAGGCGGGCCTGGGCGGGTGCCTCGGCCGCCGAGATCCGGCCCTCCGCCAGGTCGGCGAGGAAGTCGCCGCGGCCGCGGGCGGCGAGCACCTCCTCCTGGCGGGACTGCAGCATGACCACGGCGAGCAGGTCGGCGGCGCGCTCGGCGGCGATCCGGTGCACCGGCGCCAAGGGGGTGTTGACGGGCAGCAGGACGAGGCGGGCGCGGACCGCGTCGGGACCGTGGCCGCCGCCGGGGACGTCGATGCGTACGCCGGTGTCGCGCAGCCCCTCCCAGGCCAGCAGCGGGTCGGCGTCCGCGGGGCCGTCGTCGTCGGTCTCCGGGCCCGCCGCGTACAGCGGGCTGCCGTCGGGGGCCTCCAGACAGAGCGGGTTGCCGGTGAAGACGGCCAGCAGCCGCAGCACCTCGGGGGCGCCGCCGCCGCGCAGGAGGACGTCGGTGCACCGCCGCAGGATCTCGTCGGCGCGCCGCAGCAGCGCATAGTGGCTGTTGATGATCTCGGTGTGGATCGCTTCGGTGACCGTGACGTACGGGACCTCGCGGTGCAGCTGGATCAGCGGCAGCCCGCAGTCCCGTGCGGCGTCGACGAGGGCGGCGGGCAGCGATTCGAAACGGGAGCCCAGCTCCACGACGAGAGCGGCGATCTCGCGGTCCGCGAGCTTGCGGATGAAGGCGCGCTGCTCGGACGGCCGGGCACCCAGCCCGAGCCCGGTGGTCAGCAGCAGCTCGCCGCCCTTGAGCAGCGAGGCGATGTGCGGCACCTCGCCCGCGTGCACCCAGCGCACCGGGCGGTCCAGCCGGTCCTGGCCGGCCAGCACCTCCGGCAGACCGCGTCGCAGCGCGGGCAGCTCCAGTGCCCTGCGTACCGTGATCTCGGCTTCGATCTTCGCTTCCGGCCCCATGGCGTGGAACGGTACCGGTAGTCCGCTATCCGGAGTCATGTGGTCCGGATAGCGGCTCGTCCCTCATGTCGACTCCCGCACCACCAGCCGCGCCCCCGTGATCACCGGCGCCGGTCCTGCCGCATCCGGACCAAGGGCCCCCTCCGACCCCGGCGACCCCGCCGTTTCCCCGGCCTTCCGGTGATCCAGCAGCCGCAGCAGCAACCGGGCCATCAGCCGTCCCATCTCCTCCACGTCCTGCCGCACCGTGGTCAGCGGCGGATCCGCCCAGGCCGCCGGCTCCAGATCGTCATAGCCGACCACCGCCACGTCGTCCGGCACCCGCCGCCCGCGGGCCCGCAGCGTACGCAGCGCGCCGCTCGCCATCAGATCGGAGCAGGCGAAGACGGCATCCAGGTCCGGCGCGGCATCCAGGAGCTGGGCCATGGCCCGCTCGCCGCCCTGCGCCGTGAACCCCCCGTCGGCGATCAGCCGTGGATCCGGCCGCGCGGTGCCCAGCGCATCGCGGTAGCCGTCGAGACGGTCCACCGCGGAGTTCTGGTCGAGCGGACCGGTGATCACGGCGATCCGGCGGCGGCCGCGACCGAGGAGATGACGTACGGCCTGACGGGCGCCGTCGCGGTTGTCGGTGTCGACGTACAGCGGCCGCGGCACGCGGTCGGCGCCCGCCCGGTCGGGCCGGCCGCCGTAGACGGCCGGCAGTCCGGCGCGCTCGGCCATGGCGGGCAACGGGTCGTCACGGTGCAGTGAGAACATCAGCGCGCCGTCGACGTGCCCGGCCGACAGATAGCGCCCGATGCGGGCGTAGTCGCCGCGGTGCTCGACGAACATCAGCAGGAGCTGGGTGTCCGCGGCGGCCAGTTCGTGGCTGATGCCCCGCAGTTGGCGTCCGAAGAACGGATCGCTGAAGTCCCGGCACTCCGGCTCCGCGATGACCACGGCGACCGCCCCCGTGCGGCGGGTGACCAGGGAACGGGCCGCGCTGTTCGGTACGTAGCCCAGCTCGGTCACCGCCTCGCGGACCCGTTCGCGGACCGCGGCCCGTACGCCCGCACCGCCGTTGACCACGCGGGACACCGTCGCGCGGGAGACCCCGGCGAGCGCCGCGACCGCCTCCAGCGTCGGCCGCGGACCCTTCGGCTCGGCCACCGCTCAACTCCTTTTTCCACACAGCGACTTGACGGTATGCCGTCGAGTCGGCAGGGTTCACTGCGCACACCATGAGAGCGCTCTCAACAGGATGCCCCCATGGAACTCCTCACTCCCCCACTGCATCGAGGAGAGAATGTCATGAGCATGAGAATCCGCTGCCCCGACCCCTCCCACCGGGGCACCGGCAAGCACCGGACCTGCAGCGGCCGGCCCGGGAACCTCCCGCCCGGCGGCGCGGGTCATCTGCAGAACACGGCGCCGCAGGACGACGCCCCCCGGCCCCCGGGCCGAATCGGGCCCCGGCGCAGGGACTTCGCCGCCCCGCCCGGCGGCCCGCTCCGCCGTAATGCCGCGGTCCTGGTGCGGCAGCCCGCACAGGCCTGTACCGCCCGGACGTCCCCGTGCCCCACCGCGCAAGGAGCCACCCCGTGATCACTCGCCGCAGTCTGCTCGGCGGCCTCGCCGCCGGTGCCGCCACCGCCTCCGGTATCGCACTGGCCGGCCGGGCGAGCGGTGCCCAAGCCCCGGCCCGCCGGTCCGCCCGGACAGCCCAGGCCGGCCGGGCCGCCGCCGGGATGTCCCTGCACCTCGTCAACAACTCCGGCGCTTACGCCAACTCCTCGGTCTGGATCTACATCGTCGGCAACGACGGCACCCAGCAGGTGCACGTCACCCCGGACGGCACCCTCGCACCCGTCGCGCTCGCCGACAACGGTTCGGACGGCTTCACCGACTACGCCATCCCGCTCGCCGCGAGCGGCACCACGACCCTCCAACTGCCGTACATGTCCGGCCGGATCTACACCGCACTGGGCGGCAAGCTCAAGTTCAAGGCGGTCCAGGACGGCAACGGCAAGGCCGCTCTTGCCTACCCGGCGGGCTGGGTCTCCGGCGACCCCAACTACGACGTCCTGCACGACTGCGCCGAGTTCACCTACAACTCCGGCGGGATGTACTGCAACACCACCATGGTCGACATGTTCAGCGTCCCCCTCGCGATCAAGCTCACCGGGGCCAAGGACCAGACCACCGGCACGCTCAAGGACGGCGCCCGCGCCAAGATCTTCTCCGACGTCCGGGCCGCCGAGGGCTTCGACCGCCTGGTCATCGGCGACAAGCGGGTGATCGCCCCCGGCCACGGCCTGGACAGCGGGCTGTTCGCCAAGGACTACCTCGCCCCGGCCATCGACGAGGCCTGGTCCGCCTATACGGGCAAGGACCTGACCGTCACCACCGACGCGGGCACCTTCACCGGCCGGGTCAGCGGCGGGAAACTCTCCTTCACCGGTCCCAAAGCGGTCTCCTTCGACAAGCCGTCCACCCGCGACGTCCTCTTCTGCGACGGCACCCTCGCGGCCCCCAACGACGGCGTCCTCGGCCCGGTCGCCGCCGTCCTGGGCGCCGCCCTCAACCGCTCCACCCTCACCACCGGCGCCGCCCAGCCCACCACCGACCCGGCCGCCTTCTACCAGCAGCGGCTGACCAACCACTATGCGAAGGCCATGCACGCCGCGACGCAGGACGGCAAGGCGTACGGCTTCGCCTTCGACGACGTCGCCGGCTTCGCCTCCTACATCGAGGACGGCGCCCCGCAGGAGATCACCCTCACCCTGACCCCGTTCTGACGCGTCCCGACGCACAAAAGCGGTGCCGCCCGGACACCGGGCGGCACCGAAGAACTCCAGGAGGTCAGCGCCCCGAAGGGGGCGGTGTAGGTTCCCTTCGCTGCTGGCCACTGACTGCGCAGCGATCTGCGGGTTTCGATGCTGATCCCCATGGTTTGTCCACGGTTCTGCCCCATGGGCGTGTCCTTTTCCTCCGGGATGTCCCGTTCACTCTGGACGGCGATCAACTGGACCTCGCCATCGGTTGCCGGGCGGTCGCGCGAACCGAGCCGGTCGGAGCCGCCCGGCGGTTGATCGCGGTGGATGGCCGGCGGGTGCGCGGCTCGGGTGGCCATGACGTCGAGCCGCGGCGTCTGCTGGGCGCGATCGAACACGGCCACGGGGTGGTGCCGGCGCAGCGCGGGGTCGGCTGCAAGACCAACGAGATCACCGAGTGCGCGCCGTTGCCCGACACCGTCGAGTTGACCGGTTCAGTGGTCACCGCGGACGCGCTGCACGCCCAGCGTGGCCACGCCGACTACCTTGGGTCCGCGACGTCACCTTCGACGAGGACCGATCCCAGATCCGCACAGGCAACGGTTCGCGCATCATGGCTTCACTACGCGACCTCGCCATCAGCATGCTGCGCCTGCACGGCGCGACCAACATCGCCCAAGCCCTGCGACATCACGCCTGGGACCCGCACCGCCCCGTCCAAATGCTGCTGACCTGCTGAAATGCGACTCTGTCGGGACCCTGGTCCGGACGCCCAGAAAGTCGGGCGGGGTTCAGCGGCCGAACCGTGACTGCAACTGCTCAGGGACACGTTCGCCCTGGATCCGGATGTTGGCCGCGGCCTCTTCGATCCGATGTAGGTCGCCGGTTGTCAGCTCGACGTCGAGTGCGCCCAGGTTCTCTTCCAGGCGGTGCAGCTTGGTGGTGCCGGGGATCGGCACGAACCACGGCTTCTGCGCCAGCACCCAGGCGAGAGCGATCTGGGCCGGCGTGGCTCCTTTGTCGTCGGCAATCTGCTGCAGCAGGGAGACCAGCACCTGGTTGGCTTGCCGCGCTTCAGGGCTGAAGCGCGGAAGCAGGCGGCGGAGGTCGTTGTCGGCCAGCGACGTGCTGGAATCGATCTTGCCGGTCAAAAATCCTTTGCCGAGCGGGCTGTAGGGCACCAGACCGATGCCCAGTTCCTCCAAGGTCGGAATGATTTCGGTTTCGTGCTCGCGCATCCAGAGCGAGTACTCGCTTTGCAGTGCCGTTACTGGCTGCACGGCGTGGGCGCGACGAATCGTCGCGGCACCGGCCTCGGACAAGCCGAAGTGCTTTACCTTGCCTTCGGCGATCAGCTCCTTGACCGTGCCGGCCACGTCTTCAATGGGCACGTTGGGGTCGACGCGGTGTTGGTAGAGCAGGTCGATGCTTTCGGTTTGAAGACGCTTGAGCGAGGCCTCGGTCACTTGGCGGATCTGCTCGGGCCTGCTGTCGACCCCGGACATCGGGGTCGGCCCGTGCTCGCCGTGCTTGATTCCAAACTTGGTGGCGATCACCACCTGGTCGCGGACCGGTGCCAGCGCCTGACCGACCAGCTCCTCATTGGTAAACGGTCCGTAAACTTCGGCAGTGTCGAAGAAAGTCACGCCGTGGTCAACGGCCGCCCGCAGCAGCTTCGTCATCTCGGCTGTGTCTTGTGGCTGACCGTAGAAGAAACTCATGCCCATGCAGCCGAGCCCGAGAGCCGAGACTTCGAGGTGTTGTCCTAGTTTGCGTTGTTGCATGAGAGATGCTCCTGGGATATCGGTCGTCTGGCTCCCGCTTATTTCGTGTTCAGCCGGGAGCCGGTAGAGAAGCTGGACAGCCTTCCGGGACGCCGGCGAGACCCTAGTGATAAAGGCATGCCCTCAACAGTGATAAAGGCATGTCCTCAACGCTATGGCTTTGGAGTGCACTCCAAGCAAGCGGAACAGGTAGGAAATCGGCAGGGTGCTCCCGCGGGGCGGCGGCCGCGCCCCTGGGTGCTGCCGGGCCGCGGGGCCGCTTAGGCTCGGCATGTCCTTGCAGGGCCTCGCGTTGATCGAAAACTGGCCGGTTCCCGCTGCCACGGCGGGTGTGGTGCGGGCCGACGGAACGGTCCTCGGCACCCACGGAACCGTCGACCGGCGCTTTCCGCTGGCCTCGGTCACCAAGCCGTGTGAACGACGGCGATTTTCCCCACCCCGAACGCCACGGCCCCAGCCCAGGTGGGGAATTACGCCGCGCTGATCATGTGGTTCGTGGGGAATTACGCCGCCGCTCACACGGCGCGGCCACCGCTGTACCCATCGGATCACCGACCCCGCGATTTCCCAGGCGGCCCCACTGGCCGCCAAACGCCGGAGTCCTGCCCCGGCCGCGCACGCAGACGCTGACCGGGGCGGTCCTGTACACAAAGCGGGGAACTACTCGCTCACGGGGCATGAATCCCATCCCCCTGTCCTATTGGCCACGCGGTGGACATCGCCGGTGGGAAAAGGACACGGGATCTGGGATCCCACAAAGGGGGCGGCTAACCCCCGTAGGCCCCGCTGGCCGTCAGCCGCAGTGCCGTGTCGATCAGCGGAACATGGCTGAACGCCTGCGGGAAGTTGCCCACCTGCCGCTTTGCCCTGGGGTCCCACTCCTCCGCGAGCAGCCCCAGGTCGTTGCGGAGCGAGAGCAGCTTCTCGAAGAGCTTGCGGGCCTCGTCCACCCGGCCGATCATCGCGAGATCGTCGGCCAGCCAGAACGAGCACGCCAGGAAGGCGCCTTCCTCCCCTTCGAGGCCGTCCACCCCGAGATCGTCCGCACCGGACGTCGGGTAGCGCAGCACGAAGCCGTCCTCGGTGGACAGTTCCCGCTGGATCGCCTCGATCGTGCCGATGACGCGCTTGTCGTCCGGCGGCAGAAAGCCCATCTGCGGGATCAGCAGCAGCGAGGCGTCCAGCTCCTGCGAGCCGTAGGACTGGGTGAAGGTGTTGCGCTCCTTGTCGTAGCCGTTCTCGCAGACGTCGCGGTGGATCGTCTCGCGCAGGTCCTTCCAGCGCTCCAGCGGCCCGTCGACGTCCCCGGACTCGATCAGCTTGACCGTGCGGTCGACCGCGACCCAGGTCATGACCTTGGAGTGCACGAAGTGCCGGCGCGGCCCGCGGACCTCCCAGATGCCCTCGTCCGGCTCGTCCCAGTGCTGCTCCACCCACTGGATCAGCTTGAGCTGGAGCAGCGAGGCGTAGTCGTTGCGCGCCAGGCCCGTCATGTGCGCCAGGTGCAGCGCCTCGATGACCTCGCCGTACACATCGAGCTGGAGCTGTCCCGCGGCGCCGTTGCCGACCCGCACCGGACGGGAATTCTCGTATCCCGGAAGCCAGTTGAGCTCGTTCTCGCCCAACTCCCGTTCACCGGCGATGCCGTACATGATCTGGAGGTTCTCCGGATCGCCGGCCACCGCCCGCAGCAGCCACTCCCGCCAGGCCCGCGCCTCTTCCCGGTAGCCGGTGCGCAGCAGGGAGGACAGGGTGATCGCCGCGTCCCGCAGCCAGGTGAAGCGGTAGTCCCAGTTACGGACACCGCCCAGGCACTCCGGCAGCGAGGTCGTCGGTGCCGCCACGATCCCGCCGGTCGGCGCGTACGTCAGCGCCTTCAGCGTGATCAGCGAGCGCACCACCGCATCGCGGTAGGGACCGTGATACGTGCAGTGCTCGACCCACTCGCGCCAGAATTCCTCGGTGGCCTCCAGCGACCCCTCCGGGTCCGCGACGGCCGGCGGCGGCTTGTGGGAGGGCTCCCAGCTGATCGTGAACGCGATCCGCTCGCCCGGCGAGACGGTGAAGTCGGAGAACGTCGTCAGATCCTTGCCGTACGTCTCCGCCGCGGTGTCCAGCCACACCGAATCGGGGCCCGCGACCGCGACCGTACGGTCGTCCACCTTGTGCACCCAGGGCACGACCCAGCCGTAGGAGAACCGCATCCGCAGCTGCGAGCGCATCGGGACCCGGCCGCTGACGCCCTCCACGATGCGGATCAGCTGCGGCGCCCCGTCGCGCGGCGGCATGAAGTCGATCACCCGGACGGTGCCGCGCGGGGTGTCCCACTCCGATTCCAGAACGAGCGAATCGCCCCGGTAGCGTCGGCGGTCGGCCGGCGCGGGCCGCCCCCCGGGGCCGTTGACCGGCCCCATCCGCCAGAATCCGTGCTCCTCCGTGCCCAGCAGCCCTGCAAAGACCGCCGGGGAGTCGAAGCGGGGCAGGCACAGCCAGTCGACCGTGCCGTCCCTGCACACTAGAGCGGCGGTTTGCATATCGCCGATAAGTGCGTAGTCCTCGATGCGCCCGGCCACGTGCCTCTCCCGTCGAACTGGAGTCACGCCCCCCATGGGACGTTGTGATCTGTCCGTCCTGCCCATGAAACGTCGCCGAGCAGCGGGACCGGAAATTCGGGCTGGGGGCACCGCCCAGCGGTAGCTGGGGGAGGGTGGTGCCTTCCCGGGCGGCTCGTTGCGAGTGTCCGAGCAGGATACGACGCACGTGGGTGATCCGCGCGACGCTCGCGACGAGTGAAGCGGTCCAAATGGGTGGCCTCCGTCACGTGACAGTGTCATCCGGGCCGTCACCGCCAGGTTCCCCTGCGTGGCCGGACACGACCGTGCCCGGTCGCTGATAGCCTGGTATCCCGTGGACCGGTGGGACGCAGTATCGATGTCACGGCAGATGTCACGGCACCCCCGAACCGCAGCGACGGCACCCCTGAAACACCAGGCCCCACGCCGCTTCGCACCTCTCCACCTCGCGACCACGGGAGCTCCCTCTTGGCCATGCCGCCCAAATCCACGACGACCAAGCACCTCTTCGTCACCGGGGGCGTCGCCTCCTCGCTGGGCAAGGGGCTCACCGCCTCCAGCCTGGGTGCTCTCCTCAAGGCGCGCGGCCTGCGGGTCACGATGCAAAAGCTCGACCCGTACCTGAACGTCGACCCGGGAACGATGAACCCGTTCCAGCACGGTGAGGTCTTCGTCACCAACGACGGCGCCGAGACCGACCTGGACATCGGCCACTACGAGCGGTTCCTCGACGTCGACCTCGACGGCTCCGCGAACGTGACCACCGGCCAGGTCTACAACACCGTGATCGCCAAGGAGCGGCGCGGCGAGTACCTCGGTGACACCGTGCAGGTCATCCCGCACATCACCAACGAGATCAAGCACCGCATCCGGCGGATGGCGACCGAGGATGTCGACGTCGTCATCACCGAGGTCGGCGGCACCGTCGGCGACATCGAGTCGCTGCCGTTCCTGGAGACGGTCCGCCAGGTCCGCCACGAGGTCGGCCGGGACAACGTCTTCGTCGTCCACATCTCGCTGCTCCCCTACATCGGCCCGTCCGGTGAGCTGAAGACCAAGCCGACCCAGCACTCGGTCGCGGCGCTGCGCAACATCGGCATCCAGCCCGACGCGATCGTGCTGCGCGCCGACCGCGAGGTCCCGACCGCCATCAAGCGCAAGATCTCGCTGATGTGCGACGTCGACGAGGCCGCGGTCATCGCCTGCCCGGACGCCCCGTCGATCTACGACATCCCGAAGGTCGTGCACGCCGAGGGCCTGGACGCCTATGTCGTGCGCAAGCTCGACCTGCCGTTCCGCGATGTGGACTGGACCCAGTGGGCGGATCTGCTGGACCGCGTCCACAACCCCGACCACGAGGTCAAGGTCGCGCTGGTCGGCAAGTACATCGACCTGCCGGACGCCTACCTCTCGGTCACCGAGGCGCTGCGGGCCGGCGGCTTCGCGAACAAGACCCGCGTGAAGCTGAAGTGGGTCACCTCCGATGACTGCAAGACCCCGGCCGGCGCCGCCGAGCAGCTCGCCGACTGCGACGCCGTCTGCATCCCCGGTGGCTTCGGCGACCGCGGTGTCGACGGCAAGGTCGGCGCGATCACCTACGCCCGGGAGAACAAGCTCCCGCTGCTGGGTCTGTGCCTGGGCCTGCAGTGCGTGGTCATCGAGGCGGCCCGCAACCTGGCCGGTATCGCGGGCGCGAACTCCACCGAGTTCGACCCGGCCGCCGCCGACCCGGTCATCTCCACGATGGCCGAGCAGATGGACATCGTCGCGGGTGAGGGCGACATGGGCGGCACGATGCGGCTGGGTATGTACCCGGCCAAGCTCGCCGAGGGCTCGATCGTCCGCGAGGTCTACGACGACCAGCCGTACGTCGAGGAGCGCCACCGCCACCGCTACGAGGTCAACAACGCCTACCGTGGTGAGCTGGAGAAGAAGGCCGGGCTGCAGTTCTCCGGCACCTCTCCGGACAACAAGCTCGTCGAGTACGTCGAGTACCCGCGCGAGACGCACCCCTACCTCGTCGCCACCCAGGCGCACCCGGAGCTGCGCTCCCGCCCGACCCGCCCGCACCCGCTCTTCGCCGGGCTGGTGAAGGCCGCGGTCGCGCGCAAGACGGGCACCGCGAAGTAAGGGACAGCACGGCGGATACGGTTGCCGGGGTACGGCCTCTTCGAGGCCGTACCCCGGTTTCTGCGTTGGTACAGGCGACACACAGGAGGACGCGCCATGGCGATCAAGGACACCCCGGAGGAGTGGACGGTCACCGCGTCCAGGACACCGTTCACCGGGAACAAGACCAGCGTGCGCACCGACGAGGTCGTCATGCCGGACGGCTCCGTCGTCACCCGCGACTACCAGGTCCACCCCGGTTCCGTGGCCGTCCTCGCCCTCGACGACACCGGCCGGGTGCTGGTGCTGTGCCAGTACCGCCACCCCGTACGCCGGCGGCTGTGGGAGATCCCCGCCGGGCTGCTCGACGTCCCCGGGGAGAACCCGTTGCACGCGGCGCAGCGCGAGCTGTACGAGGAGGCGCACGTCAAGGCCGCGGACTGGCGGGTGCTGACCGATGTCTACACCACGCCGGGCGGCTGCGACGAGGCCGTGAGGATCTTCCTCGCCCGCGGTCTGTCCGAGGCCGAGGGGGAGCGGTTCGAGGTCTTTGAGGAGGAGGCCGACATGCAGCTGGCGCGGGTGCCGCAGGACGAGCTGGTCCGTGGGGCACTCGCCGGTGACCTGCACAACAACTGCCTCGTCGTGGGCGTGCTGGCGCTCACCGCGGCTCAGGCCGGCGAGGGGCTGGACGCGCTGCGGCCGGCCGATGCGCCGTGGCCGGCCCGCCCCTTCGAGGCCTGAGCCGCCGGCCGCCCCGAGCCGGTCGGATGATCCACCGATCCGATCGGGTGACCCAACCGCCCTGCTCTGCAGGGGGTGTGACGGCCCGTGAACTACGCTCGGCAGCGTTCCGTCCCAGCGGCGGACGCGTACGCGCAGGTGGACGGGAGCGTGACCGGTGACGGACCAGGCGGTGGGCGGGGGGCACCTCCCGCCCGAGGCGGCGGAGACGACTGCCACGGCGGCACTCGGGCAGCGGGCCCCGGGGTCCCGCCAGGACGGCGGCGCCACCCGCCCCGTCGTCCCCGCGGCCGCCCCCGCCGCCACCGGGTTCGCCGGCCGCCGCCGCGAGCTGAAGGCGCTGCACGCCGATATCGCCCGCGCCGGCCTGGACACCCTCTCCGGCCGCAAGGGGGCCCGCAGCCGGGTGCTGCTGATCGCCGGCCGCCCCGGCTCCGGCCGTACGGCCCTGGCCGAGGAGCTGCTGCGCGAGCTGGCCGGCGCCCACCCCGACGGTGTGCTGCGGGCCACGCTGACCGGGCCGGGCGGCGAACCGGCCGGCACCGCCCGCACTGCGCGTGAGCTGCTGGCCACGCTCGGCACCGGCGCCCCGCCCGGCGCCGCCGAGGACGAGCTGACCGAGCTGCTGCGCGGCGCCCTCGCCGGGCGCCGCGCCCTGCTCTTCCTGGACGACGCACCGGGCGCGGAACAGGTCGAGCCGCTGCTGCCCGACGCCCCCCACTGCCTGGTCGTGGTGGTCTCGCAAGGGCCGCTGACCGGCATTCCGGACGTCCGGCCGTGCGCCCTGGGCGGCCTGGACAGCGCGGCCGGTGTCGAGATGCTCAGCCGCTACGCCGGGCCGACCCGGATCACCGTCGACCCGCGGACCGCCGACAGCGTCGTCGAGGAGTGCGGCGGTCAGCCCGCCGCGCTGGTGCTGGCCGGTGCCTGGCTCGCCGCCCGCCCCACATCCTCGGTCGCCGACCTGCGCCAGGCGCTGCAGGCCGTCCCGCTGCCCCCTGGCCTGCCCACCGGTGCCCGCCCGCTGTTCCGCGCCTTCCGGCTCGCCTACGACGCGCTGCCGCCGCCCGCCGCCCGCATACTCCGGCTGATCACTCTGGCACCGGCCGGCCTCGTGGACGCCCATACCGCCTCCGCGCTGGCCGGCTGCTCGGTGGCCGCGGCCGCCACGACACTGGGGGACTTCGCCGCGCTCGGCCTGCTACGGCCGGTGCCCGCCGGGGACGCCGCCGTCGCCGGCGCCCATGCGTCCGACCCCGCGCTGCGCCCCCAGTACCGGCTGCCCGGCTGCCTCGACCCGCTGGCGCGCGAACTGCTCCGGGAGCACGAGCGCCCGGCCGACGTCCAGCTGGCCCGCGCCCGGATGCTGGAGCGGACCGTACGGCTGCTGCAGTCCTGCCGGGCGATGGGCGAGCCGGCCGATTCGCCCGCCCGGCAGAAGGTCGCCGGGCTGCCGCGCTCGCTGCGCTTCTCCTCGAAGGGCGCCGCAGCGCACTGGCTGCGCAGCCGTCGCGGCGCGCTGCTGGACGCCGCCAGGATCGCCGTCGCGGACGGTGAACTCGACACCCTGGACCGGCGGTTGATGGCCGCGCTGTCCCGGACGCTGCTCGCCCACCAGGGCTCCGAGGCCGCCGCGCCGGACCTCTATGCGCTGCACGGTCTCGTCCTGAAGGTCGCTGAGCGGCGCGGGCTGCCGCGGGAGCGGGCCGCCGCCCTGCTGAACCTCGCGGACCTGGACGGCCAGGCGGGACGCACCGCCCAGGCCCTCACCCGCTACCGGGGTGCGCTGGAGTCCGCCCGTTCGGTGCAGGACCCGGTGGCGACCGGCCGGGCACTGGAGTCGCTGGGCGGTACGTACACCGAGCTGGGCGACTGGCAGCGGGCCGCCGACTGGTACGGCAGGGCGCTGGAGCTGCGGCTCGCCCGCGATGAGGCCGCCGACGCGGCCCGGCTGCACGGCCGGATCGGCGGCGCGCACAGCTACGCGGGCCGGTGGGGCGAGGCGCTCCGGGCCTGGCGGGCGGCCGTCGGGACCTACCGCAGGATCGGAGATGTGGCCGGCCAGGCGCGGGCGACCGGTGAGGTGGCCCGGGTGCAGGAGTACGCGGGGCGGCCCGAGGAGGCGCTGCAGACCTGTCTCGAAGCCCTCGGCGTCGCCCGGAAAGCGGGCGACGGACGACTGGAGGCGGCACTGCAACTGCGGATTGCGGACACCCTCGAACGGCTCGGCGATCCAGCCGCGGCACGGCTCCATCGTGCCGTGGGGGAGCGACTCCTCGAAGATCACTCCAAGTGACCTGCGAAATCGGTAGTGCTTCTCGCAAGATTTAATGCTTTGCAAGGCTAGACAACGAGAGCTCCTTCAATAGACTGGCTGGGCCGCGTTCGGCGCGGTCAGTTCCGTCATGCAACGCATGAGGGGATAATTCCTTCTGCACCCTCTCTTTCAAGGACCGTGATCGACGTGAAGGTCGGCATCCCCCGCGAGGTCAAGAACAACGAGTTCCGCGTGGCTATCACGCCCGCCGGAGTGAACGAACTCGTCCGCCACGGCCACCAGGTCTTCATCGAGAAGGACGCCGGCGTCGGCTCGTCCATCACGAATGAGGAGTACCTCTCCGCCGGTGCCACCATCCTGGACACCGCCGATGAGGTCTGGGGCACCGCTGACCTGCTGCTGAAGGTCAAGGAGCCGATTGCGGAGGAGTACCACCGCCTCCGCAAGGACCAGACGCTCTTCACCTACCTGCACCTGGCCGCCTCCAAGGAGTGCACGGACGCGCTGCTGGAGTCCGGCACCACCGCGATCGCCTACGAGACCGTCGAGACGGCCGGCCGCCAGCTGCCGCTGCTCGCCCCGATGTCCGAGGTCGCGGGCCGTATCGCCCCGCAGGTCGGCGCCTACCACCTGATGCGCCAGGCCGGCGGCCGCGGTGTGCTGCCCGGCGGTGTCCCCGGTGTCGCCGCGGGCAAGGCCGTCATCATCGGCGGTGGCGTCTCCGGCTGGAACGCGCTGCAGATCGCCGTGGGCCTCGGCTTCCACGTCACCCTGCTCGACAAGGACATCAACAAGCTCCGCGAGGCCGACAAGATCTTCGGCACCAAGGTGCAGACGATCGTCTCCAACGCCTACGAGCTGGAGAAGGCCGTCGTCGAGGCCGACCTCGTCGTCGGTGCCGTCCTGATCCCCGGCGCCAAGGCCCCCAAGCTGGTCACCAACGAGCTCGTCGCCAAGATGAAGCCCGGAAGTGTTCTTGTCGACATCGCGATCGACCAGGGCGGCTGCTTCGAGGACTCCCGTCCCACCACGCACGCCGAGCCGACCTTCCCGGTCCACAACTCGGTCTTCTACTGCGTCGCCAACATGCCCGGCGCCGTGCCGAACACCTCCACCCACGCGCTCACCAACGCCACGCTGCCCTACATCGTGGAGCTGGCGAACCGCGGCTGGGTCGAGGCGCTGCGCCGTGACCCGGCGCTGGCCAAGGGCCTGAACACGCACGACGGCAAGGTGGTCTACGGTCCCGTCGCCGAGGCCCACGGCGTCGAGCACGTCGAGCTGCGCACCCTCCTCGGCTGAGGCGTCAACGAAGCGCGTCAACGCTGCATATCCGGCCGGGCCTTGTCGACAAGGCCCGGCCGGTTGCATGCCGGGCGCGCGGAACGACTTGTTCCGGAACGCCGGCTCCCAACTCGCCGTGAACGTGACCCTTTAGCCGATTCGCGCACCCCTGAAACTTCGGTCCGATGTCACTTGCGCCCTTGACATCAGGGGTCCGGATACCGACACATCGTGCCGGGTCCGGTGGATTGTGTTGCTGCGGACGCCCGACACGCCATAGAGTCGCCAACCGTCGGCATGGTGCCACGCTGACCTATCGATAAAGTTTCCTGGTCACATCCAAGGAGGTAAGACGACTTGTGAATGAGTCGACATTTACTCCCGGGGGTGGTCAACCAGGAGCGGTTGCACGGGGCCAGAGTCCCTCGGGGCTCAATGCTGTCGGCTCCGTCGCGGTCCATACCTTCGCAGCCCACCAGAGCATTTCCACGACAGCCCACCAGAGCATGGACGGCCATCACGTGAACGCCATGGCCGGCGACCGGGGCAGTGGAGAACCCGCCCGTCTCGCCGACTACGACGACCTGCCCCAGGGGCACTTCTACGATCCGGACGCGGAGTACGAGCCGGACCCGGAATACGCCGCGACGCTCGCGCCGGACGCCGCACGCCAGCGCCGGGAACGCGTCGGCCCGACCGGACGCCCGCTTCCCTACTTCCCCATCCCGGGACCGCTGTCCGACCACGGCCCCGCCAAAATCATCGCCATGTGCAACCAGAAGGGCGGGGTCGGCAAGACCACCTCGACCATCAACCTGGGTGCCGCACTTGCCGAATACGGGCGACGGGTGCTGCTCGTCGACTTCGACCCGCAGGGCGCGCTGTCGGTCGGACTCGGCGTCAACCCGATGGAGCTCGACCTGACGGTCTACAACCTGCTCATGGAGCGGGGCATGTCGGCCGACGAGGTGCTCCTGAAGACCGCGGTCCCCAACATGGACCTGCTGCCCAGCAATATCGATTTGTCAGCGGCAGAGGTGCAGTTGGTCAGCGAGGTCGCGCGCGAGTCGACCCTGCAGCGTGCCCTGAAGCCGCTGCTGGCCGACTACGACTACATCGTCATCGACTGCCAGCCCTCCCTCGGTCTGCTCACCGTCAACGCCCTGACGGCGGCTCACAAGGTCATCGTGCCGCTGGAGTGCGAGTTCTTCGCGCTGCGTGGTGTCGCGCTGCTCACCGAGACGATCGAGAAGGTCCAGGAACGGCTCAACCCCGAGCTGGAGCTGGACGGCATCCTGGCGACGATGTACGACTCCCGCACCGTGCACAGCCGTGAGGTCCTGGCGCGGGTCGTCGAGGCCTTCGACGATCACGTTTACCACACCGTCATCGGCCGTACGGTCCGCTTCCCCGAGACCACCGTCGCGGGCGAGCCGATCACCACGTACGCCTCCAACTCCGTCGGCGCCGCCGCCTATCGCCAGCTCGCCAGGGAGGTGCTCGCCCGGTGTCACGCCGAGTGAGTCTGCCGGGAGCCGACGAACTGTTCCGTACCACCGGGGGAGGGGGGCTCCAGCCCTCCAGCCCCCGCCGTCCGGCGAACGGCTCACCGGCCAACGGCGAGGCGCCCCGGGTGCCGGCGCCGGCCGGCGAGCCCGATCCGGCGGCGGACGGGCCGGAGACGGCCGCCGCGGTGCGGCAGAGACGGCCCGGGGCCGGCAGCTCGGACACCCCGGCAGCGACGGCCGGTGACGGCGGACCGGCCACGCCGCCCCGGGTACCCGCCGTCGGGCCCCCGGCCGAGCACAGCGGCCGCGAGGCGGACGCCGAAACCGCCAAGGGCCACCGGGGCCAGGCGGGCCAGGCCGGTCCGGACGCGGCCGCCGCGGCCGCGCAGGCCGGTGGCCAGGGCCGCCGGCGTGGTGGCTCCCGCGGTGCCAACCGCCGCCCCAGCGGCCGGGAGCGGCACGACGAGAAGATCACCGTCTATGTCTCCGCCGAGGAGCTCATGGACCTCGAACATGCGCGGCTGGTGCTGCGCGGCGAGCACGGGCTCGCCGTCGACCGCGGCCGGATCGTCCGCGAGGCGGTCGCCGTCGTGCTCGCCGACCTGGAGTCGCGCGGCGACGCCAGCATCCTGGTGCGGCGGCTGCGGGGGCGCTGACGCCCGACGCCTGCCGGGGGCGGGCGCGGCCGATGCGGTACGTCGTGCGCCGGTGTCATGGCTGCCCGCCGCGATGGCGGAGACGACGCAGGGCGGCCGGCACGGTGCGGAAACGTCACGGCGCGCGGGACCGGCCGCGTCGGGTCGGCCATGGCGCGGGCGCCGCGGGATAGCCTGCCTCCTCGGCGGGGTCTCCCGCCCGTGACCAGCCCGTCGCCCCCGGCACGGGACCGCAGCACCATGGACCGCGATGCCGACGACCAACGACGATGCCCCCGCGCCCCGCGCCCGTAGACCTCTGGGGCGCGGGGCGGACGCGGGGCCGGTGGCACCGGATGCGCCTGCGGCACCGGACGAGTCCGGGGCGCCGTATGAGCCCGAGGCGCCGGCCGCCGCCGCGCCCGGCCGGACGTCCCCCGAGGCGGGCGACGGCAGGTTCACCCTGCGGCTCGACAACTTCGAGGGGCCCTTCGATCTCCTTCTGCAGCTGATCTCCAAGCACAAGCTGGACGTCACCGAGGTCGCGCTGTCGAAGGTGACCGACGAGTTCATGGCGCACATCCGGGCCATGGGGCCGGACTGGGATCTGGACCAGACCACGGAGTTCCTGGTCGTCGCCGCGACGCTGCTGGACCTCAAGGCGGCCCGGCTGCTGCCCGCGGCCGAGGTGGAGGACGAGGCGGACCTCGCGCTCCTGGAGGCCCGCGATCTGCTCTTCGCCCGGCTGCTGCAGTACCGCGCCTACAAACGGATCGCGGACATCTTCAGCGGCCGGCTGGCGGACGAGGCCCGGCGCTTTCCCCGTACGGTCGGGCTGGAGCCGCACCTCGCCGAGCTGCTGCCCGAAGTCGTCATCAGCACGGGTGCCGACGGCTTCGCCGAGCTCGCGGTCAAGGCGATGCAGCCCAAGGCCCGGCCGCAGATCTACGTGGACCACATCCATGCGCCGCTGGTGAGTGTGCGGGAGCAGGCCGAGGTGGTGATGGCGCGGCTGCGGGAGGCCGGCGAGAGCAGCTTCCAGGAGCTGTGTGCGGACGCACCGGACACCCTCACCGTCGTGGCGCGCTTCCTGGCCCTGCTGGAGCTCTACCGGGAGCGGGTGGTCGTCCTGGAGCAGGAGGAGGCCCTGGGGGCGCTGAGGGTCCGCTGGACGGGCGCGGAGGGGGCCGAGCCGGTGGTCACGGACGAGTTCGACCAGGAACCGGGGCAGCGTGCCGCCGGGGCGGAGCGGGAAGCGCACCCGGAGCGGAAAGCGCACGCGGGGCAGGAAGAGCACGCGGAGCAGGAAGATTACGCGGAGCAGGAAGTGCGTATGGCGGAGGAGCGGGCATGAGCGGCGTGGCCGACGGCGGGGCGTACGACCTCACCCGGACCGGTGCGGACGGTGTCTTGGGGGAGCGGTCCGGGGCACCGGCCGGGGCGCTGGGCGTCGCCGGGCTGGCGCTCAAGCCGGCGCTGGAGGCGGTCCTCATGGTCGTCGACGAGCCCGCGACCGAGGAGCACCTCGCCAGGGTGCTGGAGCGGCCCCGCCGCGCGGTCGCGCTGGCGCTGCGCGAGCTGTCCGACGACTACGCCCGTCAGGGGCGCGGTTTCGATCTGCGGCTGGTGGCCGGCGGCTGGCGTTTCTACTCCCGTGCCGCCTACGCGGACGCGGTGGAGAGCTTCGTCCTGGACGGCCAGCAGGCCCGGCTCACCCAGGCCGCATTGGAGACTCTGGCCGTGGTCGCGTACCGTCAGCCGGTCAGCCGTTCCCGTGTCTCGGCCGTACGCGGCGTGAACTGTGACGGTGTGATGCGCACGCTCCTCCAGCGCGGCCTGGTGGAGGAGGCGGGGACGGAACCTGAAACAGGTGCGATCCTGTACAGGACGACGAACTACTTTCTGGAGCGGATGGGCCTGCGCGGCCTGGACGAGCTCCCTGAGCTCGCACCGTTCCTCCCGGAGGCGGAAGCGGTCGAGGGCGACTCCCCGGAAGGTATCCCGTCGTTCGACGTAGACGACAGCGGCGACTCTCAGACGGATCATTGATGCGAAGCAGCGGCAGGAACAACAGGGACAGCGGCCGGGGCGACCACCGCGGCACCGGTGGGGGCACCCCGCGGCCGAACGCCGGGGGGAAGAGGGACGACAAGCAGCGCGCGGGCCGTCCCCGTCCCGAGGAGCGCCGCTACGACGTGGGCGGATCCGGCGGTCCCGGGGGCTCCTCGGACCGCAAGGACGAGCGCGGCGGTGCCAAGAGCGGCGGCGCCAAGAGCAGCGGCAGCCGGGGCGCGGCGGCCCGTGGCGGTGCCAAGGGCGGCCCGCGTACCGGCGCGGCGTCCAAGGGGGCCCGCCCCGGTGCCAAGGGCGGCCCGCAGCGCGGCCGCGGCCAGGCGCCCGCGCGGCCCCGTGAGTACGACGCCCAGGTGGAGGAGCGCAACCGCGCCCGCCACAGCAAGCCGCAGGTCAAGACGCCCAAGACGTTCGGCGACCAGGAGGGCGAGCGCCTGCAGAAGGTGCTGGCCAGGGCTGGTATGGGCTCGCGGCGGGCCTGCGAGGAGCTGATCGACCAGGCGCGGGTCGAGGTCAACGGCCAGATCGTCACGGAGCAGGGCGTCCGGGTCGACCCGGAGAAGGACGAGATCAAGGTCGACGGCCTGACGGTCGCCACCCAGTCGTACCTCTTCTTCGCGCTGAACAAGCCGGCCGGTGTGGTCTCCACGATGGAGGACCCGGACGGCCGCCAGTGCCTGGGCGACTACGTCACCAACCGCGAGACGCGGCTGTTCCACGTGGGCCGGCTGGACACCGAGACCGAGGGCATCATCCTGCTCACCAACCACGGCGAGCTGGCCCACCGTCTGACGCACCCGCGCTATGGCGTCAAGAAGACCTATCTGGCCGCGATCCAGGGCCCCCTGCCGCGCGACCTGGGCAAGCAGCTCAAGGACGGCATCCAGCTGGAGGACGGCTACGCCCGCGCCGACCACTTCCGGGTCGTCGAGAACACCGGCAAGAACTACCTCGTCGAGGTCACGCTCCACGAGGGCCGTAAGCACATCGTGCGCCGGATGCTGTCCGAGGCCGGCTTCCCGGTCGACAAGCTCGTCCGTACGAGCTTCGGCCCGATCGCGCTGGGCGACCAGAAGTCGGGCTGGCTGCGCCGGATGACCAACACCGAGGTCGGCATGCTGATGCGTGAGGTCGAGCTCTAGGACCTCCGGGCTCTGCGGCGGGGGCGCACGGCAGGGAGATGCTTTGCGGTACCTCCGTACCGCCGCACCACCCCTTGACGTCACCATGACGTTAAGGGGTGGTTTTTCCTGCGCCTCAGCCGTCACCGGTTTTTGGACGCGGAACGCGGACCGTCCGGCGTCTTGGTCACTGTCGGTGGGCTACCGGTTGCCGCGCGCCACGGCCGCCCCGGCCGGCCTGCGCGTCGCAGGCGTCCCGCCGCCCGGCCGCCGCGTACGGATTGCCGGTGCGGCTGGTTACGCTGATCAGTGCGCGCACGGATGCGTGAGCGGCGCAGAACGCAGAACGCAGAACGCAGGGGAGCAGTGACGTGGCGGTACGAGCGGTCCGCGGGGCCGTCCAGCTGGAGCGGGACGACGCGCAGCACATGCAGGAGCAGGTCGGCGAGCTGCTCACCGCCCTCCTGGAGCGCAACGGCCTCCGCGCGGACGACCTGATCAGCGTGTGGTTCACCGCCACCCCCGATCTGCACAGCGACTTCCCGGCCGCCGCCGCCCGCGCCCTGGGCATCACGGACGTCCCGCTGATCTGCGCCCAGGAGCTGGCCGTCGACGGCGCCATGGAGCGCGTGGTGCGGGTGCTCGCCCATGTCGAGACCGGGCTGTCCAAGGCCGGGATCGCCCATGTCTACCTCGGGGCGGCCGGGGCGCTGCGAAAGGACATCGCGCAGTGAGGACCGCACTCGTCATCGGAACGGGCCTGATCGGTACCTCGGCCGCGCTGGCGCTCCAGGCGCGCGGCGTCCAGGTCTTCCTGGAGGACCATGACCAGGCCCAGGCCCTGACGGCCGCCGCGCTCGGCGCCGGCATGGCCGAGCCGCCCGCGGGTCCGGTCGATCTGGCCATCGTGGCCGTGCCGCCGGCCCATGTCGCCGGGGCGCTGGCCGATGCCATCCGGCGCGGGGTGGCCCGTGCCTACATCGACGTCGCCAGCGTCAAGGGCGGCCCGCGCCGTGAGCTGGAGGCGAGGGGCTGCGAGCTGTCCGCCTACCTCGGCACCCATCCGATGGCCGGCAAGGAGCGCTCCGGCCCGCTGGCCGCCACCGCCGACCTCTTCGAGGGCCGGCCCTGGGTGCTCACCCCGACCCGCGACGGCGACACCGAGGTGCTCAACCTCGCCCTGGAGCTGGTCGCGCTGTGCCGGGCCGTCCCGGTGGTGATGGAAGCGGATGCGCACGACCGCGCCGTCGCCCTGGTCTCGCACACCCCGCAGCTGGTCTCCAGCCTCGTCGCGGCCCGCCTCAAGGGCGCCGACGAGACCGCCGTACGCCTCTGCGGCCAGGGCATCCGGGATGTGACGCGGATCGCGGCCTCCGATCCCGCGATGTGGATCGACATCCTCTCCGCCAATCCGGGCCCGGTCGCCGATGTGCTGGGCGAGATCGCCGCCGACCTGGACGAGACCGTACGGTCCCTGCGCGCCCTGGAGTCCGCCGACGAGGAGAAGCGCGGCGGCGGCGCCGGCGGCATCGAGGACGTGCTCCGCCGCGGCAACGCGGGCCGGGACCGGGTGCCCGGCAAGCACGGTGCCGCCCCGGCCGCCTACGAGATCGTCGCCGTCCACATCGGCGACCAGCCCGGTGAGCTGGCCCGGATCTTCGCCGACGCCGGCCGGGCCGGGGTCAATATCGAGGACGTCCGCATCGAGCACGCCACCGGCCAGCAGGCCGGCTTCATCCAGCTCATGGTCGAGCCGCAGGCCGTGCCGGTGCTGACCGCGGAGCTGCGCGAGCAGGGCTGGTCCATCCGGCAGTGACACCGTGGACGGTGCGGTGCGGGTGAGCCAGTAACCTTGTCCGAGGCCCTTATGGCCCTTGGACCCCCGCCCCGTGTACAAGAAAGGTGTTCGTCACCGTGGAAACCGCCGCCCGGACCGCCCCGGCAGCAGTGATTGTCGCCATTGACGGCCCCGCAGGCACGGGCAAGTCCAGCACGTCCAAGGCCGTGGCCGCCAAGCTGGGCCTCGGCTACCTCGACACCGGCGCCCAGTACCGCGCGATCACGTGGTGGATGCTGACCAACGGCATCGACGTCAATGACGCGACCGCGGTGGCCGACGCGTGCGGCAAGCCGGTGATCGTCTCCGGCACCGACCCGGCCGCACCGACCATCACGGTCGACGGCCTGGACGCCGCGGGCCCGATCCGCACCCAGGAGGTCACCGCCGCGGTCAGCGCCGTCAGCGCCGTCCCCGAGGTGCGGACCCTGATCACCGATCTCCAGCGCAGCATCGCCGCCGAGGCGCCGCGCGGCATCGTCGTCGAGGGCCGGGACATCGGCATCACGGTCCTGCCCGACGCCGACCTCAAGGTCTTCCTCACCGCCTCGCCCGAGGCGCGGGCGGCCCGTCGCAGCGGCGAGCTCACGGGCAAGGACCCCCAGCAGGCGGCCGACCTGGCCGCCACCCGCGAGGCGCTGATCAAGCGGGACGCCGCCGACTCCGGCCGGAAGACCTCCCCGCTGGCCAAGGCGGACGACGCCGTCGAGGTGGACACCACCGAGCTGACGCTGGAGCAGGTCATCGAGTGTGTCGTCACCCTCATCGAGGGCGCCGGCGCCGAAAAGGCGGGGCGGGCCGCCCGGTGACCGACAGCGGCGGGGCCCCGACCGAGGCGGGCGCCGCGGTCGGCCGGCGGATCGGCATCGGCCTGATGTACGGGCTGTGGCGGCCGCGGGTGCTGGGCGCCTGGCGGGTGCCGTCGGCCGGTCCGGTGATCCTCGCCGTCAACCACTCGCACGGCATCGACGGCCCGATGCTGATGGGCACCGCGCCGCGGCCGGTGCACTTCCTGATCAAGAAGGAAGCCTTCGTCGGCCCGCTGGACCCGTTCCTGCGGGGCATCGGGCAGCTGAAGGTGGACCGCGACACCGTCGACCGCAAGGCGATTATCGACGCCCTCGGGGTGCTGGAGCAGGGCGGCGTGCTGGGGATCTTCCCGGAAGGCACCCGCGGCGAGGGCGACTTCGCCTCCCTGCGGGCGGGCCTGGCGTACTTCGCGGTGCGCTCCGGTGCCCCGGTCGTGCCGGTGGCGGTGCTCGGCAGCACGGAGCGCCACAGCCGGCTGACGCCGGCCGTGCCCCCGTTGCGCTCCCGCGTCGATGTCGTCTTCGGTGACGCCTTCGCGGCCCAGGAAGGGGCGCGAAGCTCGGCCGAGGGCGATGGCGGGCGACGGGCGGGCCAGGGCGGGCGGCGCACCCGTAAGGCGCTCGACGAGGCGACCGTACGGATCCAGGAGCGGCTGACCGCCCACCTGGCAGAGGCCAGGCGCCTGACCGGGCGCTGACCAAGACTTGAGTAGTGGGCCGCGGACGAGCGGCCCACCGATCACGATGATGAACGAGGAACGGACTTCATGAACGACCAGATCCCTACCGGCGACGAGCACGGTGCGCTTGGCGACGCCGAGTACGCGGAGTTCATGGAGCTCGCCGCGGAGGAGGGCTTCGACCTCGAGGAGGTCGAGGGCGACATCGCCGCGGCCGGCCACGGCCCACTGCCCGTCCTCGCCGTCATCGGCCGCCCCAATGTCGGCAAGTCGACGCTGGTGAACCGCATCATCGGCCGCCGTGAAGCGGTCGTCGAGGACAAGCCGGGCGTCACCCGCGACCGGGTCACCTACGAGGCCGACTGGAACGGCCGCCGCTTCAAGGTCGTCGACACCGGCGGCTGGGAGCAGGACGTCCTCGGCATCGACGCCTCCGTGGCGCTGCAGGCCGAGTTCGCCATCGAGGCCGCGGACGCGGTCGTCTTCGTCGTCGACGCCAAGGTCGGCGCGACCGACACCGACGAGGCCGTGGTCAAGCTGCTGCGCCGGGCCGGCAAGCCCGTGGTCCTGGTCGCCAACAAGGTCGACGGCCCGTCGGGCGAGGCCGACGCCGCCATGCTGTGGTCGCTGGGCCTCGGCGAGCCGTACCCGGTCTCCGCACTGCACGGCCGGGGCACCGGAGACATGCTCGACGCCGCGCTGGACGCGCTGCCCGAGGCCCCCGCGCAGACCTTCGGCACCGCCCTCGGCGGCCCCCGCCGGATCGCGCTGATCGGCCGCCCGAACGTCGGCAAGTCGTCGCTGCTGAACAAGGTCGCCGGCGAGGAGCGGGTGGTCGTCAACGAGATGGCCGGCACCACCCGCGACCCGGTCGACGAGATGATCGACCTGGGCGGCAAGACCTGGAAGTTCGTGGACACCGCCGGTATCCGCCGCCGGGTGCACCTCCAGGAAGGCGCCGACTACTACGCCTCGCTGCGCACCGCGGCGGCCGTCGAGAAGGCCGAGGTCGCGGTCGTCCTGATCGACGCTTCCGAGTCCATCAGCGTCCAGGACCAGCGCATCATCACGATGGCCGTGGAGGCCGGACGCGCCCTGGTCATCGCCTACAACAAGTGGGACACCCTCGACGAGGAGCGCCGCTTCTACCTGGAGCGGGAGATCGAGCGGGACCTCGTGCAGATCCCGTGGGCGATGCGGGTGAACGTCTCCGCGCGCACCGGCCGGCACATGGAAAAGCTGGTCCCGGCGATCGAGACCGCGCTGGCCGGCTGGGAGACCCGTATCCCCACCGGGCGGCTGAACGCCTTCCTCGGTGAGATCGTCGCCTCCCACCCGCACCCGATCCGCGGCGGCAAGCAGCCCCGCATCCTCTTCGGCACCCAGGCGGGCACCAAGCCGCCGCGCTTTGTCCTCTTCGCCTCCGGCTTCCTGGAGGCGGGCTACCGTCGCTTCGTCGAGCGGCGGCTGCGCGAGGAGTTCAGCTTCGACGGGACGCCGATCCACATCTCCGTGCGGGTGCGCGAGAAGCGCAGCAAGAAGAAGTAGCGGCGGCTCCCGGGCCGTACGGACCGTTCAGTGTCCGTGCGGCCGGGTGTCCCGCTGGGCCGGCGGCAGGGCCGCCGGGACATGCCCCCGTGGGGGGTACGGCTGCCGGCTCACGACCTCCCAGTGGCCCGCGGACGCCGGCGTACGGCTCCAGCCCCCGCCCCCGTGCAGCGCCTGCGAGGTCTCCGGCTCGTCGGTACGGTCCCCGGGCAGGGCCCGGAAGGAGCGGCGGTACTCGGCGTACAGCGCGTCATAGATCGGCGTGGCCGAACCATGGTCCGTGGTGTACGTCGTCCCGTGTTCGTGGGACGGGCGCATGCCGGGGATCGGATGGGTGTAGCGGGCGCGGGAGGAGGGGTCGTATGCGTGCACGTATGTGCCAACGACCTCGATGGCCGCGGGATGCGGCTTTCCTGCGGAAATGGCTGATCGCGGGGGCAGGACCGTCCGGAATGGCGGTCCTGCCCCCGCGATCGGGTGCCGAGGGGCGGTCAGGTGCCGGCCAGCGGCATCTCCGCGGCGACCAGGGCGCCCTTCGCCGCCGCGTCCTCCAGCGCCTGCCGCATCAGGTCCTCGCGGGGCTGGTGGCCGATCGAGCCGGTGGGCGCCGCGTACATCACCACCGACTGCGCCTTGTTGGCCGCGGCACGCCAGCCGTCGGAGACGGCCAGCGGCTGGTGGGCCTGCCACCAGGCGGCCTGCTGGCCGATGTTGCCCGGCTGCAGGACGGCGTGCAGCTTGCCCATGGCCAGCAGCGCTGACCAGCCCGGGTTCGGGCCGGGGAGCTGGTTCATGTCCGTCACGGGGTGGAAGCCCTGCTCCAGGAGCAGCGGAAGGAAGTCGTCGTCCGGACCGGCCGAGCCGGGACGGGCGATCGGGCCGTCCGGCTCGACCACCAGGGCCGGGCGCAGATCGCCCTCGATCAGCACCAGACCGCAGGTGATCCCGAGGGTCGCCTGACGCGGGGCGGTGGGGACCGGAGCGGCCGGGGAGGGCTCCGGTCCGGGTGTGAGGGGGGCGGCGTCCTCTCCGGTGATGGAGCGCACGGCTCCCTGGAGCTGCTCCTCCGACACCGGGACGACCTGCGAGGGGATGCAGGTGGCGTGGGCGAACGCGAGCACCGCGGTCTCCTCGCCCACGAACAGGACGGTGCTGGTGCGCTCCTGTTCGCTGTCCCCGGGGGTCCGGCAGGAGGTGCAGTCGTAGCTGCCGGGGGCGTCGCCACCGGCCAGCAGGCGGTCGGCTTCTTCGTCGCCGATCTCGGCGCGAACGTCGTCGCTGACGTCGAGCATGCGCGGCACGGGTGGCTCCTCGATCTCTGTGCGTCTGCCGGGTGGTCTCCCGGCTCGTACAAGGACAACGGGTGACCTGCGGCAGGAGTCACGCGAGGACGGGAACAGAATCGAACCAATCGGCGCACAGCGGAAAACCGCGGAAAGCCACCAGAGAAGTGGTCACATAACGCCAACTCTTGCGCAGAACTTGATGCAGTCGGCGGCGTTCCGTACACCGGACCGGGTGGGGGCGGGGGGTCGAGGGCGTGGCGCGCTGGTCGGCGCCGGACGGCTGCTTACCGTCACCGGCTATGTCGGACAACTCTTCGGCGCCACGGCGCTTCGTGGGATCCGTCGGGCTGCTCACCGCGGCGGCCGCTGCCCTGGTTCTGTGCCTGCCCGGCGCCGCCGCCGCCGACGGGCCGGACGACGGCGGCGGTGCCGGCGGCAAGACCTCGCACGCCTGCGCGGGCGACCAGTGGCCCTGGGGCTGCCTCGCCCACTGCGAGAGCAGTGGTGACTGGCACATCAACACCGGCAACACCTTCTACGGCGGGCTGCAGTTCTGGCAGCCCACCTGGGAGGCGTACGGCGGCCTCGCCTTTGCGCGGCGGGCCGATCTCGCCACCCGCGACGAGCAGATCGAGATCGCGAAGCGGGTGCAGGCGACCCAGGGCTGGGGCGCCTGGCCCGAGTGCGCCCGGCGCTACGGGCTGACCGGCGACAGCCGGACCCATGCCGTACGGCAGGGGGAGACGCTCGGCAAGATCGCCCGCAAGTACCGCGTGAAGGGCGGCTGGCAGGCGCTCTACGAGGCCAACCGGACTGCCGTCGGACAGAGCCCGGACCGGCTGTCGGTCGGCACCCGGCTGAAGGTTCCGTAGGAGGATCCGGGCCGTGGCCCGCCGGAAGGCCTGGTAACCCGCCGGACGCGGAGGGGATTTGGTGCCATGAGGTTCCGTGTCACGACTACCGATGACCTAACTTTTACGGAACAACTTGGCGAAAGACCCAACCAGGAACCCGTTTTCGCGGTCCTCAGGTGTAGCAGGGGATGCGTCGCACCATCGGGAGGGGGGTGCGACGTGTCCACGGGGAGACCTGAACGACCGGAAGACCAGGGGACACGGGGACGGATGCACATCTCATTCCTGATACACAATGCCTACGGCATCGGGGGGACGATCAGGACGACGTTCAACCTTGCGCGTACGCTCGCCGAGCACCACGACGTCGAGATCGTGTCCGTGCTGCGCCACCGCGACGACCCGGTCTTCGACCTTGGCCCGCGCGTCGCGCTGCGGCATCTCGTGGACATCAGGGAGAACGGCCCCGGCTATGAGGGCGCGGACCCCGCGCACGCCCGGCCCGCCAGGATATTTCCCGCCGCCGAGGGCCGTTTCGGCCAGTACAGCGAGCTGACCGACCGCCGGATCGCCCAGCATCTGCGCCGGACGGAGACGGACGTGGTGGTCGGCACCCGTCCCGGACTCAATGTGCACATCGCCAAGCAGGCGCGCCGCGGCCCGGTCCGGATAGGCCAGGAGCATCTGACCCTGGACACCCACAGCCGGGCGCTCAAGCTGGCCCTGCGCAGCGCCTATCCGCGCCTCGACGCGGTCACCACCGTCACCGAGGCCGACGCCCGCGCCTACCGCCGGACCCTGCGGCTGCCCGGTGTGCGTGTCGAGGCGGTGCCCAACAGCGTGCCGGCGTCCGCGCTTGCGCCCGCCGACGGCAGCGGCAAGTGGGTCGTCGCGGCCGGCCGGCTCGCCCGCGTCAAGCGCTATGACGTCCTCATCCGCGCCTTTGCCCAGGTCGTCGCCGAGCGCCCCGACTGGCGGCTGCGGATCTACGGCGGCGGCACCGAGAAGGCCGCTCTGCGCGCACTGATCCATGAACTCGGCCTGTACAACCACGTCTTCCTGATGGGCCCCGCCAACCCCCTGGAGCCCGAGTGGGCCAAGGGCTCGATCGCGGCGGTCTCCTCCAGCCTGGAGTCCTTCGGGATGACCATCGTCGAGGCCATGCGCTGCGGGCTGCCGGTCGTCGCCACGAACTGCCCGCACGGCCCCGGCGAGATCATCGACGACGGGGTGGACGGCACGCTGGTGCCGGTCGGCAATCCGGAGGCACTGGCCGGCTCGCTGCTCGCGCTGATCAACGACGATGCCGCCCGCAAGCGGATGGGCGCGGCCGCGCTGGCCTCGTCGGCCCGCTTCGACCCCGCCGCAGTCGCCGGGCGCTATGAGGCGCTCTTCGGGGAACTGCTCGCCTGCCGGCGGGACAACCGGCTGCACGGCAGCCTGCATCGCGCCCGGGGAGCCCTGCTCGGCGGCGCATACGCCACCAAGGATGCGGCCCGCGCCGCGCTGAGAGGGGTGCGGACGGTATGACGGCGTCGAGTCAGTTGACCGCGACCGGACACGAGACGAAGGAGTCCTCTGCCATCGATCAGGAACCCATGGTTCCGGCGAGCACGGGACCCGACGGCCCCGGGCGGCCGGGGGAGCCGGGCGACGAGGCGGCACCGGTGGAGCTGAAGGCCGACTGCATCGCGGATTCCGCGGGCGGCCTCACCTTCGACCTGAACGCCCCTCAGGACACCCACACCGCCTGGAGCGCGGCGCTGGTGCTGCGACTGCGCGGCGGCGACGGAGCCGATGACGAGGTACGGCTGCCGCTCGGGCCGAACGGCGCCGGGCGGCTGCGCGCCGTACTGCCCAGCACCGTCGCCCTCGCCGAGGGCCGCTGGAACGCCTACGCCGATTTCGGCGACGGCCGGGACCCGCGGCGCCTGCTGCCGGGCGTCAACGACCTGCGGTCGCTGGTGGACCGCCGGCCGCTGGCGGGCATCGGCCGGCTCGGTGTGCGTATCCCGTACGCGACCAAGTTCGGCAATCTCGCGCTGCGCAGCTGGCTGCGCGGCCCGCACGCCGAAGCCGGTGACCTCCTTGTCGCGTCCGACGGCGTGACCGTCGCCGGCCGGATCTACGGCGCCGCACCGGGCCCCGGCGCCTGTGCCGAGGCCCGCGTGCGCCGCGCCCCGGCCGGCTCGGACGCCGTGGTGGCCACGGTCACCGTCCCGCTGACCGTCGAGGGCGCGGAGTTCACCTTCACGCTGCCCTACGAGGAGCTGGCCGCCCGGTGGGAGCACGGCAGCGAGCCATGGGACCTGTGGCTGCGCCCCGCGGAGGGTGCCCGGCCAGTGCGCATCGCCCGCCTCCTGGACGATGTCGCCGACAAGAAGCAGGTCTTCAGCTACCCCGCACTGCCGGTGCCCGCCGACGCGGGAGAGCTCAGGATCGGCCCGTATTACACGCTCGACAACGACCTGGCCCTACGGGTCGCAGGGCCTGCCGAGAGCTGACGGAGCGCCGGCTGCGGTCCCGGTGCCGGCCGAGGACCGTAGCCGTCCGCACACGCCGCGGGACCGGCATCTCCACCCGCGCCCACGCGCCGCCGGTCACGATGCCGCGGCACGCCTCGCCGGCGCGTCCTGACGGGCTGCGGCTTCGAGGCCCGTGAGCCGCCGGAGCCGCTCGCTCGCCCACCGGAGATCACCGGAGATCAGGGACCGGCTGCCCCGGGCGCCGGTGGCACCGCCGCCGGCTGCTTCCCCACCTCCGGATGGTGCAGATCGAACGCCGGGGACTCGGAGCGGATCTTCGGAAGGGTGGTGAAGTTGTGCCGGGGCGGCGGCGAGGAGGTCGCCCACTCCAGGGAGCGGCCGAAACCCCAGGGGTCGTCCATCGCGGTCTTTCTGCCGTGCCGCGTGGTCTTCCAGACGTTGTAGAGGAACGGCAGCGTGGACAGGCCGAGGAGGAAGGAGCCGATGGTGGAGAGGGTGTTCAGGGCCGTGAAGCCGTCGGCGGCCAGATAGTCGGCGTAGCGCCGCGGCATGCCCTCCACGCCCAGCCAGTGCTGGACGAGGAAGGTGGTGTGGAAGCCGACGAACAGTGTCCAGAAGTGGATCTTTCCGAGCCGTTCGTCGAGCATCTTGCCGGTGAATTTCGGCCACCAGAAGTAGAAGCCCGCGTACGTCGCGAACACCACCGTCCCGAAGACGACGTAGTGGAAGTGGCCGACGACGAAGTACGAGTCGGTGACATGGAAGTCCAGCGGCGGTGCGGCGAGGATGACGCCGGTCAGCCCGCCGAACAGAAAGCTCACCAGGAAGCCGATCGACCACAGCATCGGCGTCTCGAAGGACACCGAGCCGCGCCACATCGTGCCGATCCAGTTGAAGAACTTCACCCCGGTCGGCGCCGCGATCAGGAACGACATGAGGGAGAAGAACGGCAGCAGCACCGCCCCCGTCGCGAACATGTGGTGCGCCCAGACCATCACCGACAGGGCCGTGATGGCCATCGTCGCGCCGATCAGCATGACGTAACCGAAGATCGGCTTCCGGGAGAAGACCGGGATGATCTCCGTGATGATGCCGAAGAACGGCAGCGCGATGATGTAGACCTCGGGGTGGCCGAAGAACCAGAACATGTGCTGCCACAGCAGCGCACCGCCCCACTGCGCCTCGAACACCACCGCCCCGAACTGCCGGTCCGCCTCCAGCACCAGCAGGGCCGCCGCCAGCACGGGGAAGGCCATCAGCACCAGGATCGACGTGAAGAGGATGTTCCAGGTGAACACCGGCATCCGGAACATCGTCATGCCGGGCGCCCGCAGGGTGATGATCGTGGTGATGAAGTTGACGGCGCCGAGGATGGTGCCGAAGCCGGCCAGCGCCAGCCCCATGATCCACAGATCGGGGCCGGAACCGGGCGAGCGGACCAGCGAGTTCAGCGGCGCATAGGCCGTCCATCCGAAGCTCGGGCCGCCCTCCGGCGTGAGGAAGCTGCCCAGCACGATCAGGCCGCCGAAGAGGAAGAACCAGTACGAGAGCATGTTCAGCCGCGGGAAGGCCACATCCGGTGAGCCGATCTGCAGCGGCATGATCTCGTTGGCGAAGCCGGCGAAGGCCGGGGTGGCGAACAGCAGCAGCATGATCGTGCCGTGCATGGTCACCGCCTGGTTGAACTGCTCGGGGCCGACGATCTGCAGCCCGGGGCGGGCCAGCTCGGCGCGCATCACCAGCGCCAGCAGGCCACCGACCAGGAAGAACCCGAACGACGTGATCAGGTAGAGATGCCCGATCTTCTTGTGGTCGGTGGTCGTCAGCCAGTCGACCAGTACCGATCCGCGGCGCCGCGCCCCGGCGGGCCGGACGCTCGCCCGGCCGGTGTCCGTAACCATCCGCTGCACCTCGTTCGTCGAAGGTGTACTGGCGCCCGGGACATGATGCTCGCGCCGGGGGCGCGGGGCGAGTGGGCGCTCCGGTCCGTTCCGGTGGGATCGAGCGGGCCCCGCGGGTGCGGCACACGAGGGCACGGGACCGGCAAGCGGGGCGATGTGCGGGAAATGTGTGCGGAGTGTGTCGCGTTGGACAATTTCCCGACGGCCGATAAAGAACCACGGGCCAGGGAAATCCCGCGCCGCGGGGGGATTGCTTTCGGACGGCTTGTCGCATGAACGGAGTGAGCGCGCCCGTTCGGTATCCGATCAAGACGGAATTCCGGCCGCTTGCAATTCCACCCGGTTGCGCCGTCACACGGCGCGTAGGGGTGACGGAAGTCCCGGCAAACGCAAGAACGTTCGCTGTGACACAAGTGTGACCAATGGCGGACCGGACGGTCACCGGGGTGTGCGACGACCGGCCTTCCCCGGGCCGTCGCGGGCGCCTACGGTGGTGGTCATGGCTGACGTACCGAACCTCCCCGACAACCCTCAGGACGACATCGCGTCGTATGTCGGCCTCGCTCGGCAGGACGCCGAGGAGCAGGCCAGGGCGCGTGGCTGGACCACCGTCCGCTCGGTGCCCCCGGGCGCGATCATCACCATGGAGTTCCTGGCCGGCCGCCTCAACTTCGAGGTCAAGGACGACACGGTGCGCCGCACCTGGCAGGGCTGAGCGCCCTGCCCACGACGAAGGCCCCGGCCGCTCTCCATGGAGCGGCCGGGGCCTTCGCTGCGGGGTGGGGTGTGCGTACCGGGCCCCGCGGCTCGTGGGGCGGTCAGCCGCTCCCGTTGCGGCCGCGCCCGGACGTCGGGCTCAGCGGTGTGGTGCGCGGGATGCGGTCCGCGTGCGGCGGGCGCCGGCTGCCCGCCGGGGTGACCGGGGCGCGCTCCGAGCGGATGGTGTACGGGCGTGAGGGGTGGTGCGGCCAGCCGTCCGGGGTGTGGACGGCGGACCGGCCGCCCGTACCGGCGGAGATCGTCTCGCGGACGAGTACCTCGCCGTCGGGGGCGATGCGCTGCCGGGAGACGCCCGGAGCCAGCGAGCCGACCGGTAGCGGGCCACGCAGCGAATCGGGCCGCAGCCGCAGCCACAGGCGCAGCAGGATGCCCATGAGGCGGTCCTCGAACCAGGTGATCCCGGGCTCCAGCCACGGCATCGCCAGCAGCACCAGCAGCCCCGCGGCCCAGCCGAGCAGCACATCACTGACCCAGTGGGTGCCGAGGTAGACGGTGGTCATGCCGACGCCCAGCGCGCCCAGCGCGGCGATCACCGACAGCGTGCGGCGGCGCAGCGGGGTGGTCGCCAGATAGGCCAGCACGCCCCAGGTGACCACGGCGTTCGCGGTGTGGCCCGACGGGAATATGTCGCCCCCGAGCCACATCTCGTTGGCGCCGACCACGGTCGCGTAGTGCGGGCCGAGCCGGCCCATGCCGAGCTTGGCGGCGCCCACGGTGATGTTCAGCAGCAGCAGCGAGGCGCCCAGCACCAGCAGCGGGTGGAGGTTGCGCTGGCGCCAGCAGCGCCAGCCCAGCCAGGCCGCCACCGCCACCGCGGTCGGCCCGCGCTGCCCCAGCACAACGAAGTAGTCGAGGAAGGCATGGATCCCGGGCCACTGCTTGTACGGCCTGAAGAACATGACTTGCCAGTCGAACGTGACCAGCCATGTCGTGGCCAGCACCCCGGCCACGATCGCGAGATACACCGCCAGCGTTCCCCAGAACAGCCACAGGCGGGTCCGGGTCATGCGGGGTGGTCGGGCGCGATCGGTCGGGCGCTCCTCCATCTGGTCGAGCTTGTCATCGGTACGCACTCAATCGACGTTACCGCGTGTGATGTAGGTGCTTGGTCAAACTGTGCGCTTTGTAATGACGATGTGATGTGGAATGTGTCTCAAACGAGGCTTCGCCACAGGGATTTGGAAGAGAATTCCCGGCGATTCTCAATCCCTTCCCGGGATCCGCGTGTCGTCACCCTGAGCGCCTTATCTGCTTTTCTCCGGCAGAGTTTATCCATCCTTTGCTCCGGGGCCGCGCGACGTTTCCCCCGAAGGGTGGTCACGGAACGGGATCATTCGGTCACACGCCGGCCGCGGTCACGGCGGCCCCGAGCCGTTCAGCCAGAACGCCCCGTACGCCGCGGAGCCCGCCGCCACCAGGCCGACGACGAGCCAGGAGTACACCGGGCGCCGGCGTGCCAGCGCCGCCGCCACCGGCAGCAGCAGCGGGTACGCCGGCAGCATCAGACGCGGCTTGGAGCCGAAGTAGCCCTTGGCGGTCAGCGCGAGCAGCAGCACCGTCCCGCCGTAGACCGCCAGTGGCAGCGGCTGGCCCTGCCGTACGCCGCGCACGTACAGCCAGATCACCAGCCCCACGCCGGCCAGCAGCCCGAGTCCGGCCGCGAAGGCGGGCCCGGACAGCAGGTGCCGGACGAAGGCGGCGAAGGCGATGCCCCCGTCGAAGCCGTTGCCCCAGCCCTCCTGCACGTCCAGATAGCCGGTGATCGAGCCCTGCCGTGCCGCCACCCACAGGAAGTAGCCGCACCAGCCGAGCGGTGCCAGCAGCACACCGGGCAGCATCCCCGGATGGGTGCGCAGTGCCGCGCGCAGCCGTACGCCGCCGGCCCGCTGCCGCCACAGGGGCACCGCCGCGGTCAGCCACACGGCCGCGACCGCCGCGGCGCCCACCGGCCGGGTCAGCCCGGCCAGCGAGGCCAGCACCCCCGCCCACACCCAGCGGCCTCTCAGCACGGCGTACACGCCCCAGGCCGCGAGCGCGGTGAACAGCGACTCCGAGTACGCCATCGACTGCACGATCCCGACCGGCAGTGCCGCCCACAGCGCCGCCAGCGCGATCCCGGCCCGCGGCCCGTGCAGCCGCTCGCCGGTCGCGTACAGCGCCCAGGCCGCCACCAGTGACGCCACCCAGGCCACCGCCATCCCGGCGTCGGCGGGCGACAGCGGCGAGACGGCCGACAGCCCGCGCTCCAGCCACGGCAGCAGCGGGAAGAATGCCAGGTTGGAGTGCACATCGCCGGTGGGCAGCTGCACGCTGTAGCCGTAGCCCTGCTCGGCGACCCGGGTGTACCAGAGCGCATCCCAACGGGCGGTCAGCAGCGTGTGCCAGTCCTTGCCGTTGGCCGTGGACCAGACCGCGAGGACGACGAGCCCCAGCAGCCGGACCGCCGCGAAGGCCGCCAGTGCGGGCGCGGCCCGGCGCAGCGCGGCCCGTGCGGCGGGCACGTCGCACAGCGGCCGGCCGGGAGCGGCGGCGGAGGCAAGATCGTTCATCCGGACGATTATCCAGGTGGCCGGAGAGTGACTGCCGACGGCGGGGTGCGGGAACGCGCAGCGTTGCGATGCGCGTCTCATCGTGAGGTGACCCACGCGACAGCCACCGGGACTCGCGTAGTCTGACGTCCCTACTCGCTTTGTGCCGCCGGTTCCCCCGGGGCGTTTTCGCGCCCTGATCCGTGGCCGCGAGAGCATGACTGGAGGTGCTGCATGTCCGGGACGACCGCGTCCGGCAGTGGACGGACGGCTGGTGTTCCCCGGCTGACCGGCGGCGGTGTGAACCGCTGGACCGTGCTGATCGTGCTCTGTGTGAGCCTGCTCTTCGTCGCGCTGGACACCACGATCCTGTACGTCGCCGTGCCCTCCGTCACCGAAGACCTGCGGCCGGGCCCGGTGGAGCTGCTCTGGATCGTCGACGTCTACCCGCTGATCGCGGCGTCGCTGCTGATCCTCTTCGGCACCCTCGGCGACCGTGTCGGCCGCCGGCGCATCCTCCTTCTCGGCTACGGCCTCTTCGGGCTGGCCTCGGCCGCCGCCGCGCTCGCGCCCAACCCACAGATCCTCATGGTGGCCCGCGCCCTGCTCGGCGTCGGCGGCGCCATGATCATGCCGGCCACGCTGTCGATCCTGCGGCAGGTCTTCCCCGACCGGCGCGAGCGCGCGGTCGCCATCGGCGTGTGGAGCGCGGTGGCCGCGGTCGGCGCCGCGGTCGGCCCCGTCCTCGGCGGCTTCCTCGTCGAGAACTTCTGGTGGGGCTCGGTCTTCCTCATCAACATCCCGATGATGGCCGCGATGCTGCTGATAGGCCGGTGGCTGCTGCCGGAGTCGCGCGGTGAGCGCAACGGCCCCTGGGACGTGATCGGCGCGATCGTCGCGGCGCTCGGTGTGCTGGGCATCGTCCTCGGCGTCAAGCGGCTCGGCAGCGGCGCGGACGTGCTGGGGCCGACCACGCTGGTGCCCATCGTCCTCGGTGTCCTGCTGCTGGTCCTCTTCGTACGGCGTCAGCACCGGCGCGCGCACCCGCTGATCGATATGCGGCTGTTCGCCCGGCCCGCCTTCGGCACCTCCGTCGGCTGTATCGTGCTGGCGATGCTCGCCCTGGTGGGCCTGCAGCTGATCGCCGTCCAGTACCTCCAGCTCGTCCTCGGGCTGAGCCCGTTGGAGACCGGGCTGCGGATGCTGCCGCTGGTCTTCGCCGCGATGGCGGCCGGTCTGACCGGCTCGAAGATGCTGCAGGCCTTCGGCCCGCGGGCCATGGTGTCGCTCGGCTTCGTGCTGACCGCGGTCGCGGTGCTCTGTCTGACCGCGATGAGCAGCCAGGACCGCCCCTGGCTGCTGTCCATGGGCTTCGTCCTGCTCGGCTTCGGCTTCCAGTCCACGCTGTTCGGGGCGTACGAGTCGATGCTCAGCGAGGCGCCCGCCGAGCAGTCGGGCGGCGCCGCCGCGATCGGGGAGACCTCCTACCAGCTCGGCGCCGGTATCGGTGTGGCCCTGCTCGGCAGCGTCATGAACGCCGCCTACGCCCCCGGTCTCCACCATGTCGACGGTGTCCCCCGGCGGGCCTCCGCCTCGGCCGCGCACTCCCTCGGCGAGGCCTACAAGGTGGCCGCCGGTCTGGGGGAGGGGGCCAAGGCCGCACTGCGGGAGGCGGCCCGGGAGTCCTTCGTCCACGGGCTGCACGTCACCCTCGTCGCCAGCGCCGTGCTGCTGCTGGCCGGCGCGGGGATCGCGCTGCGGCTGCCGCGCCGTGCGGCGGACTCCACGGAGCGTGCGGAGGCGGACGGGGAGCCTGCTCCGGGTGACACCACAGCCGGTGCCGGCCGCGGTAGCGGTGAGCCCGCCCCGGCGGGCTCCGGCCGCTGACCGGCGCTCTCCCTCCGCCTGCACGCCACTGGCCGCGCGGCGGTGACCCTTGCCGCGCGGCACCGCGGGCCGTACCGTCGGAAGCGAAATAACTACCACTGCTAGTTTTTCGCGCGAGCGCTGAACCCGCCGGAGGCCCCGCCATGTCCGCAAAGCCGCCCTCAGAGCCCTCGACGGTCCCGCCGTTCGACCCCGGCGACCCCCTGGGCATCGACGATCTGCTGACCGACGAGGACCGTGCCGTCCGGGACACCGTCCGCGGCTGGGCCGCCGACCGTGTGCTGCCGCAGATCGCCGACTGGTACGAGCGCGGCGAACTCCCCGGCATCCGTGACCTCGCCCGCGAGCTGGGCTCCCTCGGCGCACTCGGCATGTCCCTGACCGGCTACGGCTGCACCGGCGCCTCCGCCGTCCAGTACGGTCTGGCCTGCCTGGAGCTGGAGGCCGCCGACTCCGGCATCCGCTCGCTGGTCTCCGTGCAGGGCTCGCTCGCCATGTACGCGATCTGGCGCTTCGGTTCCGAGGAGCAGAAGCAGCAGTGGCTGCCGCGGATGGCGGCCGGCGAGATCATCGGCTGCTTCGGACTGACCGAGCCGGACATCGGCTCCGACCCCGCCGCGATGCGGACCTACGCCAAGCGCGACGGCGGGGGGGACTGGGTGCTCAACGGGCGCAAGATGTGGATCACCAATGGCTCGGTGGCCGGCGTCGCGGTGGTCTGGGCCCGTACCGACGACGGCATCCGCGGATTTGTGGTCCCCACGGACACTCCGGGGTTCTCGGCCCCCGAGATCAAGCACAAGTGGTCCCTGCGGGCCTCGGTGACCAGCGAACTCGTCATGGACGAGGTACGGCTGCCGGCCGACGCGGTGCTCCCGCAGGCCACCGGACTGCGCGGCCCGCTCGGCTGTCTCAGCCACGCCCGCTACGGCATCGTCTGGGGCTCCATGGGGGCCGCGCGCGCCAGCTTCGAGGCGGCGCTGGACTACGCGAGGACGCGGGAGCAGTTCGGCAAGCCCATCGGCGGTTTCCAGCTCACCCAGGCCAAGCTTGCCGACATGGCCGTCGAACTGCACAAGGGGATCCTGCTGGCCCATCATCTGGGGCGGCGGATGGACGCGGGGCGGCTGCGCCCCGAGCAGATCAGCTTCGGCAAGCTGAACAACGTACGGGAGGCGATCGAGATCTGCCGGACGGCGCGCACCATCCTGGGCGCCAACGGGATCTCGCTGGAGTACCCCGTCATGCGGCATGCGACCAACCTGGAATCGGTGCTCACCTACGAGGGCACCGTCGAGATGCACCAGCTGGTGCTGGGCAAGGCGCTCACCGGTCTGGACGCCTTCCGGTGAGCGGCCCGGTCCGCTGACACCGGTCGCTGTACCACCCGGGGGCCCGCGTCCCGGCGCCTGCCGCCGCGGGCCCCCGGACCCCCGGCCGGAAACACGCGGATCGCGCTCAACTCTGGTTGAAGAAACCGCCGTTGCGGTGGCCGCGGGCCTCGCCGCTGACTACTTGGTAGTCGGCGGGAGTCAGCAGGAACACCCGGGTGGCGACCCGCTCGATCGACCCGCGCAGACCGAACGTCAGACCGGCGGCGAAGTCCACCACCCGCTTGGCGTCGGAAGGCTCCATGGCCGTCAGATTGACGATCACCGGGACGCCGTCCCGGAAGAGTTCACCGATGCCGCGGGCGTCCCGGAAGCTCTCCGGGGTGACCGTGGCGATGCGGGTGCCCTGGTCCTGGGCGGCCTCGTCGGCCACCCGGACCCGGGGGTCGGTGACCCAGGGGCTGTTGCCCGGGTCACCGGCATCGGGTCCCTCGGCGTAGTCGTCGTCGTAGTAGCGCTCGTCATCGTTGTCGTCGACGAGGCCAAGCCAGGCACTCGCCTTGCGCACCGATCCCATTGACGCCTCCTCTCACCCGCGGTCTCTGCGTGTCCGCCCTATCGTCGTCCATGAGGCGGAGGGTGTGCCAAGTGGATAGCCGCCGCACGGGGGGTTCGTGACACATCTGGTGCAAAGAGGGTGGCGCGGCATCAGCTTACGCGCCCCGTAAGGAAACTGACAGTACGAAGAACATCACGGTCGGTACCCGGCCCCCCGTTGACGGCAGGCGGTCAGCGGAAGACAGAGCCGACCCGGGGGTCGGTTCATGCCCGGGACCAGGGCACATGCCCATCGTCCCACGGTCCACGGCCCGCGTCCCCGGTTCAGCGGATCTGCGGCGGGGCCGATCAGCGGCGGGGCCGATCCGCGGCGTCGTGACCGCCGAGGGATCGGCCCCACTTCTTCAGAGTCCGGCCGTAGGTGCCGGTCGTACTGCCGCCGGCAGCAGTACGACCCGGGGCCCTGCAGGCCGTGCCCGTATGCCATCCCCGGCGCCGGGCCGCGATCCCGCCGCGGACGGCACCGTCACCGCCGGCTTCCACCGTGCTCTGCTGCCGCCGCGTGCGTTCGCCGACCGCCTCCTCCGCCCCGGTCCGCCGGCCGGCGCCCCCCTGTCCGCTGCCCGCCGCCCTGCCCGCCGCCGCCCTGCCCGTCCCCTCCGGCCGGCCGGAGGGGACGGAACCGCATCGTCCGCCGATCCGTCCCAGCTCCGACCGAGGGGGTCAGCGCCGCCCCGGCAGTCGTCAACGGGGCTGCCGGGGCGGAGTGTTGCGGGTGCCGGCGGAACGGCACGCGGGTATCCGGCACAAGACTTTCGGGTGACCCTCTTGCGCTGCGGGGGCGGTGCACTCGAAACTCCGCTCAGCGCTTGTCAGGGGCACGCAGAAAATGAACGTGCGGATTCCTGCGTGCCCTTCGGCTGCGCCTCACGGGCTGCCCATCGGCGGCCCCCGATCCCCTCGGAGGAATCAGTGAGGAACGAGCGCACCATCCCCCGCAGCGGCGTAGCGAGACGCACCCGGCTGATCGCCGTGGCGTCCGGACTGGTGGCGGTCGGGGCCATCGCCATCCCGACCGCCAACGCCCAGGACCCCGCCCCGGCAAGGACGTTCAGCGCCACCCAGCTCACTGCCGTCGGCAACGCGGTGCGCACGGCGGATGTCGCGGGCACCGCCTGGCGGGTCGACAGCAAGAGCCACACCCTGGTCGTCACGGCCGACCGTACGGTCTCCCGGGCCGGTATCGCCAAGATCGAGCGGGCCGCGGGCGGCACTGCCGACGCGGTGCGGATCGACCGCATCGCGGGCACCTTCCGCAAGCTCATCGCGGGCGGTGACGCCATCTACGCCCCCAGCTGGCGCTGCTCGCTGGGCTTCAACGTCCGTCGCGGCAGCACCTACTACGCCCTGACCGCCGGTCACTGCACCGACGGCAATCCGCCGTGGACCACCGGCTCCGGTGCGAGCATCGGCCCGACCGTGGGCAGCAGCTTCCCGGGCAACGACTACGGCCTGATCCAGTACACCGGCTCGGTCGCCCACGCGGGCACCGTCGGCAGCCAGGACATCACCGGCGCCGGCACCCCGTCTGTCGGGCAGACGGTCACCCGCCGGGGCTTCACCACCGGTATCCACAGCGGCAAGGTCACCGCGCTGAACGCCACCGTCAACTACGGCGGCGGCGATGTCGTCTCCGGACTCATCCAGACCACCGTCTGCGCGGAGCCCGGCGACAGCGGCGGCCCCCTCTACTCCGGGACCACCGCGCTCGGCCTCACCTCCGGCGGCAGCGGCGACTGCACCTCCGGCGGCACCACGTTCTTCCAGCCCGTCACCGAGGCGCTGAGCGCCTACGGCGTGAGCGTCTACTGACACCGGCCGGCTGAGGTCCGTACGGCCCCGTCACGGCGCGCACCGGGGTCCGCACGGAGGCTTTCCCGCACCGGTCGCCGGCTCCGGCTCCGGCTCCGGCGGTACGAGGGCCCCCGTCCGCCCCCGCGGACGGGGGCCCGGCCGCGTCCGGGGGTGAGCCTCGACCGCCTTCCCGAGCCGGGCATACCATGGTAAACAACGCGATTCAGACGGTGTACGGCATACGTCAGGAGCCGTGATGGTCGGAGAACTGGTGACGGCCGGGGTGGCGCTGGCCTCCGCGGGTGCGGTGTATCTTCTGGCCGCGGCGCGGGTGGTCAAGCAGTACGAGCGCGGGGTGGTGCTCCGGCTGGGGCGGCTGGCCTCCGAGGTGCGCGGGCCGGGATTCACCATGATCGTTCCGGGCATCGACCGGCTGCGCAAGGTCAATATGCAGATCGTCACGATGCCGGTGCCCGCCCAGGAAGGCATTACCCGGGACAATGTGACCGTCCGGGTCGACGCGGTTGTCTATTTCAAGGTCGTGGACGCCGCCGATGCGATCATCCGGGTCGAGGACTACCGCTTCGCGGTCTCGCAGATGGCACAGACCTCGCTGCGGTCCATCATCGGCAAGAGCGAACTGGACGACCTGCTGTCGAACCGGGAGAAGCTCAATCAGGGCCTGGAGCTGATGATGGACAGCCCGGCCATCGGCTGGGGGGTGACCGTCGACCGGGTGGAGATCAAGGACGTCTCGCTCCCGGAGACGATGAAGCGGTCGATGGCCCGCCAGGCGGAGGCGACCCGGGACCGCCGGGCCCGGGTGATCAATGCCGATGCCGAGCTGCAGGCCTCGAAGAAGCTGGCCGAGGCGGCCGAGGCGATGTCCGACCAGCCCGCGGCGCTGCAACTGCGTCTGCTGCAGACCGTGGTGGCGGTCGCCGCCGAGAAGAACTCCACCCTTGTCCTGCCCTTCCCGGTGGAGCTGCTGCGGTTCCTGGAGCGCTCCGGGCTGCAGGCCCAGGCGCAGACCGTGGCGACCGAGGCGGAGCGGGGTGCCGCGCGGCGGTCGGCCGCCCCGGCGCCGGAGCCGGGGCACGAGGTCTCGCGTGCGGCCGTCGAGACCGGCGAGGAGGGCACCCTGTCGCCGGAGCTGGAGGAGCTCCCGGAGGCGGAGGAGCTGCCGTAGCGGAAGAGCTGCCGCAGGGAGGAGCTGCCGCAGCGGCGGGAGAGTGCCGATAAGTCTCTGATGTCCCTCAGGTTGCCGTAAGTGCCTTTTGGTGGAGGTGCTTACGGCGATCTCTGCTGGGCGGGGGGCCGGTTTCCGGCCGCATCATTCCGGCCAGCTATAGTCCTCACACATTGCCGTCCGCCGAGCGCCTCGCGTGCCCGCTGATGTCCGCACTCGCGACCGAGGGGTGCGGAAATCGGTGTGACCTTTGTGTGGCGAAACGGTGAACTCCCGTATGCGAGACCGGAACTCGGTCTTGTGCGCGAGTGAGGCGGATGGGAATACTCGGCTCCGCACATCGGCATGGATGTGACTCCCCGGTGCGCTGCTCCTCGGGGCGGACCCGTTCGTGCCCTGACACCTCACTCTCCGGGCCCGTGCAACTCCCCACAGTTCCCGGGCTCTTCCCCCCACGGGAGGCTCCGACTTGAAGCACCGTCGCATACCCAACCGGCGCGCCGTCATCGCGGGCGCGGGTGCGCTTGCGCTCGCCGCCACCGCCACGGTCACCCTCGCCAACGCCCATGCGTCCCCGGCTCCCGCGCGCACCCCCGCGCTCGCCAAGCTGACCTCCGCGGCGGCGGCCACCCTCGCGTCGCACCTCAAGACGGACACGGCCGGTTCCTTCTACGACGCCAAGGCCAAGAAGCTGGTCGTCAACGTCGTGAACAAGGCGCAGGCCCAGGCCGTACGGGCGAAGGGGGCGGAAGCCAGACTTGTCGCACACACCTTCGCCCAGCTCGACTCGGCCCGGCAGACGCTGAAGTCGAAGGCGACCATCCCCGGCACGTCCTGGGGCATCGACCCGCAGAGCAACAAGGTCGTGGTGACCGCCGACCGCACGGTCAAGGGCGCCAAGCTGGACCGGCTCACCAAGGTCGCCAAGAGCCTCGGTGACAAGGTCGAGGTGCGCCACAGCAAGGGCGAGTTCACCCCCTTCATCGGCGGCGGTGACGCGATCTGGGGGAGCGGCGCCCGCTGCTCGCTCGGCTTCAACGTCGTCAAGGACGGCCAGCCGTACTTCCTGACGGCCGGCCACTGCGGCAACGAGATCAAGAGCTGGTCCGACAAGCAGGGCGGCTCGGCGATCGCGACCACCGAGGACTCCAAGTTCCCGGGCAATGACTTCTCCCTCGCCAAGTACACGGGCGACACCCCGCACCCGAGCGAGGTCGACCTCTACAACGGCAGCACGCAGAAGATCACCAAGGCCGCGGACGCCACCGTCGGTGAGAAGGTGCAGCGCAGCGGCAGCACCACCCAGGTGCACGACGGCACCGTCAAGGCGCTGAACGCCAGCGTCAACTACCAGGAGGGCACGGTCGAGGGTCTGATCCAGACCGATGTCTGCGCCGAACCCGGTGACAGCGGTGGCGCGCTCTTCGACGGCGATGCCGCGATCGGCCTCACCTCCGGCGGCAGCGGCGACTGCTCCCAGGGCGGCGAAACCTTCTTCCAGCCGGTCCCGGAGGCTCTGAAGGCCTACGGCGCGCAGATCGGCTGACCCGGGCGGCGGACCGCACCGTCCGGTGTACGGCACCGTCCGGTGTACGGCACCGTCCGGCGTACGGCAAGGCCTCCCGGGCGCACTCGTCCGGGAGGCCTTGCCGGTCCGCGGTGCCCGCCGCACGCGACGATCCCCGGGCGCCGCCGTCCGGCGCCCGGGGACCGTGAGCCGCTCCGGTCAGAATTCGAAGACCGCGTCGCTGTCGTTGATCATCGCGCAGGGGTTGGCGAAGGTGTAGGTGTACGAGACCCGCTTGCCCTGCCACACGCCGTCCGCGGTGACCACGTAGGGGTTCCACTCCTTGGTGCACAGCCGCTGCGAGGCGGTGCCGGTCACCGCGTTGAAGTCACCGGCCACCGCACGCAGTTGGGCGCAGGCGGCTCTCGGGTCCGGGTGGCTGCCGGCCGCCGCCGGCATACAGCTGAGCGTCACCGCACGCTGCACCGTGGCGGTCGCCCGGCTTTCGCCCTGGCCCACCGTCAGCACCAGTTCCGTCGGGGCGTAGAGGCCACCGGTCCGCGTCGGCTGCGCCGGTGCGGCGGCCTGTGCGGTGGTGGCCAGCGTGCCCAGAACCAGCGCCGCGCCGAGCGCGACCGCCCCAGTGATGTACCGCATGACGAACACTCCCTTGCTCGAAGGTGCAGATACCGGACGGGAGTCTGGCCCAACCGCATCCCGAAAGCACCCCGAGTGTGCACAAGGCGATCGCTTTGAGTCATTAGATGAAAGCTGAGAGTAATGGCGCGAACGGGCCGGAGGTGGTCCCGGACGGCCGGATGAAAGGGGTGTGCGGCCAGCGGGGATGTCGCACCGGTCATGCTCCTGGCAAGAGCCGTCCGGACCCGGAACGAAGGAATCCGGCCGCCGACCGGTCGTTCGGGCGGGTTTCGATCTCCGGCGATTGGCCGAAGAGGGGGGCCGGAGGCGCCCTCCGTGCCGCCCGGGGCGCCCGCCGAGGTAAGAACCGGCCGGCTGCCGCTCGCCTTACCGGCCCGGTTTCCCGTCCTGGCCGGGCTTCCCGTCCCGGCCGGCTTTCCCGTCCTGGCCGGGCTTCCCGTCCCGGCCGGCTTTCCCGTCCTGGTGCGGCTTCGTCCGGCCCCGCCCCGGCTTCGTCCCGCCCCCGCCCGGTGCCGTCCCGCCCGCCGCGCCGTGCGCCCCGTCGAGCTGCGGCAGCCCGGCCGTCAGCGCCCGCAGGCACTGCACCACCAGCTCGCCGGGCCCCTGCGGCCCGTCCGGGGCCGCGTCTCCCGCCGCCCACTCCTCCACCGCGATCCGCATCGCGGTGTTCGCGGCCGCCGCGGCAAGCCGTACCTCCAGTGCTCCCGCGCCGGTCAGCCGCGCCAGGAGCGGCGTCAGCGCCTCCTCGGCGTCGTGGTGCACCCGGTGCCAGACCGCGCGCAGCGCGGGGTCGTCCGGCATCGCCCGCAGCAGTCCGCGGGTCCAGCGCAGCGCCTCCGCGGCCGGCTCGTCGGCAGGGGTCACCGACCGGCGGGCCGTCCGCTCCAGCACCTCGCGTACGGGGGGTGTGTCTGGGCCGGCCGGTGCGGCGGCCAGCTCGTCGATCCACTGCCGCACCCCGTCGGCGAGCAGCGGCACCACTGCCTCCTCCTTGGTGTGGAAGTAGCGGTAGAACGTGCGCAGCGCGACCCCCGAGGCGCGTGCGATGTCGTCGGCGGTGACCGCGGTGCCGCGCTCGGCGAACAGGGCCGCCGCGGTACGGGCGATCTCCCTCTGGGTCTCGGCCTTGCGCCGCTCGGTGAGCGAGGGGCGGGGAAGCGGGGCGGAGCGGGGTGCGGTCGGCATGGCGTCAGCTTACGGAGTGTCGTGCCGTAATGGCACGTAGAGCTGAGTTGGCACGACGTGCCAGGCGGGCGTAGCGTGCGCACGATACCCCGAGAACGGAGCTGGACCATGAACCGTTTTGACGGCCGCCGCACCCTGATCACCGGGGCCGGCTCGGGCATCGGCCGGGCCACCGTCCACCGGATCCTCGCCGAGGGCGGCCGGGTGGTGGCGGCGGACATCGACACGGCGGGTCTGCAGGTCACCGCCGACCGTGCCGCCGCGGACGGGACGGCCGGGCGGCTGACCACCACGGTGCTGGACATAGCCGACGAGGCGGCGGTCCGCACCGCCGTCGCCACCGCGGTGGCCGGCCTCGGCGGCCTGGACGTCCTGGTCAATGCGGCCGGGATCCTGCGCTCCTCACACACCCACGAGACCAGCCTGGCGGACTTCCAGCAGATCATCTCGGTCAACCTGACCGGCACGTTCCTGATGATCCGTGAGTCGCTGCCCGCGCTCCTGGAAGGCCGGGCGCCGGTCGTGGTCAACTTCAGCTCCACCTCCGCCTCGTTCGCGCACCCGTACATGTCGGCGTACGCGGCGAGCAAGGGCGGCATCCAGTCCATGACGCACGCCATCGCGAGCGAGTACGGCAAGCAGGGGCTGCGCGCGGTGTGTGTGGCCCCGGGCTCCATCGCCAGCGGCATGACCAGCGGCCCCGGCCCGGGGCTGCCCGAGGACGCCGATATGAGCCTGTTCACCAAGCTCACCCCGGCCATCGGCGAGGGCTTCGCGGGCCCGGAGACGGTCGCGGGGGTCATCGCGATGCTCGCCTCGCAGGACGGTGCGTTCATCACCGGCACGGAGATCCGGATCGACGGCGGAACGCATATGTGAGGCGGGGGCGTGTCCGCGAAGTCCCGCCCGGTGAGCGGATTCCGGGCGGATTCCCGGGCGGGATGTTTGCTGGCTGGGATGAAAGCGGCTGGCGAGCTCGACTGGTCGAGGGCGTGCGTAGACGGTTCCCGCGTCCGCGCGAAAAAGGGGGCGCCGACTCGTCTCCGGCATGAGAGCGGGAGGCCCGCTCGAACTCCACGGCTGCTTGGCGGAGTTCGTCGCGGGTATGGAAGGCGACAGTCTTGGCCAGGGTGTCGAGGACCTCGCTGGTGGCGGCGATCTGGGCGTCGCGGTGGGCGAGGGCTGGCGAGCAGTGCGGCCCAAGCCGACCCGGCCGGGCCTGGATGCCTACTCGGCGGCCTGAGCCGCTTTCTGCTCGTCGCGGTATTCGCGCTCCCTTCTGTGGCCGTCCTGTTCTCGACCAGGCGACACCACGGTTTCAATCCGTAGTGCGGACTCCACAGAGCAGATGACGCGGGTCTCGGTGATCCATTCCTCCAGAATCTGTTGGTGGCACGGGCCCGAATCGCCGTTGCTATCCTCCAACCGAAGATCCCACCCGAAACTCGGTCCGCCGGCGGCTCACACGACGGGAGCGCCCGGACAGCCGGCCTTGGAATAGGCAAACAGCATCCCGGTGGGCATTGGCAGGTGTGCCGGTCTGGAGATGCCGTTCGGTTGCGTGACCTCCACGATCAGGGATTCTGGGCCCGGAGGTTGTCCCTTGCGGATATGGAGGTGCGGCCACGCACCGCCTTTCGAGGCCCACTAGCCAGTCAGCCGGGGAGTAACCACCGAAGAGCCCGCGAACTCGCTCGCTAGGGCGTCCATGATGACTTCGTCGCAGGTCTGGCCGAGCCAGTATCCGGCTTCCCGGAGCGTGCCGGCGGCGCGGAAGCCGGCTTTCTCGTAGGCGCGGATGCCGGCCTTGTTCGGGGCGAGGACCTTGAGCCAGACCATGCGCAGGTTGGTGATGTGGAAGGCGTAGTCGAGGGTCAGGCGGGTGGCCTGGGTGCCGAGTCCGCGTCCGCGGGCTTCGGCGGCGAGCATGATGATGTATTCGGCGGTGCGGACGGCATGGTCGGGCAAGAGGGTCGCGACTCCCGCCGGAACGGGCTCACCCGAGTTGAGGTCGTAGATGGTGAAGCGGATCTTCTCGCCTCGGAGTTGGTGTGCCATGCCCTCGGTACGTGCCTCCAGGGACTCGGGTGCTTGACGGCCGTAGCCGACGAGGAGAGCGGGGTCTTGCTCCCAGCGCCAGTACGTCTCGACGAGGTCGGCGCGGTAGGGGCCAAGAGCGCAGGTGTCGGTGCCGATCCACAGGATCGGGTCAGAGCTGGTGTTGATGGCGGGCTCCAATGGTGAGGGCGGGGGTGTAGGCGAGCGTCGAGGGCGGCTCGGCGGCTGGGACTCCGTCGTCAGTCTGCACCCAGGCGTGTAGCCGGATGGGGTCTGGAGCGACACCGTGGCACCACGTGGCGGACAGGCGTCTTGAGGCGAGCAGGAGTACGGCTGCGGCGGACTCCTCCAGGCAAGCGGTTCTCGCTGGTGAGTACCAGCCGACGCGGCGGACGGCGAGGACGGCGGCTTCTGCCTGGTCGTGGGTGGCGGGGTGGCGGCAGGTTGATGTCACGCGTCTCAGCGCGGTCGTGATGCGGTGCATGGTGGCGCTTCTGCCGCCGAGCCGTTTGACGGCGAGGATCGCGGCCAGAGCGCCGACAGCTGCTGTGGTGGTGCCGGTGGGGGCAGGACGGCTCGTTCCGGCAGGGTGTTCTGCGCTGCCCCAGCTCGCGGTGGCGGCCTTCGCGGGCAGGGGGGCTGGCCAGGGCGTGGGGGTGGTGGTCGGGGTCAGGAATCCGGCGGCGAGAAGCCGGGTGGAGAGGCCGGCCGGGGTGCGGTCCAGGCGGCCTATGGCGGCTGCTTCACGCCAGAATGTCGCCGCGGCGGGCAGCAGGCATTGGACATGGCCATTGCGGTAGTCGACGAGGACGGCGACGTGCCCAAAATCGAGGGCTCGGACATGGGCTGGGGCCATGGCGAAGCGGGGCGGGTCAGCCATATGTGCTCCGGGCGTGCTCGGTCGTCCATGCAGGTGCGGGGTCGCGGTGATGGGCGATGAGCCAGGCTTCGGTGGACAGGGCTTGTTCGAGGGTGGCCATCGGCATGGGAATGCCGGCGGCGGCCCTGCACAGGGCTCGGCCCATCGTGGTGGGGTTGATCAGGCCGAGGTCGGCCAGGTGGCCGTCGGTGAGGGCGCGGAGGCCGGGCAGGTTGGCGCGCAGGCCGGCGTAGTGGTCGGCGTCGAAGCTGCCTTTGGTGGTGCGGGTTGCTACGGCGGGTGGGAGCAGCCCGGCCATGGCCTGGCTCAGCTGTGGCTTGTAGGCGTGGAGCGGTGGGCGCTGGTCGAGTGGCGTTCTCAGCACGGTGTCCATCACCGTGGCGTCGAGGAACGGGTTGTGCAGGTTGATACCGCAGGAGGCGGCCAGCTCCCCGTCGGCTGCTGCCGTGCGGGCGACTTCGCGGATCTCGTCCACCAGGACTCGTACGGAGCCGTCCAAGCCGGGCAGCATGTCAGTCGCAGCGGCGGCTTCGTGGGCCGCTTGGACCAGGAGGCGGCGGGCTGTCGGTTCGGCCCAGGCGGGGAACGGCAGAAGAGGGAACCAGCGGACGGACCCGTGATCGTTTCGGCCGGGCGTGCCGACGGTACGGGCGAGATTGGTGAGAGCTCGGTGGCGGCTGGTCCTGGCGGCCTTCGTGGCATCGGACAGGAACGGAAGGACCTTGCCGTGGCGTAGCCGGGCCCAGCCGAACGCCTCACTGGCTGCTCGCTTCCAATGGCGGTGGCGTATCAGGTCGGCGAGGTGAAGGGGCGGCTGGAACAGGACGCTGTCGCCGCCGTCGCCGGTCAAGTGCGTGTGACTCCCGAGTTCCGATCGCATCCAGCGGAGCTGACCGGACAGACGGGCCTGCGTCAGGGTGGAGGGCGCTGGTTCATCGGTCGCTGTCACCGCGGTGATGCGGGTATACGGCAGATGTTCCGCTGCCATCGGCAGCAGGTGATGAATGATGCGGCCCTCATACGCATCGGCCGTCAGACGCGCGTAATGCAGATCCGCACCGGACGTGTCGCCCTCAGGATGGACGGTGACCGCGTTGAGACGGCCGGAGGGCGACAGCGCGTGCGCTGCCAGACCTGCGACGGAAGTCGAGTCCAGCCCTCCGGACAGGTCGCACGACAGAGCAGGATCAGCTGCCACGCGTAGCGCGACGGTGTCCGTCAGCGCACTTCGCAGACGCTGCGCGGGCGGTCCGGCAGAGCCGGCATCGGGCCGCCACAAGGTCGTACATCTGGGGCTGCTGCCGTTGGCGGGCAGTTCGATTCGGCTGCCGGGCGGCAGCTGCTCCACACCCGTGAAAGAGGTCCGTGGGCCGGCCAACGTGGGCACCGACGGCAGAAATATCGAGCACGCCAGCCGCTGGGTGTCTACGCGGGCATCGATGAGCGATGCCAGCGTCCGAGCGGAGGTGCACCACGCCCACTCACCTTGGTAGGCGGTGAGGTAGACGGGGTGGGTGGAGGCGGGGTCGGTGTAGACGGTCACGCCGTCTTCGGCTTCTTCCACGACGGTGTAGGGGCCGGGCCATCGCCACGCGACATCGTCGGGCAGTTTGCTGCCGGCCAGGTACTGCATTTCGAAGCTGGTGGCACCGCAGAGCCCCAGAATGAGGACACGCCGTCGATCGCTGTCGTTCGTTACCGAGCGGGCAGGGCCGCTGCCCAGATTCCACGTTGCTGACCCTGCTGCGACAGGCTTCGCTTCGGCCGGCCGGGGGTGGGGTCTGCGCGGGGTGCTGAAGCCTCCGAAGATCACCGATTCCTCCAGGGGTCGGTATATGGGTGCGGTGCGGCCCCAGTTGGGGCCGTACTACGCTCGACGGTCAGTTGTAGGCGCGGCGCTTGTCCTCGCTGTTGCCGCCGCCCTGGCCTTCGGTCAGCTCGGCCGCTTCGCCGATCTCGATGGGCACCAGGTCGTTCTCTCCGGGCTGGGCCGTATTCAGCTTGTCGGGCATGGAGACTCTCCTTCTCTGTGTGAAATGCGCGGAGTGTGTTGCTGTCCGGCCCTCTCGACGGGGTGGGGAGTCGAGGGCGGCCGGGGGGGGGAGTGGCGCCCCGGACAGCCGCGATGCCCTGTCAGGGCCGTTGCCAGGGGCCCGCGGGGCACGGTCAGGCGGCGGGCGACGGCTCGGGCGGCGCGACCGGGACGAAGCAGGAGCTCGCGGCGCGTGAGCTGCTGTCTGGGCAGGGCAATCTCTGCCCAGACGCACTTGCCGCACGTGGTTCGCTCGGCTCTGTGGCAGAGGGAAAGGCGGTCGATGAGCGCCATACCGCGCCCGGCCTCGTCCTCGGGGGCCGCGCATCGCGGCACGGGCAGGATGCGTGAACCGTCGTAGACCTCGACCAGGACCCGCCGCCGGCTGAGGTTGGCGCGTACCCCGACGGTGAGCATCGCGCCCGTGCCGTGCCGCACCGCGTTGGTGACCAGTTCCGAGACGACGGTGGTCAGTGCCGTGTCGGAGGCTTCGTTCAGGCGCATCCCCCATTTCTCAGCCACATCGCGGAGACGGCGACGGCTGAGCGGCACCGAGGTCGGGTCGCGGACCAGAAAGAAGCTTTGGCTGTACACGTGCATGGCGAGGGCCCTTCGACGGACTTCGAACTGAGGCTTAAGGCGAAGGAGGCCGGGAGACGGGGGATTGAACCTCCTCTGGCCTGCTGCTTGGCTGAGACTCAGTCAACTCGCCTGTGGCAGACCGGTCCGGTGCCAGCGAGGGGTGCAATTTCGCGCAGGGGGCCATATTGGGGGGCCAGGAATGGGCTCGGAACTGTCAGACGCTTGGGGGATGGGCATGATGGCACCAGACGGCATCGGCGCCATGCTGAGAGGGATCCGGGAATCGGCCGGGCTCACGCGCGATGAGCAGGCTCTGGCATTACAAGAAGCCCAGGGCGGACGGTGGTTCGACCCGGAGAACCTGAAGCGCTGGGAGACCGAGCGCCGTCTGCCGACACCGGTATGGCACGAACTGCTGGCAGAGGTCTACGGATGCTCCGTGGAGGAGACTGTCCGTGCGGTGGCGGCGAGCAGGCGATGCCGCAGGGCACAGCGCCGATCCGGTGTCGAGGGAGAGGAGGGTACGGCGGTGAAACGACGACAGTTTCTCGGTGTGGCGGCGGGAGCGACAGGAGCAGTCGCCGTGTCGGGGTTCGCGGAGGCGCGGCAAGGCATCAACGCCGGCCTCGCAGATTCCGACTCCGGTGATCTCGACTACCTGGCAGGCGCGTTCGAGCGGCATCGAGGCGGCTACCGTGGCCGTCCGCCCGGCGCCGTCCTCGCCCAGATGAGAAACGATCTCGACCTCCTCAGGGACGTGCTCAGCCGCCCCCTCCGGGCTTCTGCCCGTGCCGATCTCGCCCGCACCACAGCGGGGATCACCGGCCTGGTGGCGATCATCCAGCACGACCGCGGTGACCAGCGCGACTCGATCGGTTGGTCCGCCACCGCCGAACAGGCCGCGCGGGAGTCCGGCGATCGCCACATGCTGGCCTGGAGCCTGGCACGGCACGCAATGGTCCCGCTCAACTACGGCGCTCCGCACGCTGCTGCGGATCTCGCCATCCGCGCCCGTGCCGAAGCCGGCCGGACACCGACAGCTTCAGCCGCACTGGCCGCTGCCGTGACCGCCCGAGCCCTCGCTTCCACCGGAGACCACCAAGGCGCACTGCGCGCGGTCGCTGACGCCCGGTCCATCGCCGAGCGCCTGGACACCGAGCAGGCTGCCGACACCTGGTTCGGATACCCCCTCCAGAAACACCACGTCCACCTATCCCAAGCATTCACCTTGATGGGACGGACCTGCGAAGCGCACGCAGAACAAGAAGCAGCGCTCGCCCTCACCCGATCGCCGTCCGTCATGACCCGCGCCCTGCTGACCATGGACGCCGCGACATGCCTCAAGGCTGACGGAGACCCCTCCGCAGCGGCGGACATGGCCGTCGACGTCTGGCAGCGACTTCCCCAGGCATACCGGGACGGCCTGATCCGCACCCGCGCCGACGCCCTGCACCAGTCGCTCGAAGGCGCTGCCCGCAGCAGGCTTGGGGAGGCCCTGGCCGGATGACTGGCCCCGTGCCGCGCCGGGAATTGCGGTCAGCACGGCGGCCAAATCAGGGCCACCGTCGCTGTGGTGAGCAGCAAGCCGTGGAGGTGGCCGCCACCACGTAGTGGCCCTATGTCTCAGGCGCAGACCGTCTGCTCAGCGTCGCCGTGGTCGCGGAGAGCGCCGCTCCTGAAGCGAGGCGCCGCGCCCTTCCCGTACCGGGGTCCCTACGTCCTGCCGGATGTCGGGGCCCCTACGTCCGGCAGGACCTCACGCCTGTACGTCCGGCAGGACCTCACGCCTGCCCCGTTTCGAACCGGCTCACCTTTCCGTCCTCCACCGTGAAGTGCCAGCGCGTCCGCATCTCGCCCCAGGTGTCATTGCGGTAGTCCGCCACGAGGGAGAGTCCCTGGTGCGACTCGGACTGCACATCGATGTGCCCGCGCGTGGCGAAGATCTCCCGTTCGCACCACTCGCGCAGATCCCGCTCGGACCCGTCGTCGGACATGGTGGCGTCAGGGGTGAGGGCGGCGAAGAACGCCTGTTCGTCATGGCCGTTGAGGGCCGTGACCAGGGCGCGTACCGCGGGGTCGGACAGCCGGTTGGCGGAGAGGGTCATGTGGGGTTCTCGCCCTTCTTGCGGAAGATCGACAGTGCCAGGGTGAGCAGGGTGCCGCCCACCGCCCAGGCGGACAGCACCAGGAGCGGGCCGGTGACCGCGTTGCCGCGGAAGTAGGCGAGGGAGCGTGCGGTCCAGGTCCCCGCCCCCGGGGGGAGGGCGGGGCCGATGGCGCGCCAGAACGGGGGCAGCATCGGGTAGGGGTAGGCGCCGCCCGCGCTCGGGTTGCCGAGGATGACGATCAGCAGGATCGCCAGGCCGATGCCGATGACGCCCAGCAGGGCCTGGCAGGCCAGGGTGGTGGCGCCCACCGCGAACACGACCAGGGCGCCCAGTCCCCACAGCCCGAAGAATGTGCCGGGCAGGGCGCTGAGGACGGGACCGACGATGATCGCGCCGGCCAGTCCGGCGGCGATCGCGTACAGGGCGAGCGCGGCCAGCCGGATGACCGCCCGGTGCCTGTTGGAGGGGCGCGCCCCGGCGCTGATCGCGAGGATCGCGGCGCACAGATAGCCGCCGACGCACCAGCCGACGACCAGGTAGAAGGACGACAGACTGCGGCTGTCGCCCGGGTCCGCCGGGGCCACGTCCACCGTGCGTACGGTGCGGTGCGCGGCCTTCTCCGCCGCGCGGACGACCAGTTCGACCGCCTGGGCGAGGGAGGCGCCGCCGCCACTGGCCACCAGCAGCCGGTCGGTGCGGCCGCGCGGGTCGACGATCAGTGCGCCATCGATCGTCCGGTTCCCGATCTGCTGTCGCGCGGCCCGCTCGGAGGGCAGCGCGCGCGGGTCCAGGGGGGAGCCGGGCAGCCGGTCCAGTGTGCTCACCAGCCGTCCGCCGGCCTTTGGCGGGGCGACGACGCCGAACGGCACATCGGCCGGCCTGGGGTGGTGGAAGGCGCCGGTGTACGACGTGATGAACGCGATCATCAGCCCCAGCACGCCGAGCACCAGCAGCGAGGCATGGGGCGTCACCGCGCTCTTCACCTCCCTGAGGAAGGTGGTGCGGGTGCCGTCGTCCGTCGTGGCCATGCGTCGCTCCTCGCCGCACTTCCGGCTGCCGGTCCGATGTTTTCGGTGCTTTTGCTCCGCTATCTTCCGGTCGGTGAGGGGGGTGTGCAGATCGGGTGGGGCTGATCGGCGGAGGGGCGGGAGGTGCACCCCCGGAACAGGTCTTCGTACGAATGTTCGATGAGCGGGTTATGGTGGAGGGAGGAACGAGGGATACAGGGTCAGCCGGGGGGCGGATGAAGCGCAGGAGGTGCGGATGCCCGGGTTCACGCATCTGCACACCGCATCGGGGTTCTCCCTGCGCTACGGTGCCTCCCCTCCGGAGCGGCTCGCCGAGCGCGCCGCCGAGCGTGGGATGGATGCCCTCGCGCTGACCGACCGGGACGGGCTCTCCGGGGCCGTACGCTTCGCCAAGGCCGCCGCCGGGGCCGGTATCCGCCCGCTGTTCGGCGCCGAACTCGCCGTGGCGGAGCGCGCGCCGGGGCCCGTGGCCGGCGCGGCCACCACGCGGCGGCGTACCCCGGTGCGCGGCGGGGCCTTCCTTGACGAGTCCGCCGCCCGCGCCGTCTTCCTGGCCCGCGACGGAGCGGCCGGCTGGGCCGCCCTGTGCCGGCTGGTCTCGGCCGCCCACGCGGGCCGGACCGGGCAGCCCGTTCTCCCGTGGAGTTCCCTGGAATCCGCCGCGGACGGCCTGACCGTGCTGCTCGGACCGGACTCCGAGGTCGGCCGGGCGCTGGCCGCCGGCCGCCCGGACCGCGCCGCCAGGCTCCTCGCCCCCTGGCGTGAGCTGTACGGCGAGGCGCTGCGCCTGGAGGTCGTCGACCACGGGCGGCCCGGCAGCGGCCCCGGCTCCCCGCGGCTGGCTGCCCGCACCCTCGGCTTCGCCGTCGGCCAGGGCGTCCGCGCCGTCCTGGCCAACGCGGTCCGCTATGCCGACCCCGGCCAGGGCCCGGTCGCCGATGTCCTGGACTCCGCCCGCCGTCTGGTGCCGGTGGACCGGCGCCGGCCCGAGGCCTGGGACAGCGGTGAGCGCTGGCTCAAGGATGCCGCCACGATGAGCCGCACCGCCGAGCGGATCGCCGAGGCGGCCGGATTCCGGCGCGGCCTGGCCCACCGGCTGCTCGCCATGACCGAGGAGACCGCCGGGGAGTGCCTGGTCGACCCGCAGGACGACATCGGGCTCGGCCGGGTCCACTTCCCCGAGCCGCAGCTGGTCGGCGCGGGCCACCGCACCGCCGCCCGGGTGCTGCGCTCGCGCTGTGCCGCCGGGATGGTGCTGCGCGGCTACGACCGCGACCGCGAGCGCTGGGCCCGGCTGCACGACGAGCTGCGGACGATCGAACGGCTCGGCTACCCCTCGTACTTCCTGACGGTCGCTCAAGTCGTGGATGACGTGCGGGAGAGGGGCATCCGGGTCGCGGCCCGCGGGTCCGGCGCCGGGTCCCTGGTCAACCATCTCCTGGGCATCGCGCACGCCGACCCGGTCGAGCACGGGCTGCTGATGGAGCGCTTCTTGTCCGAGCGGCGGACGGCGCTGCCGGACATCGATATCGATGTCGAGTCCGCCCGCCGGCTGGAGGTCTACCGCGCGATCTTCGACCGCTTCGGGGCGGAGCGGGTCGCCACGGTCTCGATGCCCGAGACCTACCGCGTACGGCACGCCGTACGCGACGTGGGTGCCGCCCTGGGCATGGACCCGGCGCAGGTGGACCGGCTGGCCAAGGCCTTCCCGCACATCCGGGCCCGCGATGCGCGCGCGGCGCTGGCCGAGCTGCCGGAGCTGCGCGGGGTGCGGGAGGCCGGCGACGAGCGGCTGTGGCAGCTGGTCGAGGCGCTGGACGCGCTGCCGCGGGGGATCGCCATGCACCCGTGCGGGGTGCTGCTCTCCGACGCCACGCTGCTGGACCGTACGCCTGTCGTGCCCACCAGCAGCGAGGTCCCCCATGGCATCGAGGGCACGGGAGGCGCCCCCCTGCCCATGTCCCAGTTCGACAAGGAGGACGTGGAGGACCTGGGGCTGCTCAAACTCGATGTGCTGGGCGTACGGATGCAGTCCGCGATGGCGCATGCGGTCGCCGAGATCGGCCGGGCCACCGGGCGCCGGATCGACCTCGACGACCCGGCGCAGGTACCGCCCGGCGACCGGGCGACCTACGACCTGATCCGCTCGACCGAGACGCTCGGCTGCTTCCAGATCGAGTCGCCGGGCCAGCGCGACCTGGTCGGCAGGCTGCAGCCCGCCACCTTCCACGATCTGGTCGTCGATATCTCCCTCTTCCGGCCGGGGCCGGTCGCCGCCGATATGGTGCGGCCCTTCATCGAGGCCCGGCACGGCCGCAAGCCGGTCCGCTATCCGCACCCCGACCTGGAGGAACCGCTGCGCGAGACCTACGGGGTGGTGGTGTTCCACGAGCAGGTCATCGAACTGCTGCGGATCATGACGGGCTGTGCCCGGGACGAGGCGGACGAGAAGCGGCGCGCGCTGTCGCATCCGGAGCTGCAGGGCAGGGTCCGTGCCTGGTTCGCCCGGCACGCCGAGCGCCGCGGCTATCCGCCCGAAGTGATCGCGCGCACCTGGGAGATCGTCGAGGCCTTCGGCTCGTACGGCTTCTGCAAGGCGCATGCGGTGGCCTTCGCGGTGCCCACCTATCAGTCCGCCTGGCTCAAGGCGCACCACCCCGCGGCCTTCTACGCCGGGCTGCTCACCCACGACCCCGGGATGTACCCGAAGCGGCTGCTGCTCGCGGATGCGCGGCGGCGCGGGGTGCCGGTGCTGCCGCTGGATGTGAACCGGTCGGCGGTCGCTCATCGGATCGAACTGGTGTCCGGTTCCGGTGAGGGCGGACCCCGCTCCGGTGCGGTCTGGGGACTGCGGCTCGCGCTCTGCGATGTGCACGGCATGAGCGAGGCCGAGGCGCAGCGGATCGCGGCCGGGCAGCCCTACCGCTCGCTCCAGGACCTGTGGCAGCGGGCCAGGCCGAGCCGCCCGGTGGCCGAACGCCTCGCCCGGGTGGGCGCGTTGGACGCCTTCGGCGCGAACCGGCGGGATCTGCTGCTGTACCTCGCCGAACTGCACCACCACGGGCGGCGGACCTCCGGTGGTCAGCTGACGCTGCCGGCCGGGGCCCTCGACAGCGCGGGCCCGGAGCGGGGGGAGCGGACGGCGCCGGTCGACCTGGTCGAGCCGGCGGGGCTGCCCGACCTCGGCGACATCGAACGGCTCAGCGCCGAGCTGGGCGTCCTCGGCATGGACGCCTCCCGCCATCTGATGGCCGACCACCGGGAGTTCCTCGCGGAGCTGGGCGCGCTGCCCGCCCGGCTGCTGCGCAGTGCCGGGCACGGCGAGACGGTGTTGGTCGCCGGCGCCAAGGCGGCCACCCAGACGCCGCCGATCCGCTCCGGCCGCCGGGTCATCTTCACCACCCTGGACGACAGTACGGGACTGGTCGACTGCGTCTTCTTCGACGCTCCCCCGGGCCCTGGCGGCCCGGGAGGTACCCCCAGTCCCCTTGCGGCGTGTGCGCACACGATTTTCCACTCCTGGCTGCTGCTGGTGCGCGGTACGGTCCAGCGGCGCGGCCCGCGCAGCTTCAGCGTGGTCGGCGCCGCCGCCTGGAACCTCGCCGAGCTGTCCGCACTCCGCCGCGAAGGCGGGCTGGCGGCGGTCGCCGCCCGGCTCGCGACGGAACCGGACACCCCGGACGAGGGGGCGGGCGACGGGCCGGCGGAGAAGGGCGACGGGCCGGCCCGGACGGGCAAGGGGCCGGGGGAGGGGGCCTCGGCGGACCGGGAATCCGGGCCGGCCGCCGCCCCGGGCCGTACCATCCGGCTGGAGACCGGCTATGAGCTGCACCCGTGGGCCGACCTCCAGCCCCCGGGCGAACGCGCGGCCACCGGCCGCAAGTTGTGGCACTCCAGCCCGGGGAGCGCGGGATGACCCCCGGCACAAGCACCGGCTCCACCGGAGCGGCTGCCGCCGGGCCCCCCGCCGCGCGCCGGCCGGGCATGCTCCACATACGGTTCGCGGCCGCCGACGGCACCTCCGTGAGCGCCGGGGGATTCGAGCAACTGCTGCGGCTGCTGGCGCAGTTCACGCCGGTGATCGAGGCGCTGCCGCCGGACGCCGCGCTGGCGGATGTGCGCGGTGCGCTGCGCTACTTCGACCGGGACGCGGCGGGCATCGCCGAGCTGGTGCGGCTGCGCGCGCTGGCCTGGCACGGCGTACGGTGCACGATCGGGATCGGCACCAACCCGCTGCTCGCCCGGATGGCCGCCCAGGGCGCGGCGCCCGGGGAGATCCGGGGCGTCCCCGGCGACGCCGGAGCCGTCGCCGCGTTCCTCGACCGCCGCCCGGCCTCGGCGCTGCACGGCGTCGGCCCGGCGACCGCGCGCGCCCTGTGTGCGTACGGGCTCGACAGCGTCGGCCGGATCGCCGCCGCGCCGCCCGCGACCCTGCAACGTATCCTCGGCGCGAAGGCCGGCCGTGTCGTGTACGAGCGGGCCCGCGGCATCGACCCGACGCCGGTGACACCCAACGCCGCGGCCCGCTCGATGGGCGCGGAACACCGCTTCGTGTACGACGAGTTGGACCCGGACCGGCGCCGCCGGGCGCTGCTCTCGCTCGCCGACGGCCTCGGTGTCCGGATGCGGGCGAGCGGGCAGGTGGCCCGTGCGCTCACCCTCACCGTCCGCTACGCCGACCGCTCCACCACCACCCGCACCCGGCGACTGGACGAGCCGACCGCACACGGGCCCGCGCTGACCGGGGCGGCCTACGCGCTGCATGCCGCGCTCGGACTGCAGCGGGCGCGGGTGCGGTCCGTGGCGCTGCGCGCGGAGGACCTGTGCCGCGCCGAACTCGCCGCCCGCCAGCTGACCTTCGACCCGTCCGACGACAGGGCCCACCGCATCGAGGCAGCCGTCGACCGGGCCAGGGCGCGCTTCGGCGCCGGGAGCGTACGGCCCGCGGCGGCTCTCGGCCACCTTGGCCGGACATCCCCGCCCCCGGGTGCCAAGCCGCTCGGCCCCGGGGCTGCCCGGTCGTAGCGGCCTGCCGTGGCGCCCGGCTGCCCCCGGCTGTGGCGCCCGGTCGCGACGTCCGGCCGTAGCGCGCCCGGCCGTGACCTCCAGGACCGTGTCCGGCCGCGCCGGTTGGCACCACGCCCGTTACCGGTGTTACCGGTGTTACCGGCCGGCGGCCGGGGGGTCGTGCCCGTCGTCGCGCGCGTCGAAGCGGCTGCGGGCGGCCTCGATCTCGTCGAGGTACCGGCGGGTCCACGCGCACATGCCGTTGACCGTGCCGCGCAGCGCCTCGCCCGCTTCGGTCAGGCGGTACTCGACGCGCGGCGGCACGGTGGCGTGCACCGTCCGGTGTACGACGCCGTCACGTTCGAGGCCGCGCAGGGTCTGGGTGAGCATCTTGTGGCTGATGCCGTCCACCGCGTTCCTCAACTCGGTGAAGCGCAGCGTCCGTTCGCCCAGGACATTGATGATCAGCAGCGCCCATTTGTTGGCCACGCCCGCGAAGATCTCGCGGGCCAGCGAGTCGGCGCGCGTCACGTCCGCGTCGTCGGGATGGCGCCTGACCTGGTCGGTCACCACGAGGTGCCCCTCTCGCTGAAAAGTGCGTTCTTCCTGCCCGGAGCCTACTTCCCTACGGTGAGTGAGTAACTGGAAGTGACCAAATCGAGCAGGGCAAGGACGACGCAGATGCACATGCACGACCATCTCGGAGATCCGCTGGCCTCGGCGCGCCGGTCCGTGAACGGCACCGGGCTCCATTACCGCAGGGGAGGCCGGGGCGAGCCCGTGGTGCTGCTCCACGGTGCACCGAAGACCAGCTACCACTGGCGGGACGTCGTCCCGCATCTGACGCCCCATTACACCGTGATCACGCCCGACCTGCGTGGACTGGGCGATTCCGCTCCGGCTGCCACAGGCTTCGACACGGCGACGCTCGCCGACGACATCGCCGAGCTGATGAGCGCGCTCGGCTTTGACTCCTACCGCGTCGTCGGCGAGGACTGGGGCGCCGCTGTCGCCTATCAGCTGGCGGCCCGCCACCCCGGTCGGGTGCGGCAGCTGGTCTACCAGGAGGCCTATCTGGCGGGCTTCGGCTGGGAGGAGCTGACCCACCTCGGCGCGGAGCGCGTGGCCGCCGGGGAGTGGGTCTACCACATCGGCTTCTTCTTCCAGCCGGACGTCCCGGAGATGCTCATCACGGGGCGCGAGCGGCAGTTCATCGACCACTGGATGTCCCAGGAGGCCCACCACGTCGACGCGCTCTCCTCCGACTTCCTCGACGAATACGTCCGGTGCTACACGCTGCCCGGCCGCCTGCGGGCGATGCTGTCCGTCTACCGCGCCACTCTTGAGGACGCCGAGCTCAACCGCGCCGCCGCCCGCACCCCGTTGCCGATGCCCGTCCTCGCGGTCGGCGGGAGGTACGCCATGGGCGGCGACCCGGCCCGGCAGATGCGTGAGGTCGCCACCGATGTGCGCGAGGTCGTGCTCGACGCGGGGCACCACCCCGCCCAGGAGACGCCGCGCGAGACGGCCGAGGCGTACCTGGGGTTCTTCGCCGGCGACCGTTGACGGGTACCGCCTCCGGCCGTTGACGGGCACCGTCCCCGGCCGTTGACGGTTATCGCCCCGCCCCCCGGACAGGTCCCGGGCGCCTCAGCCGTAGAGCTTCTCCGCATACCCCGGGCCGTAGTGCCGCTCCAGATGCTCCAGCGGCACGTGCTCGGCCTCGACGCCCTTGACGATCCGGGCCCGCGAAGGCAGCGCGTCCGGCTGCCAGGTCTCCGGATTCCACAGCTCCGAGCGCAGGAATGCCTTGGAGCAGTGGTAGAAGACCTCCTCGACCTCCACCAGCAGCGCCAGTCGCGGGCGGTTGCCCTTCACGGTCAGCTCGTCGAAGAAGGGGGCATCGCGCAGCAGCCGGGCGCGGCCGTTGATCCGCAGGGTGTCACCGCGACCGGGGAGGAAGTAGTTCAGCCCGACATGCGGATTGCCGAGGATGTTCACCATGCCGTCCAGACGCTTGTTGCCGGGGCGGTCCGGGATCACCAGGGTGGTGTCGTCCAGGACATGGGTGAAACCCGCGGGGTCGCCCTTGGGGGAGACATCGCACCGGCCCTGCGCATCCGCGGTGGCCATCACACAGAACGGCGAGCGGGCCAGCCACCGGCGGTCCAGGTCGTGCAGCCGGTGGCGGGTCTTGTTCGCCGCATGGGAGTTGGGCTCCCCGATCAGCTCGCGCAGCTCCGCCTCCGACGCGACCTCCACGATGCCGGCCGGATCCGCCGCTCCTGCCGCCGTCCCTGCCGTCTCCACCGGTTTCCCCTTCTGCCGTGCCCCTGGTCAAGGCGCTCTCGACTGTACGGGACGGCTCCGGCATCCGCGCCGGCGGAACACCGGGAACCGGACGCAAGCACACAACCGGCGCTTGGCGCCCCGGACGTCCGGTGAGGGTCATGTGGGGTTTCCTTCACCGTCACACCACTGGTACACCGTGCTTACCCGGCCGTAACTTACTTGCCAGTCAACTGCGTTGGCCCTTGCGATCCGGATCGCAGGTGAATTGAACGGCTCACCGAGCACTTCGGAGTCCCCTCACCCCGCAAGGAGCATCGTATGAAGCTGCGCTGGTCAAGAACGCTCACCCTCCTCCCTGCCCTCGCCCTGGTCCTCGGTGTCACCACCGCCGTGCCCGCCGCTGCCGCCCCCACCGTCCGCAGCGGCTGGAACGACTACTCCTGCAAGCCCTCCGCCGACCACCCGCGGCCGGTGGTCCTGGTGCACGGGACCCTGGGCAACGCGGTCGACAACTGGCTGGGCCTCGCGCCCTACTTGGTGGCCCGCGGCTACTGCGTCTTCTCCCTGGACTACGGGCAGCTGCCCGGCGTCCCGTTCTTCCATGGGCTGGGGCCGATCGACGCCTCCGCCGAGCAGCTCGCCGGCTATGTCGACCGGGTGCTGGCCGCCACCGGCGCGGCCAAGGCCGATCTCGTCGGCCACTCGCAGGGCGGCATGATGCCGCGGGTGTACCTGAAGTTCCACGGTGGCGCGGGCAAGGTGAACGCGCTGGTCGGGCTGGCTCCCGACAACCACGGCACCGACCTGGACGGTCTGACCCGCCTGCTGCCCTACTTCCCCGGAGCCAAGCAGTACCTCGACCGGCTGACGCCGGGCCTGTCCGACCAGATCGCCGGCTCGGACCTCCTCAACCGCCTCAACGAGGGCGGCGACACCGTCCCCGGGGTGCACTACACGGTGCTCGCGACCCAGTACGACGAGGTCGCCACCCCCTACCGGACCCAGTTCCTCAACGGCCCCGATGTGCGCAACATCGTGCTCCAGGACCTGTGCCCCACCGACTACTCCGAGCATGTGGCCATCGGGCTCGCCGACCGCATCGCCTTCCACGAGACGGCCAACGCCCTCGACCCGGCCCACGCCACCCCGACCACCTGCGCGTCGGGCTGACCGGGGGAGCCGGTCCGGCCCCTCGCCCGTGCGGGGGCCGGACCGCACTCCGTACGGGGGGCAGACCGCTTCCGTCAGTCGCCGGCCAGCAGGGCGTCGGTGCACCGCTCCGCCAGGTCCTCGGCGTGCGCGGGCAGGGGGGATCCGCCGCGCAGATGGCGGCGTACCAGCGCCAGCGGGAGATCGATGACGGCGAGCGTCACCCGGTCCAGGCCCGGCCTGCCGTGCATCCCCAGCGCCCCCGCGAGCGCCGCCACGGCCGCCCGTACCTGCATGTTCCCTTCCTCGGCGCGGAGCAGATGCGCGTCGGACCAGCCGTCCCGCCCGAAGTCATGGGCCCCGTACAGGAGCAGCGAGGCCTCCGCCGGGTGTGTGCGGCTCCACGCCACGATGTGCCGGGCGGCCGCCCGGCCCCCGGCGCGCGGGTCGTCCGACGATTCCAGGGCCTCGAAGTAGCCCTCCTGGAAGTCCTCGACGGTACGCAGCCACACCTCGGCCAGCAGCGCCGAGCGGCCGGCGAAGCGGTGGTAGAGCGAGCCGCTGGGCGCGCCGACGGCCGCCGCGACCGCGGACATGGTGACGCCCGTGGGGCCGCACTCGGCTGCCAGCCGTACGGCGGCGTCGAGGAGCTGCGACGTATCGAACCGGGGTGGCCTGGCCATGTTCTAGAGGATACTCTCCACTATATTGGAGAGGTGCCTCTGGAACGGGATGCCGGACCAGGTACGGGAGGGGGCGCACGGGCGGGCGCGGTGTGCCCGGCCTGCCCGTTGGAGCCGCTGCGTCCGGCTGCTGCGCCGGCTCAGCGGCCGACCGGGTCCCGGCGGACCACCCGGCGCAGCGTCAGCGAGCAGAAGGCCGCGCACGCCAGGCCCGCGGGGATCAGCAGCAGCCGTCCGGAGAAGGCCAGCACGGCCGTCGTCAGCAGCGTGCTCGCGCACACGCCGTACCACAGGGGAGTGCGGCGCGGCAGCAGCACCAGTGCGGCGGCCAGGCCCGCGAGGGTCACCGCCGCCAGACAGGTGGCGGTGGCCCTCATCAGGAGATCCAGACCGGCGCCGCCGAAGCCGGCCGCCGCGCCCACGAGGACGGCCGCCGCGCCCAGCACCGCCAGCGACCGCCGCGGCACCTCGCCCGGCCCGCCGCCCTTGGCCAGCAGACGCGGCGCCGCCCCGTCCCGGCCGAGCGCCGCACCGAGCCGGGACGCCCCGGCCAGATAGGAGTTGACCGCGCCGTAGGTGAGAAAGAGCGCCGCCGCGGCGGCCACGGGACGGGCCGCGCCGCCCACGCTCCGCGCGAGCAGCTCGGTCAGCGGGGTGTCGGTGGCCGCCGCGGCGGGCCCCAGCACACCGATCGTGACCACCGCGAGCCCCAGGTAGAGCACGGTGATGACGGCGAGCGTACGGCGCGTCACCCGCGGCAGATCCCGGCCGGGATCGGCGAACTCGCCCGACAGATGGCTGGCCGCCTCCCAGCCCGCGAACGCGAAGAACAGCACCGAGGCCGCCGACCCGACCGAGGACCAGCCGCCGGGCAGGAACGGGGTGAAATGGCGGGCGGACACCTGCGGGGCGGCGGTCAGCACCGTGCACAGCAGCACCGCCGCCAGCAGCCCCCCGAACAGCAGCTGCACCCGGCCGGACAGCCGCAGCCCCACCGCGTTGGAGGCCAGCGACCCCGCCACCACCACACCGGCCACGGCCGCCGCGCCCGTGCCGCCCCAACCGGCCGCACCGGCCACGTACTTCCCGCCGATCCAGGCCGCCGAGACCACACCGATCGGCACCGCCCCGTAGAACCACCACCCCACCACGGCGGCCGCCCGCGGCCCGATCGCCCGGTGCACATAGGTGGCCACGCCCCCGCCGTCGGGGAACCGCGCACCGAGCGCCGCGAAGGCGGTGGCCACCGGTACGCACAGGGCCAGCAGCACCACCCAGGCCACGATCGAGGCGGGGCCGGCCGCGGCAGCGGCCAGGGACGGCAGGGTCAGGATGCCGGGGCCGAGCACCGCGCCGGCGCACAGCGCGGTACCGCTGCCGATGCCCAGCCGCCGTACATCCGGATGTCCGGAAGCGGGAAGGGATGTTTCTTGTACGGTCACATTCGCAGAAGGTAACCGAGCAAATGGTCAACTGGGGCTCCGGCCGAATAAAATTCGGCAGGTGCGCCATCATGGGCCCCATGGACGACATTGATTCGGCGATTGTCCGCGAACTGCAGCGCGATGCACGGCAGACCAATCGCGAGCTGGCCCGCAGGCTCGACATCGCGCCCTCCACCTGTCTGGAGCGGGTCCGCGCGCTGCGCGCCCGCGGTGTGCTGACCGGCTTCCGGGCCACGGTCGATCTGCGCGCCCTCAACCGCCCCGTACAGGCGCTGCTGACGATCCGGATCCGTCCCATGAACCGCGAGGTCATCGAGCGGTTCAAGGCGTTCTTGACCTCACTGCCGGAGGTGCTCAACGTCTATGTCGTCGCGGGCGGTGACGACTTCCTCGTCCATGTCGCCGTCCCGGACGTCGACCGGCTGCATGCGCTCCTCATGGACCAGGTCTTCAAGCGCCGCGAGGTCGTCGACTGCCGCAGCTCGGTCATCTATCAGCACGTCGCCAACGACATCATCGAGCCGCTGCCGCCGAACGGCCCGTAACGGGGCGGCGCCGCCCCCGGGAGGAAGGCCGGGGGC
>NZ_JBSHBP010000038.1:0-84706 GCF_053612065.1 Streptomyces sp. NPDC054765 | reverse complement strand
GTCGAGGACCCCCCATGGCGGGGCAGCCGAAATGTGGGCCGCAAGCAGAGCGCCCGCCGCAGGCGTAACGGCGAGGAACCCCCACGGCGGGGCAGCCGAAATGTGGGCCGCAAGCAGAGCGCCCGCCGCAGGCGCAACGGCCAGGAACCCCCACGGCGGGGCAGCCAAAAACGTGGGCCGGAGGCAAAACGCAGCGAACCCGCCCGCCGCAGGCGCACGGCGAAAATCCACCACGGCGGGAAAGCAGAAAACGTGGGCAAAGCCAAACGCAGCGGACCGGCCAAAAACGTAGGCAAAGCCAAATTCGTGGTCGGCTACCCCCTGGCGGAGCGCCCACGTACGGTGAACTCATGACGAGCATCGGTGGAACCGAGATGGTCGACTGGAATCTCGCGGTCGCGACCGCGACCCGGTTCGTACGGCCGGGGCCAGAGGTGAGCCGCGACGAGGCGCGCGCGATCGTCGCCGAGCTGCGCAAGCACGCCAAGTCGTCCGAGGCGCACGTCCGCGCCTTCACGCGGATGGCACAGCCCGGCGCGACGGGCGAGGCGCCGCATGACACGCCGGTCCTCGTCGTGGACCGGCCCGGCTGGATCAAGGCGAACGTGGCCGGTTTCCGGGCCGTGCTCAAGCCGCTGCTGGCCAAGATGGAGGACCGCCGTTCGACGGTCCCCGGCGGCGCGGTGCTCGGCGCGGTCGGCGGCAAGGTCACCGGCGTGGAGCTGGGCATGCTGCTGTCGTTCCTGGCCTCGCGGGTCCTCGGCCAGTACGAGACGTTCGCACCGGCCTCCCGGGACCTGCCCGCCGCGGCACAGGGCGGGCGGCTGCTGCTCGTCGCGCCGAACATCGTGCACGTGGAGCGCGAGCTGGAGGTGGAACCGCACGACTTCCGGCTGTGGGTGTGCCTCCATGAGGAGACCCACCGCACCCAGTTCACCGCCGTCCCGTGGCTGCGGGACCACGTCGAGGGCGAGATCCAGGCGTTCCTCGGGGAGACGGACATCGATCCGGGCGCCCTCCTGGAGCGGCTGCGCGAGGCCGCCCAGTCGCTGGCCGGTGCCAAGCCCGAGGGCGAGGAGGGCGAGGACGGCAACCGCTCCCTCGTCGATCTCGTCCAGACACCCGCGCAGCGCGAGATTCTCGGCCGGCTGACCGCGGTGATGTCCCTGCTGGAGGGCCACGCCGACTTCGTGATGGACGGCGTGGGGCCCGATGTCGTGCCGTCGGTCGCCGAGATCCGCGAGAAGTTCCAACAGCGCCGGGCCAGCGGCGCCGGGCGGCTGGACCAGGCGCTGCGCAAGCTGCTCGGCCTGGACGCCAAGCTGCGGCAGTACCGCGACGGGGAGCGGTTCGTCAGCGCGGTCGTCGAAGAGGTCGGCATGGTCGGCTTCAACCGCGTCTGGACGTCGCCGAACACCCTCCCGACCAAACAAGAGATCGCCAAACCGGCGGACTGGATCGCGCGGGTGCACCGCAAGGCGGACGGGGCACCGTAAGCGAACGGCGTGAGCTGGGCACGCCGGGTGGCAGTAGAGCGCCCCTTCAATCACCCGTCTGAGGGACCGTTACGGACGGATAGGCGTGCAATGCTCGGGGAACCGCTCGCCTCTGTCACCATCTAGGCACTCTGTGTGACGAAGAGGCCCTCACCGGCCCGAGGCTCCCAGCTGAACGATAGGAAACGGACATGGGTCCCCATCCAGCGGTCGCCGCGATACGCCTGGCGGTCCGCCGCGTACTCCACGACGTCCTCACCCACCACTGCGCACAGGACCGGCCCGAGCCCCCGCTCGTGCTCGTCGCCTGCTCCGGCGGCGCCGATTCCATGGCGCTCGCCTCCGCTCTCGCCTTCGAGGCCCCCAAGCTCGGGGTCCGCGCCGGAGGCGTCACCATCGACCACGGCCTCCAGGAGGGCTCGGACCTCCGCGCCGCCGAGGTCGCCCTGCGGCTGCGGGGCCTGGGGCTGGACCCGGTCGAAGTCGTCGCCGTCCATGTCGGCGCCTCGCACCGGGTGGCGCACGGCGCTTCGTACCGCGGTGGTGGCGGGCGAGCGGCGGGCGGGCCGGAAGCCGCCGCCCGTGACGCCCGTTACGCCGCCCTGGACGCCACCGCGGAGCGCCATGGCGCCACCGCTGTCCTCCTCGGCCACACCCGCGACGACCAAGCGGAAACGGTGCTGCTCGGTCTCGCCCGCGGCTCCGGGACCCGCTCCCTCTCCGGTATGGCCGCGACCAGCGGCAGGGACGGCCGCTACCGCCGGCCCTTCCTCGACGTGGACCGCCAGACCGCCCGCACGGCCTGCCTGATCCAGTCGCTGCCCGTCTGGGACGACCCGCACAACACCGACCCCGCCTACACCCGCTCCCGGCTCCGCCACGAGGGCCTGCCTGCGCTGGAGAAGGCACTCGGCAAGGGCGTCGTCGAGGCACTGGCCCGTACCGCCCAGCTCTCCCGCGACGACGCCGACGCCCTGGACGCCTGGGCCGCCGACGCGGAGGGCACGGTCCTCGACGACGCGGGCACCCTCGACATCGCCGCCCTGTTCGCCCTGCCGCCCGCGGTGCGCCGCCGGGTGCTGCGCCGGGCCGTCATCGGCGCCGGCTCACCGGCCGGTTCGCTCTTCGCCCGCCACATCGAAGAAGTGGACCGGCTGATCACGGCCTGGCGGGGGCAGGGGGCCATCAACCTCCCCGGGCGCGTAGGTGTGCGACGGCAGGGTGGCAGACTGGTGATTCGGCAGGGCTGAGCCGCAGACGCTGCCCCGCATCCGAAGTCTCACGACTGACGCGAACACCGAACAGAGCGAGAGTGGCACGGGTGGACGACAAGGACATGGGTTCCGACCTTCAGTCGGTACTCATCAGCAAAGAAGAGATCGACGTGAAGCTGGCTGAGCTGGCCGCGAAGATCGACGCGGAGTACGCGGGCAAGGACCTGCTCATCGTCGGTGTCCTCAAGGGCGCCGTGATGGTCATGGCGGACCTGGCGCGCGCGCTGTCCACCCCCGTCACGATGGACTGGATGGCCGTGTCGTCGTACGGCGCGGGCACCCAGTCCTCCGGCGTGGTCCGCATCCTCAAGGACCTCGACACCGACATCAAGGGCAAGCACGTCCTGATCGTCGAGGACATCATCGACTCCGGCCTGACGCTGTCGTGGCTGCTGTCGAACCTCGGCTCCCGCGAGCCGGCTTCGCTGGAGGTCTGCACGCTGCTGCGCAAGCCGGACGCGGCCAAGGTCGCCATCGATGTGAAGTGGATCGGCTTCGACATCCCCAACGAGTTCGTGGTGGGATACGGCCTCGATTTCGCGGAGAAGTACCGCAATCTGCCGTTCGTCGGTACCCTCGCGCCGCACGTCTACGGCGGCTGAGGGCGCTCCCTGCGCCCGTCCGGCCGGCGTGGCCGGGCGGGGCCCGCACGGGCCGCCGCGGTCCGGCGGGAACCCTTCGGGGCTTCCCGCCGTTGGAGCAGGGAGAACGGAATCCTCGGCTGCATGTTCACCGTCGGCGCAGGCGCCGGGTGACAATGCTGGGGTACCGTCCGAAGGCAATTCTTTTTCGGGCCAGTAATACACCGTACGCACGACCTGCCCTCCCAAGGGCGTTGTGCCTCACTGTGGCAGGAGGGACGGGGCCTCAGCGGCTCCGTATGGATGGACGTGAAGCGATACTTCCGTGGGCCGGTCATGTGGATCGTGCTGGCCGTCCTCGCCGTGGTCGTGTTGATGCAGGTCGTCGGCTCGTCCGGCGGCTACAAGACGGTGGACACCGGTCAGGTCGTCAAGGCGATCGCTGACAACAAGGTGAAATCCGCCGAGCTGACGACCGGTGACGAGAACAAGATCAAGATCGAGTTGTCGGGCTCCAACAAGATTGAGGGCTCCAACAAGATCCAGGCGAGCTACATCGGCGACCAGGGCGTCGACGTGGCCAAGAACCTGCAGGCCAAATACCAGACCGGCGAGATCAAGGACGGGTACACCGTCTCCCCGTCGAAGCAGAACCCGTTCGTCGGGATGCTGATCTCGCTGGTGCCCTTCGTCCTCATCATCGTCGTCTTCCTGTTCCTGATGAACCAGGCGCAGGGCGGCGGCTCCCGGGTGATGAACTTCGGTAAGTCGAAGGCGAAGCTGATCACCAAGGACACCCCCAAGACGACGTTCTCGGACGTGGCGGGGTCGGACGAGGCGGTCGAGGAGCTCCACGAGATCAAGGAGTTCCTCCAGGAGCCGGCGAAGTTCCAGGCCGTCGGCGCCAAGATCCCCAAGGGCGTGCTGCTGTACGGCCCGCCCGGAACGGGCAAGACGCTGCTGGCGCGTGCCGTCGCCGGCGAGGCGGGGGTCCCGTTCTACTCGATCTCCGGTTCCGACTTCGTCGAGATGTTCGTCGGTGTCGGTGCCTCCCGGGTCCGTGACCTCTTCGAGCAGGCCAAGGCGAACGCCCCGGCGATCGTCTTCGTCGACGAGATCGACGCCGTCGGCCGGCACCGCGGTGCGGGCCTGGGCGGTGGCCACGACGAGCGCGAGCAGACCCTCAACCAGCTCCTGGTCGAGATGGACGGCTTCGACGTCAAGGGCGGCGTGATCCTGATCGCCGCCACCAACCGTCCGGACATCCTCGACCCGGCGCTGCTGCGCCCCGGCCGTTTCGACCGGCAGATCGCCGTCGACCGTCCGGACCTGCAGGGCCGTCTGGAGATCCTCAAGGTCCACCAGAAGGGCAAGCCGGTCGCCCCGGACGTCGACCTCTCGGCCGTCGCCAAGCGCACCCCCGGCTTCACCGGTGCCGATCTGTCGAACGTTCTGAACGAGGCCGCGCTGCTCACGGCCCGGGGCGACGAGAAGCTGATCAACAACCACTTCCTGGACGAGGCGATCGACCGCGTCGTGGCCGGCCCGCAGAAGCGGACCCGGATCATGTCCGAGAAGGAGAAGAAGATCACCGCGTACCACGAGGGCGGACACGCCCTGGTCGCGGCGGCCTCACCGAACTCCGACCCGGTGCACAAGATCACGATCCTGTCCCGCGGCCGGGCCCTGGGCTACACCATGGTCCTCCCGGACGAGGACAAGTACTCCACCACCCGCAACGAGATGCTCGACCAGCTGGCGTACATGCTGGGCGGCCGCGCGGCGGAGGAGCTGGTCTTCCACGACCCGACCACGGGCGCCGCGAACGACATCGAGAAGGCGACCGCCACGGCCCGCGCGATGGTCACGCAGTACGGCATGACCGAGCGGCTCGGCGCGATCAAGTTCGGCACCGACAACGCCGAGCCCTTCCTGGGCCGTGAGATGGGCCACCAGCGCGACTACTCGGAAGAGGTCGCCGCGCTGGTCGATGAGGAAGTCAAGAAGCTCATCGAGACCGCGCACAACGAGGCGTGGGAGATCCTGGTCGAGAACCGCGATGTGCTCGACAACCTCGTGCTGACGCTGCTGGAGAAGGAGACCCTCAACAAGGAGGAGATCGCCGAACTCTTCAAGCACGTGGTCAAGCGCCCGGCCCGCCCGGCGTGGACCGGCTCCTCGCGCCGTACGCCCTCCAGCCGCCCGCCGGTGCTGTCACCGAGGGAGCTGGCCCCGGCCAACGGCTCGGTGACCACGACCGCCGCGGTCTCCACGGAGAAGGCGGAAGCCCCCGAGGACAAGCGTCCCGAGAGCTGAACCCGAGGCCCCCGGGCCCCGGAATACATGCCGCGCCCCCCAGGTTTAGCCTGGGGGGCGCGGCATTTCGCGATTCCACCGCGGTTTCGAGCGGGCGCAGAAGGAACGAGGCACCACATGACCGACCCTGTGACGCTGGGCGTCGACGGCAAGATCGGAACATTCGACGAGAAGCGCGCCGAGAACGCCGTCCGCGAGCTGCTCATTGCGGTGGGCGAGGACCCGGACCGCGAGGGACTGCTGGAGACGCCGGCCCGGGTGGCTCGGGCGTACAAGGAGATCCTTGCGGGGCTCTGGCAGAAGCCGGAGGAGGTGTTGACGACCACGTTCGACCTGGGGCACGACGAGATGGTGTTGGTGAAGGGCATCGAGATCGTGTCGTTGTGCGAACATCACCTCCTGCCATTCCACGGCGTGGCGCATGTCGGGTACATCCCGGCGGACAGCGGAAAGATCACAGGGCTGTCCAAGCTCGCCCGCCTGGTCGATGTGTTTGCCCGCCGTCCGCAGGTGCAGGAGCGGCTGACCACGCAGATCGCAGATTCGTTGATGAGCATTCTTGAAGCGCGGGGCGCCATCGTGGTGGTGGAAGCCGAGCACATGTGCATGTCTGTGCGTGGCATTCGCAAGCCCGGCGCGAAGACGACGACGTCTGCGGTGCGCGGCCAGCTGCGTGATGCCTCGACCCGGGCCGAGGCAATGAGCCTGATACTGGCGCGGTAGACCCTTTCAGGTTCAGGTTCAGGCGCAGCGGACAGGCCTGATGTCCGTGCCTCGCCGTACTCTCCGTGCCTCGCCGTACTCTCCGTGGTGAGCCGGTTACCGCCGGGGGAGTCGGTGTGGGCAACGGTGGGCTGCCGGGCAGGCAGACGGTGAAGGGCATCTGGTGAGGACGGGCCGGTGTGGCGCGGGCCCCTCAGGCGCTGCTGAGGGGCCCGGCCGTCGCGCGGGGGCGTGACGGGACGTGAACCGGCCCGTCAGGCCTTGAGGTGGTTGCCCAGCCACTCCAGCGCGGCCGGGATCTCCCGGCGCCAGGTGTTGAAGTTGTGGCCACCGCTGTCGAGGATGATCGACGAGACCCGGCTCGGCGACTTCGTCTGCTGGATGAAGCGCAGCGTCTGGTGGTAGTTCCCCTCGCCCTGCTTGCTGCTGGTGACCAGCAGGTTCACCGGAGGGGCGGGCAGGTGCTGCTGACGCCACAGCAGATTGTTCTCCCGCTGCAGCCGCGGGCTTCCGCCGAACAGGTCACCGGTGGTGGCGTCGATGGGGGCCTTGTAGGCGCCGGAGAGGGCGACGGCGCTGGAGAACGCCTGGGGGTGGCGCATGGCCATCTTCAGCGCGCAGTAGCCGCCGGTGGAGTCGCCGATGACACCCCAGCTCTTGGCCTCGCGCCCTATTCGGTAGTGCCCGGCCATATCCGTGCGCAGGTCCTTGGTGAAGAACGTCTCGGTCTGCGGACCGCGCGGTATGTCCACGCACTCGGTGTCGCGGGGCGGCGCGACCGTCGGGCGCATCATCACCAGGACGGTCGGCTGCATCTTGTGCTGCCGGAGCAGCTCGTGCTGGGTCTGCGGGAAGTGCAGCTTTTTGTAGAGCGCCTCGGCGGTGCCGGGGTAGCCGGTGAGCACCAGGACCGCCGGGAATTTCCTGTTCGCGTAATTCTTCTGGAAGTACTGCGGCGGCAGATAGACAAAGGCGGGGCTGGCGATCCGGGAGTGTTCGCCGCGGACCACCACCTTGTCGATCCGGCCGGCGACCGAGGGCCGGGACCCGTTCTGGACGCTGATCCGCTCGGTGCCCAGCATCTTCAGCTTGGTGCCGTTCGGCCCGGTCTGGTAGTTGGTGACCACGCCCGGCGCCTGCTCCTGGCCGAAGAGGTCGGCCCAGGAGGCATAGAAGCCGAAGGAGTTGTTGGCGTACAGGCCGACCGCGGCGAAGAGGGAAAGCTGGGTCGCCATCAGGAGCCCGATGCGGCCGAGAACGGCACGCCAGTTCCCCTTGGACAGGCGTGGCCAGAGCCAAACGGTGAGGATGAACAGTGCCACCGCAATGAGGACGGCGAGAAGCAGCACTTTCTTACTGGTGAGACCCATGTGGTGCTTTCTTCCGGGCGGACGGGCCATCCGTACCGCTGGTGGAACCCCGAGCCCTGAAACGCCGTCATACAGGGCGCAAAAGTCCAGATGCTGCGACTAGGCTCGCACGTTCTCTCGACCGGGGCGACGGGAAAGTGATGTCTGACAGGCTAGATGGCGAAAAGTCGGAGAAGGTTGCGTGGCGAACGCCACGCTGGCTCCGCGGCCCGCGGCCGGAGGCCGTGCCCGGGTTCGTGGGCACGGCCGGTGTGGTCGTCGGCCTGCTGAACCTGGTCGCGGGGGTGTTCCCGCGGTTCCGGCACAGCCGGGTCCATGCGCTGGCCGAGGTGCTGCCGGGCGCGGTGAGCCCGCTGGCGGCCGCCGCCTCCATCGTCGTGGGCATCCTGCTGCTCCTTTTGGCCCACGGACTCAAGCGGCGTAAACGGCGGGCCTGGGTCGCGGCCGTGGCGCTGCTCCCCGTGGGGATCGCCGCCCAGCTGGTCTACCGCCACTCCGTGTTCGGCGCGGTGCTCTCGCTGGCCCTGCTGGCGTTCCTGGTCCGGCACCGCAAGGAGTTCGCCGCCCTGCCCGACCCGCGCAGCCGCTGGAAGGCGGTCGCCAACTTCGTCGTCCTCGGCGGTGCGGCCTTCGCCATCGGCATGGTCATCGTCAGCTCCCACCCCAACAAGATCATCGGCTCGCCGTCCGTCTGGGTCCGTGCCCAGCACGTCCTGTGGGGTCTCTTCGGCTTCGAGGGCCCGGTCGGCTTCACCCACCAGGTGGACTACACCGTCGGCTACTCCCTCGGTGCGCTCGGTCTGCTGACGGTCGCCACCACCGCCTATCTCGCCTTCCGCCCCGAGCACCCGGCGGCCCGGCTGACCGACGACGACGAGCAGCAGCTGCGCGAGCTGCTCGCCAAGCACGGCGCCCGCGACTCGCTCGGCTACTTCGCGCTGCGCCGTGACAAGGGCGCGGTCTTCTCCCCGACCGGCAAGGCCGCGGTCTGCTACCGGGTGATCTCCGGTGTGATGCTCGCCAGCGGCGACCCGATAGGCGATGTGGAGGCCTGGCCGGGCGCCATCGAGCGCTTCATGGCGGAGGCCAAGGCGCACTCCTGGACCCCGGCGGTCACCGGCTGCAGCGAGACCGGCGGCCAGGTGTGGACCCGCGAGACCGGGATGGACGCGCTGGAACTCGGCGACGAGGCGATCGTGGATGTGGCCGACTTCACCCTCTCCGGCCGGGCGATGCGCAACGTACGGCAGATGGTCAAGCGCATCGAGCGCAACGGTTACGAGACCCGGGTGCGGCGGGTGCGCGACCTGGAGCCGGAGGAGCTGGCCCGGATCCAGCGGGCCGCGGACGCCTGGCGCGACACCGACACCGAGCGCGGCTTCTCCATGGCGCTGGGCCGGATCGACCCGCTGGCCGACGGCGACGGGGTGATCGCCACCGCCCATCTGCCGGCCGGCGAGGGCGAGGAGCCCGGCCCGTACGGGGACCTCAAGGCGATGCAGTACTTCGTGCCGTGGGGCGGCAGCGGGATCTCCCTGGAGCGGATGCGGCGCGACCGCAGCGCCGACCCCGGCATGAACGAGCTGCTGATCGTCGCCACGCTGCAGGCCGCCCCCGGCCTCGGCATCCAGCAGATGTCGCTGAACTTCGCGGTGTTCCGCAGCTCGCTGGAGCGCGGCGAGAAGCTCGGCGCGGGGCCGGTCATCCGGCTCTGGCGCGGGTTGCTGGTCTTCCTGTCCCGCTGGTACCAGATCGAGTCGCTGTACAAGTTCAACGACAAGTTCCAGCCCCGTTGGGAGCCGCGCTTCGTGGTCTTCCGCAACAGCCGGGACATTCCGCGCATCGGCCTGGCGACGATGCAGGCCGAGGGCTATCTGGAGCTGAGCCTGCCGCGCGTACTGCGGCGGCGGACGCCCGCCGAGCCGCAGCCGTGTGTGCATACGACGGAGCCGGTCCGGGCGCCGGGCGCGGTCGAGCGGGTGGCCTGACCGGACCGCGGGCCGAGCCGTTCGAGGGGACGCTGCCCACCACCCGGCACGGGCCGGTCCGCGCAGCCGACGGCCGCAATCCGGCCGGTCGGCACACGGCCTAGGCTGGTGCCATGAGTACCTTGCGTGGCCGGGTGGCCGGACTGCCGGACTGGGAACGCTGCGCGGTGATGGGCGTCGTCAATGTGACGCCCGATTCGTTCTCCGACGGCGGTGACTGGTTCGACACCGAACTCGCCGTCAAACACGGTCTCGACCTGGTGGCGCAGGGCGCCGACATGGTGGACGTGGGCGGCGAGTCGACCCGGCCGGGCGCGGCGCGGGTGGACGAGGCCGAGGAGCTGCGCCGGGTCGTCCCGGTCGTCCGCGAGCTCGCCGCGGCCGGTGTCGTGATCTCCGTCGACACCATGCGCGCCTCGGTCGCCGAGCAGGCCGTGGCGGCCGGGGCGCGCCTGGTCAACGACGTCAGCGGGGGCGCCGCCGACCCGGCGATGGTGCCCGTGGTGGCCGCGCACCACGTCCCGTTCGTGGTGATGCACTGGCGTGGCCGGTCCATCGACATGAACAACCGCGCCGTCTACGGGGACGTGGTCGCGGAGGTCGTCGACGAGCTGGGGCGCAGCATGGAGCGCGCGGTGGCCGGCGGCATCGATCCGGACCGCATCGTGATCGACCCCGGCCTGGGCTTCGCCAAGAACGCCGGGCACGATCTCGCGCTGGTCGCCCGGCTGGCGCGGCTGCGGGTGCTGGGCCGTCCGTTGCTGGTGGCCGCTTCGCGCAAACGGTTCCTGGGCAGGGTGCTGGCAGGCGGCGAGGAAGCCGCCCCACCGCCGGCCCGGGAGCGGGACGCCGCGACGGCGGCGGTGTCGGCGATCGTGGCGCGAGAGGGGGCCTGGGCGGTGCGGGTGCACGAGGTCAGGGCGAGCGCGGACGCGGTACGGGTGGCCCGTGCCGTGGAGGACGCGGCAGCCGCCGGCAGCGGCGGTACGGCCGGTGCGGGTGACATGAGCGACACGACGGCGAACACGACGGGAACGGTGTGAGCGGCTTGGGCCCACGGACGGACATCGAGCTGGTCGAACAGGCCAACACCACCCTGTACGAGACCATCGAGCGCGGCGACCACGAGGCGCTGTCCGAGCTGTGGCTGGACGGCCAGGTGAGCGTGGTCCACCCCGGGTGGCCGGTGCTGCGGGGGCGCGGCGAAGTGCTCCGTTCGTACGCCCTGATCATGGCGAACACCGAGTACATCCAGTTCTTCCTCACGGACGTCGAGATCGATGTCATCGGCGACACCGCGCTGGTGACCTGCACCGAGAACATCCTCAGCGGCGGGCCGGCCGAGGACGACGGTTCGGTGGGGCCGCTGATCGGCCAGCTGGTCGTGGCGACCAATGTCTTCCGGCGCACGGAGGACGGCTGGCGGGTGTGGTCCCACCACGGGTCACCGGTGCTGGCGGACCGCGACGACGACGAGGACGACGACGCCGACGAGGCCGGGGGAGCCGGCGACGGCGAAGAGGACACGCTCTGAGCCCTCACCCGGGGGCGGGGCGCCCGGCGGGTGATCCGGGCGGCGGGGCGGGGTGTGAGCGGGGTGTGAGCCTTGCCATGCCGCCCGCTCTTGCGTCCGGGGCGGCGGCCTGCGCCACCGTCAGCGGCGGCAGTCAGCCATCCGGGTGAGAGCGCACCCGTTCGAGCCAAGTGCGGCACGGGTAGGGGTGGGGCGCGGGCACGGGGGTAAGAGGCCGCGCGGACGATCTCCCGGTTTGCCGGATGCCGTTCCGCCGGGCGGCATCTATCAGCAGAACGGGGTCTTGTCCATAGCCCCCGTAGGCGAGGACTGTCGTTCCTCGAAGGTAGATTCGACGGCGGGGCAGTGCGGCCGGATCGTTGCGGCGGCTGTCCGGAATCCGACGAACAGTGGCGCCAGAGGTGCCGTGGAGTGGGAGTGATTCGCGTGGATCGTGTCGCGCTGCGTGGGCTGAAGGCCCGAGGCCACCACGGGGTGTTTCCCCGGGAGCGCGAGGAAGGCCAGACCTTCATCGTCGACCTGGTACTCGGTCTGGACACCCGCCCGGCAGCGGCTTCCGACGATCTCGCGAAGACCGTGCACTACGGCGTTGTGGCCGAGGAGGTGGTGGCCGTCGTGCAGGGCGAGCCCGTCGACCTCATCGAGACCCTGGCGGAGCGCATCGCCGGCCAGTGCCTCAAGCACGAGGGCGTGCAGGAAGTGGAGGTGGTGGTGCACAAGCCGGACGCGCCCATCACCGTCCCCTTCGATGACGTGACCATCACCATCACTCGGAGCCGAGTATGAATTCCGCCCGTCAGCCGACCGCCACCCCGGATGGAGCCGCTGTGCGGCGCCCCCAGCCCGGTGACCCGACCGTACAGCCGGTGCCCGCCTCCGTAGTGGAGCAGGTGGACGCCGCGGATGTGACGCTCTCCAACCCCAAACGCGCCGTGATCTCGCTCGGCAGCAACCTCGGCAACCGCCTGGAGACGCTGCAGGGTGCCGTCGACGCGCTGGAGGACACCCCCGGCCTGCGGGTCAAGGCGGTCTCCCCGGTCTACGAGACCGAGCCGTGGGGTGTGGCCCCCGGCTCCCAGCCGGCGTACTTCAACGCCGTGGTGCTGATCAAGACGACGCTGCCGCCGGCCTCCCTCCTGGAGCGCGGGCATGCGATCGAGGAAGCCTTCGAGCGGGTCCGCGACGAGCAGTGGGGCCCGCGCACGATCGACGTCGACATCGTGGCCTACCAGGACGTGCTCTCCGACGACCCGCGGCTGACGCTGCCGCACCCGAGGGCCCATGAGCGGGCGTTCGTGCTGGCGCCGTGGCACGACATCGACCCCGAGGCGGAGGTTCCGGGGCACGGTGCGGTGGCCGCACTGCTGTCGGCGGTCGGCCGTGACGGAGTGGCGCCGCGGGCGGACCTGGAACTGCGGCTGCCGGAGTAGCCGTTAGGGTTGCGGGTCGGTTCCCTGCGGGATGCATCCGTACGGGACGGACAAGGCGGCCATCACGGCAAGGACGGCCGTCACGGCAGGGACGGTCATGACGGCACGAGGGGCGATCGCTCGGTGAAGCAGCTACACATCAAGGTGCTGGTCGGGCTGTTTCTGGTGGCCGGCGTGCTGGCCTGGGGAGGCGCCCGGCTGTGGGACGCCCTCGGCACCCTCCCCAGCGTGCCGGTGGCCGCGCCGATCGTGCTGGCGCTGATCGCCGCGGTGCTCGCCGGCACCGCGTTCTCGCTCCGGGCGCGGCTGCGGGCCCAGCGCGAGCGCCGGCCGGACGCCAAGGGCGTCGATCCGCTGGTGGCCGCCCGCGCGGTGGTTTTCGGCCAGGCGAGCGCGCTGGTGGCCGCACTGGTCGCGGGGCTGTACGGCGGTGTCGGCGTCTTTCTGCTGACCGCCGGCCTCGATGTCGCACCGCGCCGGGACCAGGCGATCCACGCCGGGGCGGCGGTGCTCGCCGGGGCGGCGGTGGTTGCCGCGGCGATCTTCCTGGAGCGGGTGTGCAAGCTGCCGGAGGACGACGGCAACGGGAACGGCGGGGCCGACGCCACGGTATGAGGCCGGGCGGGCCGGCGCCGGCCCGCGCGCCGTTGCGGGGGCGTGGCGGGTCGGGCCGGTGCTTCTCAAGGGCGACAAAAGGACGACAAGAAGCGGACGGCAAGAAGCGGACGGCAAGAAGCCGCGGAACGCCGGCGAGGTGCTGCCGGTGGTGAATGCCGAGAGCGCCGGTGACAAGGAGACCGAGACCGCTCTCGGGAAGCTCACGAGCACGCTGACGACCGAAGACGTGATCAATCCGAACCTCCAGGCGGTTGCCGAGGTTGCTGCCGAGCGGCTCAAGTCCGCGGATGTCACGCAGGCTTGTGCGGAGTCCAAGGGCTTGGTCAAGAAGTAACCAGCGGGAAACGGATTGGTGTGCGGGGCCCCATACGTCCCGCACGCACGGTAAGTTTCTGGCCATGCCACGAGGACGCCACCGCCATTCACCACCCCTCCACCGGCTGCTTCCTCCCGTGACGGTCGCCGGTGCGTCGACAGCCTGCGCCGCGGGCGCGTGGCTTGCCGGCGACGACCTGGTGCAACGGGTGCTCGCCGCGGGCGCGGCGGCCGCCGCCCTCACCGGTGCCGTCCTGCTGCGGACCTGGGACGGTAAGGCCGGCCGGCGGGTCGCCGAACTCGACCGCGCCCGGGTGCGCGACGAGTGGCGCACCGAGGAGCGGATAGCCGAGCTCGAAACGGATGTGGAGGAAGCCCGCGAGACCCGCGCCGCCCTGGACATCAAACTCCGCGCCAAGCGCGCCGAATTGGCCCGGCTGCGCAGCGAACATGCCGCGCTGCTGCGCCGCTACGCCACCGCCGAGACCGAGCGGGCCAGCGCCCTGGAAGGCCGCCGGCTGCTCGCCATCGAGGCCGCCGCCCCGTCCAAGGCGCTGCCGGCCGCCGCCGGCCTCCCCCACACCCTCCACCTCTCCCCCAAGCTCTCGACGCCGCCCGCGCAGGGCGGACCCCGCCACGCAGGGGAGAGCCCGGCCCCGGCCACCGCGACCTACGCCCAGGCCGACCGGGCACTGCGCCAGCTGGCCCGTAACGCCGCCCGGCAGCGCACCGCCCAGAAGGCCGCACGGACCGCGCGGGACGGCGCCGGTGCCGAGGGGAGCCGCCGGTCCGGACTGCCCGCCCGCCGCGACGCCCGTGGCGGCCAGGACGGTGAGAACGGCCGGGGGAACCCCTCGGCGGCCGCCGCACAGCGCACGGGCGACGCATCGGCCCGTACGGCAGCCGCCGGACCCGCGCTCCGCCCGGTCCCGGCCGCCGCTGCCCTTGCACCGTCCCGCCCCGCCGCATCCCGCGAACAGGGCGGTTTCGACTTCTTCGGCAATGCGACCGCCTCCGGCCCCGGGGAGCTGACCGCACCGCTGGAGGACGATCTTGCGGACGTCGTCGGCGACGAGGCGCTCGCCGAACAGTCGGCCCGCGCGCAGGCCCGCCCCGCCCCTGCGGACGCCCGCCCGCAGCCGCCCGCCGAGCACGCCACGGCCGACGGCGAAGCGGCCGAGGGCGAGCGCCCGAGCGTGGAGCGGACCGAGGGCGAAACGACCGCCGGCACCGGCGAGGTCATCGACCTGACCGCACACGACGAGACCGAACAGCTCGACCTCGGCATACTGCGCAGCGCCATCTCCTGACCCTGACCCTGGCCTTGATCTTGGCTTTGATCCTGGCCCTGGCCCTGATCTTGGCCTTGGTCCTGCCTCTGTCCTGATCCACCAGCCGTCCGGCCCCGGAGCGTTCCTCAGCTCCGGGGCCGGACGGCTTTCCGGGCCGTCTGCCTCCGGAAACGGGCAACGGCGCACCGTTGTCCACACGGTGCGGAGGAAAAGCTCCCGTACCGCCCCGTCCACTTGTCGATGTCCCCGACGACTACTTGTCGATGTCCCCGACGACGAAGAACAGCGAGCCGAGAATGGCGACCATGTCGGCGACCAGCGTGCCCGGCAGCAGCTCCACCAGCGCCTGGATGTTGTTGAACGACGCGGAGCGCAGCTTGAGGCGGTAGGGGGTCTTGTCGCCCTTGGAGACGAGGTAGTAGCCGTTGATGCCGAGGGGGTTCTCGGTCCAGGCATACGTCGCGCCCTCGGGCGCCTTCAACACCTTCGGCAGCCGCTGATTGACCGGCCCCGGCGGCAGCTCCGCCATCCGGTCCAGGCAGGCCCCGGCGAGTTCGAGCGCATTGTGGGTCTGCTCCAGCAGGCACTCGAAGCGCGCCAGACAGTCGCCCTGCGCACGCGTGACGACCTTGAGCGTGGACTGCAGCTCCCCGTACGCGAGATACGGCTCGTCGCGCCGCAGGTCGAAGTCGACCCCCGAGGCTCGGGCGATCGGCCCGGACACGCCGTACCCGTGCACCGTCTCCGGCGTGAGCCGGCCGACCCCGCGGGTACGGCCACGGAAGATCTCGTTGCCCAGGACCAGGTTGTCGAAGACATCCATCCGCGAGCGCACCTCGGCGACGGCGTGCCGGGCCCGCCCGAGCCAGCCCGCCGGCAGATCCTCCTTGAGGCCGCCGACGCGGTTGAACATGTAGTGCATCCGGCCGCCGGAGATCTCCTCCATGACGGACTGCAGCTCCTCCCGCTCACGGAAGGCATGGAAGACGGGCGTGATGCCGCCGAGCTCCAGCGGATACGAGCCGAGGAACATCAGATGGTTCAGCACCCGGTTCAGCTCGGCGAGCAGCGTCCGCATCCACACCGCGCGCTCGGGCACCTCCATGCCCAGCATCCGCTCGACGGCCAGCACCACGCCCAGCTCGTTGGAGAACGCCGACAGCCAGTCGTGCCGGTTGGCGAGCATGATGATCTGGCGGTAGTCGCGCGCCTCGAAGAGCTTCTCGGCGCCGCGGTGCATATAGCCGATCACCGGCTCCGCATGCTGAATGCGCTCGCCGTCCAGGACGAGGCGCAGTCGCAGCACGCCGTGCGTCGAGGGATGCTGCGGGCCGATGTTCAGCACCATGTCGGTGCTCTCCGCCGCGCCGCCGATGCCGACCGTCGTCTCCGTCATGGGAACAGTCTTGCAGCACGGCGTCCCGGGAGCCGCCCTGGCCCTCAGCGGCCCTCAGGCGGTACGCCCCGCCGTGAGCAGCCCCGCGCACGCCCCGCCCACCGGCTCCAGGAGCCAGCCGAACCCGCCGAGGCCCGCCGGGTCGACCAGCTCCGCCGCCGACCCGGCAGCGCTCAGGGCCCGTACATACCCGGCCGGGTCGGTGGCGGCCAGGGCGAGCGGCGGGCGCCGGCCGTCCACCCCCAGGGCGCGCAGCGCCTCGCGCTGGGTCAGCCGCTCCGCCGACGGCCCGCCGCAGGCGTCCAGCGCCACATGCGCCGTGATGTCGCAGCTCCCGTCCGGGACGGGAGCCACCTCGCGGCCGTCGCGGAATCCGGTGAGCGTGCCGAAGGGCGGGCGATCGTCCCGTTCGTGCGCGTAGTCGACGGCGACGGCGAGTCCGGCGCGCAGCGTACGGACGGCCCGCGCCCAGGCCTCGTCCCGGGGCCGGCCGATCTCGGCGCGCAGCCCGGGGGAGGGGGTGGCGCTCCCGAGGGCGCCTGCGGGGGCATCCGGGCCGGTCTGCAGCGCCCACCACCGGCGGAGCCACTCCGCGTCCGCACCGTCCACCGGCCCGCCCAGCCGCTCCGTGCCGTCGGCGCGCACGAGCACCCGGCGCGGCACACCGTCCGCATCCGTCTCGACGACATCCACCGGCACATTGTCGAGCCATTCGTTCGCGAACAGCAGGCCGGTCACCGAGCCCGGGGCGGGCAGCTCCCCCAGCCAGCCGATCCGCGGATCGAGGCCCGGGGGGCGCGCGGCGCGCTCGACCGCATACGGACGCAGCCGCGCGGCCACCTCCTGGGGCAGCGCGGCCAGCACACCGGTCAGCAGCTCGCCGCGGCCCGCGCCCACATCGACCAGCGCCAGGTCGTCCGGATGACCGAGAGCGCTGTCGACGCGGCGCAGGAGGGTGGCGACGGCCCCGGCGTAGAGGGGGGAGGCGTGCACGGAGGTACGGAAGTGACCGGCCGGGCCGGGCCCTTCGGGGCGCGTGTAGAAGCCGCCGTCCGGACCGTACAACGCCCGCTCCGTGGCCTCGCGCCACCCGCACCACTCGTTCGTCACCCGCCCCACGGTACGGGCGGGTGCCATACCCGGTGGACGGGGTGGCGTACCCCCCCGGTGGACGGGGTGGCGTACCTCCGGCGGATGGGGTGGTGCGCCCCGCCCCGGCGGATGGGGTGGCGCGCCCTCCGCCGTACGGGGTTGTGTGCCCTCCGCCGGACGGGGTGATGCGCCGGACCTCCCGAGGTCCGACACATTTGGCGCATGGAGTCTCCACCTTGGGGAGTAGACCCGGCGTACAGGATCGCCCCTCCGGTTGACTCGTACATGTATGCGCGGTGCCTACGCTGGGTTACGTGCAGCGCCTCTATGACTTCTTCCGCAGGCACCCGACGGGAGTGGACACCTTCTGGGCCGTCCTCCTGCTCGGGGTGAGCAGCCTGCGGGTCGCGTCCGAAGCCGGAGGCGTCCGGCAGATCGCCGTCGCGATCTTCAGCATCGGCCTGTGCCTCGTCATCGCGCTGCGCCGCAAGGCCCCCGTGAAAATGCTGCTGCTGACGGCCGCCATCGGCGTCGGCCAACTGCTCTGCGGCATCCAGCTCCTGCCCGCCGACTTCGCGATGTTCGTGATCACGTACACCGTCGCGTCCGCACCCACCTCCCCCCGCTGGGCCTCGCGCTGCGCCCTCGCCGGCGCCCTCTTCGGCCCCGCCCTCTCCGCCGTGCGCTTCAACGAGGCGTTCAGCGGGCGGGCGATAGCGGAGAGCCTGTTCGGCACGGTGCTGCTCACCGTGCCCTTCGTCCTGGCCTGGGTGCTCGGTGACTCCATGCGCACCCGCCGCGCCTACTGGGCGCAGCTGGAGGAGCGGGCCGCCCGGCTGGAGAAGGAACGCGAGGCACAGTCCCGGATCGCGGTCGCCGCCGAGCGCGCCCGTATCGCCCGTGAGCTGCACGATGTCGTCGCCCACAACGTCTCCGTGATGGTCGTCCAGGCCGACGGTGCCGCGTACGTCCTCGACGCCGCCCCCGAGCAGACCCGGCAGGCCCTGGAGACGATCTCCGGCACCGGACGCCAGGCGCTGGCCGAGATGCGCCGGCTGCTGGGCGTCCTGCGCACCGGCGAACAGCCCGAGGGCGGCGAATACGTCCCCCAGCCGGGCGTCGAGCAGCTCAGCGACCTCATGGAGCAGGTACGCGGCGCGGGACTGCACGTCGACTTCCAGGTGGAGGGCGAGCCGCGGGAGTTGCCCAGCAGCGTCGCACTCACCGCCTACCGCATCGTTCAGGAAGCGCTCACCAACACCCGCAAACACGGCGGCCCCGACGTCGGCGCGACCGTCCGCCTCTCCTACCAGGGAGACGATCTCGATCTCCTCGTCGAGGACGACGGGCGAGGCGCGCAGCGCGAGCTCTACGAGGAGGGCGGGGCGGACGGCCTCGGCCACGGCCTGATCGGGATGCGCGAGAGGGTCGGCATGGTGGGCGGGACCCTGGACGCGGGGCCGCGGCCGGGGGGCGGCTTCCGGGTCAGTGCTGTTCTGCCGCTCAAACCGGTGCGGTGATGAGGGCGGGTTGGCGGCGGCTGCGCCGGGTTGGAGACGATCACTCCGGTTCGGTGGCGGTCATGCTGTTCGGCGATGCCCCGCCCGGTGGCCACCGTTGTTGAATCCGGCCCGCCCCGCTCCACCCCGTACGCTCGGCCCCCACTCCTGCACGAAGGGACCCCTTGAAATGACCATCCGTGTGATGCTCGTCGACGACCAGGTGCTGCTGCGCACCGGTTTCCGGATGGTGCTGGCCGCACAGCCCGACATGGAGGTAGTCGCGGAGGCGGGCAACGGCGTGGAGGCCCTGGAGGTGCTGCGCGCCACCCAGGTCGACGTGATCCTCATGGACGTACGGATGCCGCATCTGGACGGGGTGGAGGCCACCCGCCGGATCTGCGCAGGAGGGCAGCGGGAGGGCGCCCCGAAGGTCCTCATCCTGACCACCTTCGACCTGGACGAATACGCCTTCTCCGCGCTGAAGGCCGGGGCCAGCGGCTTCATGCTCAAGGACGTGCCGCCCGGCGAACTGCTCGCCGCGATCCGGGCGGTGGAGAGCGGCGACGCGGTCGTCGCCCCGTCCACCACCCGACGGCTTCTCGACCGTTTCACGCCGATGCTGCCCGCCACCTCCGCCGAGCCGGTCCGGCCCGAGCTGGAACGGCTGACGGAGCGCGAGCGGGAGGTGCTGCTGCTGGTCGCCCAGGGGCTGTCGAACGGTGAGATCGCGGCACGGCTGGTGCTCTCGGAGGCCACCGTCAAAACCCATGTGGGCCGCATCCTCACCAAGTTGAGCCTCCGGGACCGGGTCCAGGCGGTGGTACTCGCGTATGAGACGGGGCTGGTACGGGCCGGGGGAGCCGGGGCGTAGGGGGAGCGGGCCGCCTGCCTGCCCGGAGCCGCGAAGCCGCGAAGCAGCGGGACAACGGGATAGCGGGATAGCGGGACAGCGGGACAGCGGGACAGGGGAGCCGGGGAGCCGCGAAGCCGCGGGACAGCGGGACAGCGGGACAGCGGAACAGGGGAGTTCAGCGCAGTACGCCCTCAAGGAAGTCGCTGCCCAGCCGGGCCACCACCTGAAGGTCCAGCTGGTGCAGCACATAGCGCCCACGGCGCCGCGTCTGGATCAGGCCGGCCTTCTTCAGCGTGGCGATATGCCGCGACACCTCCGGCGAGGTGATGCCGAACGCGTTCGCCAGCTCCCCCGTCGTATGCGGCCCCCGTGACAGCGTGCGGCACAGCTGCATCCGCATCGGGTGGCCCAGTGCCTCCAGCCGCTGCTGGACGAGCTCCAGCGCGGCCGGCGCCGGCAACTCCGGTCCGGCGACCGGGTACTGGAGCACGGGGCGCCAGCCCGGGGCATGGCTGAACAGCAGATGCGGCCAGCCGAACGAGGTCGGAAGGAAGGTGACGCCCGGATCCGCGGCATTCGCGAACGCCGTCGTACGTCCCTGGGCAAGCTTGTCGACCAGGATGCGGGTGCCGCCGCTGCCGTCCTGGGCATCCTCCAGGGACAGCGCTTTCGACGTCGCGGACAGCGTCTCCGCCGGCCCTTTGTGGCGCAGCAACTCGGTCTTGTGCCGGGCATCGGCGGCCAGCTGGATGCCCACCCGGCGCCAGATGTCTCCGAAGAACGCCTCCTCGCAGTCCTCGAACAGGCGGCGCAGCCACACCCGCAGGCCGTCGGGGTCGGTGAGCATCCGGTCGGTGAAGGCCGCCTGCCGCGGGCCGCGCGCGGCGGCCATCTCCCGTACCCGTGCCCGCTCGCCCGGGTCGACGAGGGGCGACGGGGTGGGGCGGGTGTAGCTCGCCGAGCAGGTGATCTCGAACGCGGCGGCCACGAAGCGCTCGTCGTCGATCTTGTCCAGCTCGTCCAGGTCCCCGGCGAGCGTCGCCCCGGGGCGGCCCGGCAACAGGATGTCGGAGCGGGAGGACCGCCACAGGAAATCCGCCTCGCACAGCCGGTCGGCAAGGTCGGTCTTCAGCGCCGCGTTGGTGGCGGTGACCCAGCCGTGCAGCCCGGGGTGGTGCCCCGGCTCGGACAGCGCATGCAGCGCGGCGCCCAGCTCCGCCAACGGGGAAGGGGAGAAGACGAGGCGCTCCGGCGGCAGCCCGGTGATGTCGATGACGTTGGCCATGCGCCCATCATGCGCGAGGCTGCCACCTGCACGGACGTCGATTGACGGCTCCCGTCAATCGACGGGCCACCGGCTGTGGGACCGGCCCACAGTGAGGGCATGAACGCCGCTCAGCAGCACCTCCTCGACACCTACCGCGCCGCCCGGCGAGGCGAAGCCGCCCCACCCGCCCCGGGCGCCCACACCGTCCGAACCGCCCGCGAAATCCAGCAGTGGCGCCGTTTCCAGGCCGTGGTGACGGATCCAGCCGAACGCCTTCCGAGGCGGATCCGGGGGGTCGTGCGGTCGGTGGTCGCGGGCTTGCTCGGCTTCCCCGCCGCCCCCTCCACCCCGGCAGCATCACCCCGCACCGCGACAGCATCACCCCGCAGCGCGACGGCATCACCCCGCACCGCGACAGCATCACCCCGCAACGCGGCGCACGAAGTCCACGAACTCCTTGACGGCCGCCCGTAGCTCTCCCTCCGTCCAGTCCATGGCGGACGCGGCAACCGTCACCTCTGTCACTGCCACCCCGGGCGGGCCGGCCGGGGTGGGCTCGGACCACCGGTGGAACAGCGCCGTCCTGGTGTCCTCCGCCTGGCGGACGACGGCCTCGTTGAGCAGCTCGGGCGGATGCGGCAGCCACACCTGGAACTGGTGGGTGTGCGGCACCTCCGGGTGCACCCGGAACCACGGGACACCGGCCTCGGCCAGGCCCTCGCCCAGTGCGCGGGCCACGGCCTTCGCCTGGGCCACGTACTGCGGCAGCCGTGGCAGCTCACGGTCCAGGCCGGTCAGCGCGGCCAGCGCGGCCGGCCACTGCTGGAACAGCCGGCCGCCGTACCGGTGGCGCCAGGTCCGCGCCTCCTCGACGAACTCCTCGCTGCCCGCGAGGGCGGCGCCCGATATCCCGTCCAGCGACTTGTAGAAGGAGACATACACGCTGTCCGCGAGGGCCGCGACTTCCGGGAGCGTACGGCCGAAGTGAGGGCCGCACTCCCACAGCCGCGCGCCGTCGAAGTGCACCACCGCATCACGGTTCCGCGCCGCCGCCACCACCGCGGTCAGCTCGTCCCACGACGGCAGCGCGAATCCCGCATCGCGCAGCGGAAGTTCGAGTGCAAGGGTGCCGAACGGCTCGTCCAGGTCGTATATCTCCGCGGCGGTCGGCAGCCGTGGTGCATCCGTCGGGTGCACCATGCGCAGTCCGCTGATCACCGCATAGGCGTCGCGCTCATGCACTTCCAGATGCGACAGGCGATGGCCGGCCACCGTCGCGTTGCCCGTACGCCCCGCCCAGCAGCGCAGCGCCACCTGCTGGGCCATGGTGCCGGTCGGGAAGAAGGCGGCGGCTTCGGTACCCAGGGCGTCGGCGGTCCGGCGCTCCAGCTCGCCGATGATGCCGTCGTCGTTGCCGTAGAAGTCCGGCCGGCTGTCCAGGTCGTACGCGGCCGGGGCAGCGGCCACCAGGCGGTCCAGCCGCTCGCGGATCGTCTCCACGTTCGTGCTTCCCAGGAGGGTCCGTTCCGAGCCGCGGAACGCCGCCAGCCTCCGCGCCCACTCCGCCGGCCGGGCACCCTCCCCGGCCGGCGCGACGCCCGGGTCGTCCCCCGACATTCCGTCCGGCCTTCCCGGCGCAGCCCCACCCGGAAGGCGACCCCCCTCGCGGCCCGAGGCTTCCCCTGCGCCTGCGCCTGTGCCTGTGCCTGTGCTCGGGGCCGTGCCTGCGCCTGTGCCTCCGCTCGGGACCGTGCGTGCGTCCGTTACGCCTACGCCTACGCCTGCACCGCCGCTGTCGCTGTCGCCGTCGCCCGCTTCCGCCATGCGCCTCATGTGTCCCCCTGGCTGTCGTTTTCCTTATGCCTTCTGCGCTTCGTTGCACCGAGCATGGCTCAGGCCCGAGCGAGCGCGCGACCCCTGTGGATAACTCACGCGAGAGACCCCCGTCTCACCTTCCGCACAGCTCTGAGGACCGCCGGAAACACTCGCGTAGCATGGCGGGGAATCGTCCGGTACCCCCCGCGGACTGGAACGGAAGGCCATCGCCGCGTGAATGCAATGCCACCCATCGAGGCCCAGGACCGCCCCGCCCGGCTCACCGTCGGAGTCGTCGGCGCGGGCCGTGTCGGGCCCGCCCTCGCCGCCTCGCTGCAGCTCGCAGGGCATCGCCCGGTTGCCGTGTCGGGCGTCTCCGACGCCTCCGTACGACGCGCCGCCGAGCTGCTGCCCGATGTCCCGCTGGTCACTCCGGCCGAGGTGCTCGCCCGCGCCGACCTCGTCCTGCTGACGGTCCCCGACGACGCCTTGGCCGACCTGGTGAGCGGCCTCGCCGAGACCGGCGCCGTACGGCCCGGCCAGCTGCTGGTGCACACCTCGGGGCGGTTCGGCACCGCCGTGCTGGACCCGGCCACCCGCGCCGGGGCCCTGCCCCTCGCCCTGCACCCGGCCATGACCTTCACCGGCACCTCGGTGGACGTCCAGCGGCTGGCCGGCTGCTCGTTCGGCGTGACCTCGCCCGATGAGCTGCGGATGGCTGCCGAAGCGCTGGTCATCGAGATGGGCGGGGAGCCGGAATGGATCGCGGAATCAGCCCGTCCGCTCTACCACGCGGCCCTTGCCATCGGCGCGAATCACCTGGTCACGCTCGTGGCCCAGTCGATGGAGCTGCTGCATGACGCGGGCGTGCAGGCCCCGGACCGGATGCTGGGGCCGCTGCTCGGCGCCGCGCTGGACAATGCGCTGCGGTCCGGCGACGCGGCGCTGACCGGCCCGGTCGCACGGGGCGACGCCGGCACCGTCGCCGCCCATATCGCGGAGCTGCGCCGGCATGCGCCGCAGAGCGTCGCCGGCTACGTCGCCATGGCCCGTACGACCGCGGACCGGGCGCTCGACCACGGTCTGCTGAAGCCGGAACTGGCCGAGGATCTGCTCGATGTGCTCGCCGGCCCCGGCGACGGACCCGGCCCCGCACCGGGCCCCTCCGCCGGTGCCTCCTGCCCGGACCCCGACGAGCCCGACGCTCCCGACCAGGGCACCGACAGCGACCCCCACAACGACCCCCACAACGACCCCCACAACGACTCCGACCACGGCTCAGAGGGGGGCGACCGATGACCTCCTCACCGCTGAACCCGGAACCGGACCCGGAACCGGATGTGAAACCGGATGTGAAACCGGACGCGAAACCGGACGTGGAACCGGGCACGGCCCCGGGCGTGGACCCTGTTGCGGAACCGGGCACGGCCCCGGACCGGCCCGTGGACGTACACCGCCGCCCCCAACCCGTGGACGCGACCGCCCAGGCTCAGCCCCGGACCCGGCCCCAGGCACAGTCCCGTCCCGTGGCCGAGACCCGCCTCGTCCACACCGCCGCCGCCCTCCGCGACCTGCCCCGCAGCACGGGTGCCCGCGCCGTCGTCATGACCATGGGCGCACTGCACGAGGGCCACGCCACCTTGGTCCGCGCCGCCCGCCGCCGGGTCGGTCCGCAGGGCCAGGTCGTCGTCACGGTCTTCGTCAATCCGCTGCAGTTCGGCGCCGGCGAGGACCTGGACCGCTATCCGCGCACCCTGGAAGCGGACGCCGAGCTGGCCGCCGCGGCGGGCGCGGACGTGGTCTTCGCCCCGTCCGTCGACGAGGTCTACCCGGGCGGTGAACCGCAGATCCGGATCGCCGCGGGCCCCATGGGCACCCTCCTGGAAGGCGCCAGCCGCCCCGGGCACTTCGACGGCGTACTGACCGTCGTCGCCAAATTGCTGCATCTGACGGCACCGGACCTCGCCTTCTACGGGCAGAAGGACGCCCAGCAGCTTGCGGTCATCAGGCGGATGGCCGCCGACCTCAACTTCCCCGTCGAGATCGTCGGCGTCCCCACGGTGCGCGAGGAGGACGGACTCGCCCTCTCCAGCCGCAACCGCTACCTCTCCGCACCGGAGCGCTGCACCGCGCTCGCGCTGTCGGCGGCGCTGTTCGCGGCCCGGGACCGGCTCGCCGCCGAGGAGGCGCTGCGCGCCCGCGCCGCCTCCGTGGGCCACCCGGCACAGGACCGCTCCGCGGCGCTGGCCGCCCTCGGCGAGGACCGGGCCGCCGCCGACGCACACGCCGTCGCCTACGCCGCCGCGGGAGCCCCGCACGGCCCGGCGGTGGCGCGTGCCGCGGCCCACGCGGTGCTGGAGGACGCCGCCCGCCTCGACCCGCCGCTCACGCTCGACTACCTGGCCCTGGTCGACCCGTCGGACTTCACCGAGGTCCCGGACGCGTACGAGGGCGAGGCCGTCCTCGCGGTCGCCGCCAAGGTCGGCGGCACGCGGCTCATCGACAACATCCGCCTCGTCTTCGGCGCCGGACGGCCCGAAACGGCGGCTGCCCACCGGAGCGGCACCACAACGCGGACCACGGACGGCACGCGGACCACGGACGGCGCGAAGACCACGGACGACACGGACGCGGCGGTCACCACGGACGCGGCGGGCCCGGAGGACACGGCGGGCCGGGCGGACACGGCCAGATCGGCAGAGGCCGACCCCTCCACCCCCTCCACTCCATCAGACCCCTCAGCCCCCTCCACCCCCACCATCACCTCCGCCCCCACCTCCCCCGCCACACCCCCGCCCACCCCTCAAGGCCCCCTCGGAGCGACCCGATGACCGCCACCGGAACAGGCACCGGCCGCCCCGGCCCCGCCTCAGGCACCGGCATACGCCTGACGGCCCCCGCCCCCGGCTGGTCCATCGCGGCGGATGTCGTCGTCGTGGGCTCCGGGGTGGCGGGGCTGACGGCCGCGCTGCGCTGCGCCGCGGCCGGCCACCGCACCGTCGTCGTCACCAAGGCCCGCCTGGACGACGGTTCCACGCGCTGGGCGCAGGGCGGTATCGCGGCGGCGCTCGGCGACGGCGACACCCCGGAACAACATCTGGCCGACACCCTGGTGGCGGGCGCCGGACTGTGCGACGAGGCAGCCGTCAGAGCCCTGGTCACCGAAGGTCCGGACGCCGTCCACCGGCTGATCCGTACCGGCGCCCGCTTCGACAGCGCACCGGGCAGCGACGAGATAGCGCTCACCCGCGAAGGCGGCCACCACCGTCGCCGTATCGCGCACGCCGGCGGCGACGCCACCGGCGCCGAGATCTCCCGCGCGCTCGTCGAGGCGGTCCGCGCGGCCGGGCTGCGCACCATCGAGAACGCCCTCGTCCTCGATCTGCTCACGGACACCGACGGCCGGACGTCCGGCGTCACCCTGCATGTGATGGGGGAGGGCCAGCACGACGGCGTCGGGGCCGTACACGCCCCGGCGGTGGTGCTCGCCACCGGAGGCATGGGACAGGTCTTCTCCGCGACCACCAACCCGGCGGTCTCCACCGGCGACGGGGTGGCCCTGGCGTTGCGCGCCGGCGCGGAGGTCTCCGACCTGGAATTCGTCCAATTCCACCCCACCGTTCTGTATTTGGGCCCGGAAGCGGAGGGCCAGCAGCCGCTGATCTCCGAGGCCGTACGGGGCGAGGGAGCCCACCTCGTCGACGCCGACGGCACCCGCTTCATGGCCGGTCAGCATGAACTCGCCGAGCTGGCACCGCGCGACATCGTCGCCAAGGCGATCATGCGCCGGGCGCACGAACAGGGCGTCGAGCACATGTATTTGGACGGCCGGCACTTCGGCGCGCAGATGTGGGAGAGCCGCTTCCCGACGATCCTCGCCGCCTGCCGGAGCCATGGCATCGACCCGGTCACCGAGCCGATACCGGTCGCCCCCGCCGCGCACTACGCCTCCGGCGGCGTACGCACCGATCTGCGCGGGCGCACCACGGTCCCCGGTCTCTACGCCTGTGGTGAGGTCGCCTGCACCGGTGTCCACGGCGCCAACCGGCTCGCCTCCAACTCCCTCCTGGAGGGCCTGGTGTTCGCGGAGCGGATCGCTTCGGACATCACCGCGGAAACCCCCGCGGAAACGGCTGTGGAAACCGCCGCGGACATCACCGCGGAAACCGCCGGTACCGGCGCCGCGGATCACGCCGCGAGCTCGGCTCCGGCATCCGCCTCTGCCACCCCCGCCACCCCCGGCACGCCCGCCACCCCCGCCACGCCTGCCACCCCTGCCACCCGCGCCCTCCCGCTTCTCGCCCCGGAGACCCGGACCGCCGTGCAGCGGATCATGACTGCCGGCGCCGGTGTGCTCCGCAGTGCCGAGAGCCTGGCCCGCGCCGCCGCCGAACTGGACCGCCTCCACCGCGAGGCGACTGTCGTGGCCACTGGCACGGCGGGCCCGCGCGGACCCGGCGATGTGCCCGGCAATGGGCGCGGCGATGTGCCCGGCGATGGGGCCGTCACCCGGGGCGCCGAGGCCGTCACCCCCGCCGACCGCAAGGCCCCCGAGCCCGGCGTGGAAGCCTGGGAGGCCACCAACCTCCTGTGCGTCGCCCGGGTACTGGTCGCCGCGGCGCAGCGCCGTACGGAGACCCGCGGCTGCCATTGGCGCGAGGACCACCCCGAGCGGGACGATGCCTCCTGGCGCCGGCACTTCCGCATCACCCTGGACGCGGACCGCGCACTGACACTCCACACGACGGCGACCGCCGATCTCCCGCCGACCATGGCCCCGGACCCCGGTCCCGCTGATGCCCCCCGACCCACTGACGGCCCCTGACCCGCTGATGCCCCCCGATCCACCGCCAGCCAAGACAGATCCACCGCCCGCCAAGACAGCCCACTGCATCCCCGAAGCCCCCTCCTCCTCCTCCTCCCCCTCCCCCTTCTCCCCGAATACGGAGCCCAGCCCGTGAGCAGCACCCGCGACGACCTCCCCCTCCTCCAGATCGGCGGGCCCACCGGCGGCGCCTCCGCCTGGGGGTCCCCCCAGACAGCGTCCGGGGGAGGCTGCGGCGACGCCTGCGGCTGCAGCGGCGGCGACGAGGGCGCGTACGAGATCGACCCGCTGACCTGCGGCCTCGACCCCGACCTGGCCGCGCTCCTGGTGGCCGCCGGCCTCGACCCCGTACAGGTCGAGGACATCGCGCACCTCGCCGTCGAGGAGGACCTCGACCAGGGTGTGGACGTCACGACCGTGGCGACCGTGCCCGAGGACGCGGTCGCCACCGGCGACTTCACGGCCCGTGAGGCCGGTACGGTCGCCGGCCTGCGGATCGCCGAGGCGGTGCTGTCCCTCGTGTGCACCGATGAGTTCGCGGTCGAACGTCATGTCGAGGACGGCGACCGGGTCGAGGCCGGCACCACGCTGCTCAGCGTCACCACCCGCACCCGCGATCTGCTCACCGCCGAGCGCAGCGCACTGAACCTCCTGTGCCGCCTGTCGGGCATCGCGACCGCGACCCGGGCCTGGGCGGATGCGCTGGACGGGACGAAGACCAAGGTCCGTGACACCCGTAAGACGACGCCGGGGCTGCGCGCCCTGGAGAAGTTCGCGGTGCGCTGCGGCGGCGGCGTCAACCACCGGATGTCGCTGTCGGACGCGGCGCTGATCAAGGACAATCACGTGGTCGCGGCGGGCGGCGTCGCCGCGGCGTTCACGGCCGTACGGGCCGAGTTCCCCGGTGTGCCGATCGAGGTGGAGGTCGACCGGATCGACCAGATCCCGCCGATCCTCGCCGAGGGCGCCGACCTGATCCTGCTGGACAACTTCACCCCCGAGCAGACCCGGGAGGCGGTGGAGCTGGTCGCCGGCCGCGCCATGCTGGAGTCGTCGGGCCGCCTCACCCTGGACAACGCCCGCGGCTACGCGGACACCGGAGTCGACTACCTCGCGGTGGGCGCGCTCACGCACTCCTCCCCGATCCTCGACATCGGCCTCGACCTGCGCGAGGACGACGGTCAGGGCGCTCGGGGTGCGGACGACGACGCACGTGAGGGCAGCTGACCGCCATGCTCCTGACCATCGACGTAGGAAACACCCACACCGTGCTCGGCCTGTTCGACGGCGAGGAGATCGTCGAGCACTGGCGGATCTCCACCGACGCCCGGCGCACCGCCGATGAGCTGGCCGTCCTCCTCCAGGGCCTGATGGGCATGCACCCGCTGCTCGGCGACGACCTGGGCGACGGCATCGAGGGCATCGCCATCTGCTCCACGGTGCCTTCCGTCCTGCACGAGCTGCGCGAGGTGACCCGCCGCTACTACGGCGACGTGCCGGCCGTCCTCGTGGAGCCGGGCGTCAAGACGGGCGTACCGATCCTCATGGACAACCCGAAGGAGGTCGGCGCCGACCGGATCATCAACGCCCTGGCGGCCGTCGAGCTCTACGGCGGCCCCGCGGTGGTCGTCGACTTCGGCACGGCCACCACCTTCGACGCGGTCAGCGCGCGTGGCGAGTACGTCGGCGGCGTGATCGCGCCGGGCATCGAGATCTCCGTGGACGCGCTGGGCGTCAAGGGCGCTCAGCTCCGCAAGATCGAACTGGCCCGGCCGCGCAGCGTCATCGGCAAGAACACCGTGGAGGCCATGCAGTCCGGCATCCTCTACGGCTTCGCGGGCCAGGTCGACGGTGTGGTGCAGCGGATGGCGCGGGAGCTGGCCGAGGACTCGGACGAGGTGACCGTGATCGCCACCGGCGGGCTGGCCCCGATGGTGCTCGGTGAATCGTCGGTGATCGACGCGCACGAGCCGTGGCTCACCCTCATCGGCCTGCGCCTGGTCTACGAGCGGAACATCGCCCGGTCGTAGCGCAATATTGCCGGGCCGTACGGGGACATCGCCCGGCCGTACGGGGACATCGCCGGGCCGTACGGGATCATCGCCCGGCCGTACGGGGGCATCGCCCGGCCGTACGGGGTCATCACTCGGCCGTACCAGAACATTGCCCGCTCTCCCCGGGGACGCCTGCCGGCCCTCGGGCAACCACCCGGTCGGAGCGGGGCGCCGCCGGGGGAGCGCGGCCCGCGCCCCGGAGCCGTTTTCCGCGCGGGGCGCCCGGTGGCGCGGCTCGTTGCCGCGCCACCGTTCACGAATAAGCGGCTTTTGTCGGAAACGGTCGTAAAGTCGCCACATGCCGATGCCAAACGGAACCCGCGGCGGCATGGCGTTCAGCGCCGATGAGTTGCGTGTGCTCCGTCGCGCCCTCGCCCATGCCCTGCAGACGACGTCCCACCCCGCCCCGCCCGGCGCCCCCGGCACCGAGTGGTCGCAGGACATCCAGGAATATCTCCGGCTGGCCGAGGCGGTCGACGAGGCGGTCCACGAAGGCAGCCGGCTGCGCGCCTTCCTGGTCGCCGACCTCGCCCGGTACCGCGCAGCCCTGCCCGGCTCCGCCGCCGGCTATCTCGCGCAGCTGACCGAGGCGCTGGCAGCCGGCCATGTCCCCGGCCCCGACGATCTCGCCGCCCTGCGCGCGCTCGGTGAGCGTCCCGGCGGACCGGCCGGACGCGCGCGCCGCAGCGCCCTGCTGCGCCACTGCGAGCAGCTGGCCGAGCAATCCGTACGGGCCCGGCTCCGCGCGCTGCCAGGCGGCCGCTCAGCCACCCGCAACGGACGCGCGCCGGAGCCGGGGCGGGAGCCGGAACCGGAGCGCAAGCCGGAGTCCGAGCCGCCGCCGCGGCCGAAGGCTCCGCGGCGGGACCGGCCGATCCCCACGCCGGGCGAGGTCTTCCCGCCCCGCCGCAAGCCCGCCCCGCCCCCCGAGAGCCGGACCGCCTGAGGGCTGCGTAGTCTGGCTGCGTACTCTCGGAGGCTCAGCCCTATAAGGAGGCCACACGCCATGGATTACGTCGCAGCGCTGCTCCCGCCCGTAGTGATGGCCGTGGCCTTCACCGCTCTGATCGTGACGATGGTCAAGAGCCAGGGCGGGGCGAACAAGTCCAAGGAGGACGCCGCCGTGGACGCCGCGCTGGCCCGCGCCGAATCCACCGGCCAGGAGCCCACGGCGCACAGCGCCTGATCCGCCCGCCGCCCTTTCGGCGGCCCGCGCACACGGTACGGCCCGGGACTGATCGTCCCGGGCCGTACATCGTTTTTCCGGCCCAAACGCAACGAGATCAACGGGCATTCGCGACATCTCCCACTATTGTTCTTGTGTGCCGAGACGCTTGGGTGATCTGGAAGACGCGGTCATGACGCGGGTCTGGGAGTGGAACCGCCCGGTCACCGTTCGAGAAGTCCTGGAAGATCTGCAGAAGGAACGGTCGATCGCCTACACCACGGTCATGACCGTATTGGACAACCTCCATCAGAAGGGCTGGGTGCGCCGCGAGGCGGAAGGCCGCGCCTATCGATATGAGGCGGTCTCGACTCGCGCCGCCTACGCGGCCGCACTGATGAACGAAGCGTGGTCCGCCAGCGACAACCCCGCGGCCGCTCTTGTGGCCTTCTTCGGCATGATGTCGCCGGAACAGCGACAGGCCCTGCGCGATGCCGTGCGGATGGTGCAAGTCGACGAACCGGCGGAAGGCGCGGAAGGCACCCAAGGCACCCAAGGCACCCAGGGCGCGGAAGGCGCCCAAGGCACGGAACAAGCGGAACAACAGGCGCGAGTGCCCGAAGGGGCCGCGTCCGGGCAAGAAGGCGAAGCACAGCCCGCACCGCAAGGCGCCGATGAAGCCGGAGCGGCCGGAGGGGATGAACCCGGGGCGAGTGCCACCGGCAACGGGCGATAGCGTCCCGGCATGCCTCCGCATTCAAAAGGCCTCACCGTCCGCCGCGCCAGGACCGGTGATGTACCGGCCGTACGCCGACTCATCGACGCCTACTCACGTGACGGGATCCTGCTCGACAAAGCCACCGTCACGCTTTACGAGGACATCCAGGAGTTCTGGGTGGCCGAGCGGGACGAAGACGCCGAGGTCGTCGGCTGCGGAGCACTCCACGTCATGTGGGAAGACCTCGCCGAGGTCCGCACCCTGGCCGTGGATCCGCGGCTGAAGGGATCCGGCGTCGGCCACCAAGTCCTCGACAAGCTGCTGCGCACTGCGGGCTGGCTCGGAGTGCGGCGCATTTTCTGCCTCACCTTCGAAGTCGACTTCTTCACCAAGCACGGCTTCGTGGAGATCGGCGAAGCCCCGGTAGACGGTGATGTCTACAGTGAGCTGCTGCGTTCCTATGACGAGGGCGTTGCGGAGTTCCTGGGCCTCGAACGAGTGAAGCCCAACACCCTGGGTAACAGCCGGATGCTTCTGCACCTGTGATGAGTGTTCTATGTCCGAATCGCTCCCCTATCTCATGGCTGCGGAAGCATGCGTTCCCCGGTCTGCGGGCAAGTGAACCCTACCCAAGGGTTTGTGTTTTTCCCGGAAAAGCGGTTTGCTTTCCGTCGTAATCCGCATTCGATGAAAGGGAAACCGGTGGCACAGAAGGTTCAGGTTCTTCTTGTCGACGACCTCAACGGTGGCGAGGCGGACGAGACGGTGACGTTCGCTCTCGACGGCAAGTCCTACGAGATCGACCTCTCCGACGGCAACGCGCAGAAGCTGCGCGACTCGCTTGCCGACTTCGTGAAGGCCGGTCGCCGCACCGGTGGCCGCGCTTCTTCGGGCCGTGGCAAGTCGCGTGCCGCTGCTTCCGGCGGCAGCCAGGACACCGCGAAGATCCGTGCCTGGGCGAAGGAGAACGGCTACAACGTCAATGACCGTGGCCGCGTCCCCGCCGACATTCGTGAGGCATTCGAGAAGGCCAACGGCTGATCGCCACAGGCGCGGTCCGATTGGGTATTACCCGCACGCAACAACCGGGCACGGTGGCACTCGGTCGCTGCCGCGCTCACAAGCCGTACGAGGTCGGGGGCGCCCCCAACGTCCCCGAATCCTGCCCCGCACCCCGTGGTGGGCAGGGAATTCTCCGCCTCGTACCCGGGCCGGGGAGGCCGCACCCATCCCGCGGCCTCCCACGAGCCGAATCCGTATGAGGGTGTGGTGCAGGCGGGGAACGCCGGCGCGGGCATCCGGTCACCGGTCCCACGGGTCGTGAGATCCGCTGCGAGTGCGCCCCACTCCAGCCATTCCAGGATTCCCGGGAGTTCTTCGGCGCCGCCGGCTGCGATGAGCATGAGCAATTTCGGCCGATCACCCCGGGGTTTCTCGTCGCATCCGGCCCGAAGGAGCGCCACCGGGCCGGTGCGCGGCAATCTCTGCAGTACGGCGCTGCCCGCATCGGCGGGCATCTCCAGGACGTCGAAGCGCAGCCCCGTCAGCAGCTCCACCGGCTCCGTGCCGGTGGTCGGCCAGCCCAGCTCCTCCTCGTACCACCGGCGGACCGTGGTGAGGGGGCTGCGGGGGCGCGGAAGCACGCGGGCCATGACCGGTGCAACTCCCGAAAATCCCGGAAGTTACGCTGGGTGTACCCATCGATACGCACTGTGCCCGGAGGGAAGGGTGCAAGGGCGCATCGGGCGGCGTGCGGATGTTCGCCCGTAGCGGATGGAAGGGCCCCGCGCCGCATGGAGTGTCCGTGCCTGCGGGTAAGACAGTCTCAGTGGGAAGAGACGGTGTGACCGGCGACCGAGGCGCTTTCCCCCGGCCGGAGGCCGACGGCGGACGGCGTGCCGGTACGGCGCGCGTTCGCCACGGGCGTAGTGGCAGAGGGCGTATATACCTGGCCTGCGGGAACATCGTCTCGCACCATCGAGTTGGAGCAGATGTCAGCTGTTCGGCAGTAAATTTCCCCGCCGGAGCGGGGGTGATCCGGACGGGTGTCGGCAGTTGGAATGAGCTGTCCCGCCCCGCGGGACTAGCATGCGGAAGGACAGGGAGGGGACCGACCCCTAACTGCCTGACCGCTCTGAGGAGCGATTAACGATGTTCGAGAGGTTCACCGACCGTGCGCGGCGGGTTGTCGTCCTGGCTCAGGAAGAAGCCCGGATGCTCAACCACAACTACATCGGCACCGAGCACATCCTCCTGGGCCTGATCCATGAGGGTGAGGGTGTCGCCGCTAAGGCCCTGGAGAGCCTCGGGATTTCGCTCGAGGCGGTCCGCCAGCAGGTGGAGGAGATCATCGGGCAGGGCCAGCAGGCCCCGTCCGGGCACATTCCCTTCACCCCCCGTGCCAAGAAGGTCCTGGAGCTCTCGCTCCGCGAGGCCCTCCAGCTCGGCCACAACTACATCGGTACGGAGCACATCCTGCTCGGCCTGATCCGCGAGGGCGAGGGCGTCGCCGCCCAGGTCCTGGTGAAGCTGGGCGCCGATCTCAACCGGGTGCGGCAGCAGGTCATCCAGCTGCTCTCCGGCTACCAGGGCAAGGAAGCCGCCACGGCCGGCGGCCCCGCCGAGGGCACGCCCTCGACCTCCCTGGTCCTGGACCAGTTCGGCCGCAACCTGACGCAGGCCGCCCGCGAGACCAAGCTCGACCCGGTCATCGGGCGCGAGAAGGAAATCGAGCGGGTCATGCAGGTCCTGTCCCGCCGTACCAAGAACAACCCGGTCCTCATCGGCGAGCCCGGCGTCGGCAAGACGGCGGTCGTCGAGGGTCTGGCGCAGGCCATCGTCAAGGGCGAGGTGCCCGAGACCCTCAAGGACAAGCACCTCTACACCCTCGACCTCGGTGCCCTGGTCGCCGGCTCCCGCTACCGCGGTGACTTCGAAGAGCGCCTGAAGAAGGTCCTCAAGGAGATCCGCACCCGCGGCGACATCATCCTGTTCATCGACGAGCTCCACACCCTGGTGGGTGCGGGTGCCGCCGAGGGCGCGATCGACGCCGCGAGCATCCTCAAGCCCATGCTGGCGCGAGGCGAGCTGCAGACCATTGGTGCCACCACGCTCGACGAGTACCGCAAGCACCTGGAGAAGGACGCGGCCCTCGAGCGCCGCTTCCAGCCGATCCAGGTCGCGGAGCCGTCGCTGCCGCACACCATCGAGATCCTCAAGGGTCTGCGGGACCGCTACGAAGCGCACCACCGCGTCTCCATCACGGACTCCGCGCTGGTCGCCGCGGCCACCCTCGCCGACCGCTACATCTCCGACCGCTTCCTGCCGGACAAGGCGATCGACCTGATCGACGAGGCCGGCTCCCGGATGCGGATCCGCCGGATGACCGCGCCGCCGGACCTGCGCGAATTCGACGAGAAGATCGCCGATGTGCGCCGGGAGAAGGAGTCCGCGATCGACTCGCAGGACTTCGAGATGGCTGCGGGCCTGCGCGACAAGGAGAAGCAGCTCCTGGCCGCCAAGGCCAAGCGGGAGAAGGAGTGGAAGGCCGGCGACATGGACGTCGTCGCCGAGGTGGACGAGGAGCTGATCGCCGAGGTCCTGGCGACGGCGACCGGCATCCCGGTCTTCAAGCTCACCGAGGAGGAGTCCTCCCGGCTGCTGCGGATGGAAGACGAGCTGCACAAGCGCGTCATCGGCCAGAAGGACGCCATCAAGGCGCTCTCCCAGGCCATCCGCCGTACCCGGGCCGGCCTCAAGGACCCCAAGCGTCCCGGTGGCTCGTTCATCTTCGCCGGTCCGTCCGGTGTCGGTAAGACCGAGCTGTCCAAGACGCTGGCGGAGTTCCTGTTCGGCGACGAGGACGCGCTGATCTCCCTCGACATGTCGGAGTTCAGCGAGAAGCACACGGTCTCGCGGCTCTTCGGTTCGCCTCCCGGCTACGTCGGCTACGAAGAGGGCGGCCAGCTCACCGAGAAGGTGCGCCGCAAGCCGTTCTCCGTCGTGCTCTTCGACGAGGTCGAGAAGGCCCACCCGGACATCTTCAACTCGCTGCTGCAGATCCTGGAGGACGGTCGCCTGACCGACTCCCAGGGCCGGGTCGTGGACTTCAAGAACACGGTCATCATCATGACGACCAACCTCGGCACCCGGGACATCTCCAAGGGCTTCAACCTCGGCTTCGCGGCCCAGGGCGACACCAAGTCCAGCTACGAGCGGATGAAGAACAAGGTCAACGAAGAGCTCAAGCAGCACTTCCGCCCCGAGTTCCTCAACCGTGTCGACGACACCGTCGTCTTCCACCAGCTGACCGAGGAAGACATCATCCAGATCGTCGACCTCATGATCGCCAAGGTGGACGAGCGGCTCAAGGACCGCGACATGGGCATCGAGCTCAGCGGCGAGGCCAAGTCGCTGCTGGCCAAGCGCGGGTACGACCCGGTGCTCGGCGCCCGGCCGCTGCGCCGCACGATCCAGCGCGAGATCGAGGACGCCCTCTCGGAGAAGATCCTCTTCAGCGAGCTGCGTCCGGGCCACATCGTGGTCGTCGATGTCGAGGGCGAGGGTGACACTGCGAAGTTCACCTTCCGCGGCGAGGAGAAGTCGGCGCTGCCGGACGCCCCGCCGATCGAGTCCGCGGCCGGCGGTTCGGGCCCGAACCTGAGCAAGGACGCCTGACCGGCACCGCTTATATCGCGCATACGGCACTGCCCCGGAATCGTTTCTCACGGTTCCGGGGCAGTTCTGTATACGGCAGAAGGAAATGCGTATCCATAGGCTCCGTAATTGCTAGGCCATTTTCGGCCGTTTACGGACAACATCACCGGCACCCGTCCGCTGCCTCCGGACGACGCCAATCCCTTCGGGAACACCACGCACCGGTGGAATACGACGGCCGGGACAAAGCCTGCCCGGTTTCGGAAAGGCAGACCGCCACTCCCTGAAACTCCCAGGTCATGGACGAGCCGCCACCGGATCGGACCGGTGGACCGGTGGACCGGCGGACCGGTCGACCGGTGGTGTGGGGGTGGGGTGCGGGGAGGCTGCGCCGTTCGTAGGCCTATGTGCGGGGGCGTGGGTAGCGGGTGAGTTTGATGTGGGGAGGGAGGGGGCGGCCGGGCTCGGGCCGGAGGTAGGAGAGATGCACCTCCTGGAGGTCCGGCAGGGCGGCCAGGGAGGGGAGGCCGATGGGGGTGTCGAGAAGGCCGTAGAGCTGGATTTTCCGGACGCCGGGGAACGCGGGGAGGACGGCCTCCAGCAGGTCGCTCAGGTCGGATGCCGGGCGGCGGGCCGGGTTCAGGATGCTCAGGGTGTGCACGTGGGGCACCTGAAGGCCGGGGGGAATCCGCAAGGTGGCCTGTTCCTCGGCCGGCCCGAAGGCAAAGTCCGCCAGCTCGGAGAGGCCTGCGAGCGCACCCCATTGATCCTCGGCGAACTCGTCCGTGATGCGGGGCAATCGGAGGTGCCGCAGGCGGGGCCAGGATGCCACCTGCGTGAAGCTGGATCCGATGGGCTGCCCGAGCGTCAGGCCGGTCAGCGGGGCTCGCGTCGGCAGGGCGGCCATGACGTCCGGAAGGAGGTCGGAGTAGACCACCAGGGAACGTGTGTGACGCAGGCCGTCGAGTCCGTGGGTGGGAACGACGGTGCCGTCGGGCCCGGAGAGGGCCAGTGAGCGGATCGGCAGGTCCGCCAGTGGAGCCAGGCTCCCGACCGACGGGCAGCCCCGGAGAACGAGCGACTCCAGCGCCCCGAATTCCCGGAGGAACTCCAGGCACCTGAGCTCCGGGTTGTCGGCGAGAAGGAGATGCGTGATCCGGTGGGCGTGCAGTCCGCCGAGGAGCTGACGGGCGGTGAAGGGGCCGCGTACCTCGGTGCGCGGCCGGCCGCCGAGGGCTTTCAGCGCACACAGCTCGGCGACGCTGCTGACGGTGACGGATACATCCGTGTCAAGGTGCCGGATGATCTGCTCTGCGTAGTGGTCGGTGTCGAAAGAGTGCCAGGAATTGGCGAGTTGAAAGCCGGCACCGGCCGAGGTGTGGCCCCGGAAGCGCTTCATGACCTCCAGCGCCGCGTCCGACCCGATGAGCGCGGCGGTCGCCACCACCTCCTGCGCCTCGTCGTCCGCCAGCCCCTCCGGGCCGGGCAGCAGTCCCAGGACGAGCGGGCCCACCTCGGCCAGCAGTTTCGACTCCTCGCGAATCCGGGGCGGCAAGATCGCCCCCGCGCGCTCGTGCACCTCCTCCCGCACCCGCGGGTCCAGTTCCGTCGCATGCTCCAGGCAGGCCATGGCCAGCAGATGGACGCGCAAACGGGCCGGGCGGTCCTCGATGCCGTCGCCGCGCGCCATCAACCCCCGTAAGATCTCCGCCCGTTCCCGCGGCCGGGCGTGTGCCACCGCCATCCGGATCACGTCCTCCCACTGGGAGTCGTCCGCGTGGGACACCAGCAGCCCGAAATCGCCGTCCTCCACGGCCGCCTTGGCGCCGAGGTAGTCCTGGAACGTGCGGTGGACGAAGTCGACCGAGCCGGGGGCCGGTTCGCGGAGCAGACCGCTGCGCAACAGCAGATGGCGGAGGACGGCCGCTGCGGTTCCCTGCTCGGCGGCTGCGGGCACGGACGGCAGCGCCTCGCCGACGATGCGCTCCGCCCGCTCACGGTCGAGTTCGGTACGGCCGTTGCGGATGAGCCAGTAGGCGAGCCGCTGGAGAAGCTGGATCTGCGGCTCGTCGCTCAGCTCGATGCCCGTGGGGGCGGCCATATCGCGTTCGCGGTCGCGGCGGGAGAGCAGCATGCCCAGGGCGGCGTCGTAGAGCTCCTTGCGGCCGGTGGGCAGATAGCCGCGGCGGTCCCGGTGCAGTGCGCAGATCAGGCCGCACATCAGGGGGTTGGTGGCGAGCCGGGCGAGGTCCTGTGTGGTGTGGACCGCGGCCAGGAGGGACTGTTCGTAGGCGTCGAGGCGGTCGGGGTCCTCGGCGTCACAGCGGACCGCACGATGCCAGCGGCCGATGAACGCGGTGACCTCGCTGCGGCTCATGGCGGAGAGCGTCAGCTCGCCGAATCCGTCGTCGGCGAGCCAGTCGTCGCGTACGGCGGAGGGGCGGGAGGTGATCATCCACAGGTTGTCCGGGAAGGCGTCGATCAGATCGCGCAGCCAGCGGCGGGTCAGCTCGCGCTCGCGCTCGGGGATCTCGTCCAGCCCGTCGACCAGGAGGAGTGCCCGCCCGGACGCCAGTACGCGGTCGGCCCAGCCGTCGGGCTGCGACCCGGACACGGGGCAACTGACGGCCGTGAGGAAGCGGTCGGGGGCGGGCAGGGGCGCGCCGTCGCGGGTGAGGGTGCGCAGCGGGAGGACGAAGGGGATCCGGCCGTAGAGGTGGGGCAGGGCGCTCTCGCCCGGGGCCTTGGTGCAGGAGACGGCCAGCCACTGGACGAGGGTGCTCTTGCCGGAGCCGGCGACACCGCGCAGCAGCACCCGGTCGCGGTTGGCCAGGGCCTGGTCGGCGGGGGCGGGAACGGGGGCCGGCGGTTCGGGCCGGGGGCCGCCGCCCTCCTCGGCGAAGGGGCCGATGACCGGCAGCTCACAGGTGGCCGGGGCGGCGGCCGTGGCCTCCAGGCTCAGGTACGCCGCGTCCAGCGGCCACCGGTCCGGGGAGTGGGCGAGATCGATGCCGTAGATGGTCAGCCGGCCGTGCTTGCGGGCGAGGTAGGCGAGATAGGTGCGCTCGAACGCGGCGTCGGCGGCCCGCGGGGACGGATGCCGCGAGGAAGGCGTCGATGACGCCGATCAGGCTGTCCAGGCTCCGGCTCTGCTGGACGAGGGTGCGGGCCACGAAGGCCGAGCGCTGGGTGAAGAAGTGGACGATGTGCAGGCAGGCGGTGCCGAGCAGGGTGTCGTGCAGCAGCTCGGCATCGCGGGACAGGCCGCGGGCGGCAGGCGGGCGGGCGGGCTTGCAGACGGGCGGCCAGGCCGGTGGCGCCCAGGTGGACGGCCTGTACGTCGTCCATGTCGAGGGTGCCGAGGCCACGCAGTGTGGCGGCCAGGGCATCGGCCACGGCCGGCTCCTCGTCCGCGGGGAGCGGGCGCTCACCGGGGCCGGCGGCCCGTACGGCCCGGTCCACCAGCTCCGCCGCGAGCTTGTGCAGATCCCTTTCGGAGAGGGTCCGCTTCTCGCCCTTGAAGCTGACCAGGCCGGATATCCGTACCGGTGCCGCCACCAGCGCGGCGCCCGGCCCCTCCTGGACGAAGAGTTTCCTGACGAGCGGTGCGACCACGCCGGAGGCGAGTCGTACGCCCACTGCTGACGGGTCCATGCTGCGGTCCGCCCTTCCCCTTGGCCGGTGCTGTCGTCCGTGGCCGGTGCTGTCGTCCGGCCGGGCTAGAGCGGCCGCCGGGGCGCCGGGCGGGGATCGGCCAGGTTCACGCGGAGGGCGGAGGGGAGAGACGGTTGGGGGCTGGGGGCTGGGGGCTGGGGGAGAGCGGACAGCGGACCGTGGTGGCGGGGGCAGGGTGTGGCGCCGGCCACGGATGTCACCCCCTCGCCCTCCCCTTCCCGTCCCACAGGGAGATTCCTCTAGGGACATTCCTCGGCCTTGGAGTTCCGGGGCCGCCGCTATCGAGTTACCGGGGTCACAAAGACCGGGTAACCCGCGTCACACATTCCCGAGTAACCCGCGTCACAGGGGCCCTTGGGCCCGAATCGGGCGCGCGAATGGCCGCGGAAAGGGATTGGATCTTGTTTATCGGTGACATGGCGCACAGTCGATTTGGGGCCTACTAGAGGAATTAGGGGAAGCGGGCCGTGGAGCCGCCGGGGTTTTCGGGCCCCGGGGCGGGGTGCTCGGGGGGCGCTCGGGGGGTGGGCGGCCGGGGAAGGGTGGCGCCCGTCCGGCATGGGGGGAAACCCCCTGTTCAAAGGGTGTGCGACCAGCCTCCAGGGTAGTGCGAGATGTCCGAATTCGGGTGTTTCGCGCAGAGCTCTGGAGGGCACGCAAGGGTCCAGTTCACCCGGCTCCTCGTACGGGCCGGGTTAGTAGAAGCGCCCCTTGGCGGGGCGGCGCAGGCGGGTTACCAAGGAATGGCTATCCCGGACCGCAGCCGGGAAACCAATCAATTCTCTGGAGGAAAACCCGCATGTCGAAGTTCGCCGCTCTCCGCAATTCGAAGAAGTCCGCTCTGCGCAATCGCGTCGCGATAGTGGCCGCCGGTATCGGCGTGACCGCCGCACTCGGCGCCGGTGTCGCCACCGCTGCCGACGGTGGTCTGCTGAACCTCACCTCGGGTGTCGGTTCGACCGTCACCGCGCAGGCCGACGCGCAGGCGAAGTCCGTCGTGGACGCCAAGGCCGCCGCCAAGGCCAAGAAGGACGCGGCCAAGAAGGCCGACGCCTGGGTCAAGCCGGTGGACCACTACACCCTGGGTGAGCCCTTCGGCATCGCCGGCAGCCACTGGGCGCACAAGCACAGTGGCCAGGACTTCGTCGTGCCGACCGGCACCGCGGTCAAGGCCGTCCACAAGGGCACCGTCGTCAAGGCCGGTCCCTGGGGCGGCGGCGACGGCCCGGCGTACGGCAACGCCATTGTGATCCAGCACGACAACGGCACGTACACCCAGTACGCGCACCTGTCACAGATACAGGTCCAGGTCGGCCAGCAGGTCGGCACCGGCCAGCAGATCGCCCTGTCCGGCAGCACCGGCAACTCCACCGGCCCCCACCTGCACTTCGAGGTCCGCACCGGCCCCAACTACGGGTCGGGCATCGAGCCGACCGGATTCCTGCGGGCTCACGGCGACGCCGTCTGAGCTGAGTCCGGCCGGGCTGGCCGGCGGCTCGGCGGGTTTGCCGCCGTGACCAGTTCTGTGGCGACCTCGAGGACGGCCTTGCGCTTGTCCTCGGGGTCGCCCTCCACGTTCTTCATCGCGAAGATGCCCGCATGCATGGAGAACAGTGCCGTGAGGCAGCGCACCTGGTCCGTCAGCTCCGATTCGGGCTCCTTGAGCAGCCCGAAGAGCGTGAGCATCCGCGCTTTGAAGATCTCGCCGATGCTCAGATCACGCACCGCGGCCTGGTTCTCCTGCATGAAGCGGAAGAGGGGCTCGGCCGAGCGCAGCGACTCGCTGTAGCGGCGGATCAGCTCCCGCTTGGTCTCCAGGGTGCGCGGCTGCTCCTCGGCCCAGGCGATCAGCTCGTCGATGGGCCGGCCCAGGTCCTGGAACAGGCCGATGACGATGTCTTCCTTGGTCTTGAAGTGGTAGTAGAGCGCCGCCTTGGTGACGTCGAGCTTCTCGGCGATCTCGCGCAGTGATGTCTTGTCGTAGCCCTGTTCGGAGAACAGCTCCAGAGCGACGTCCTGGATGCGCTGGCGGGTGTTTCCCCTGCGCGCCTGTGTGCTCATGGTGTTCTCCTGCGTCGTCGGTACTGGTCAGAGGGCTGCCCAGCCGGGCCGAAGAGAAACTTACTTGACGCCCGGCTAGTTCGCCGCCTACCTTCATCACTGTACTGAACTAGCCGGGCGGCAAGTAAGTGGGAGTGAGTGATGGGGAAGTCGCAGCATGCGACCCCGACGGGGGACGGACGGAAGACGGCGATGAAGGGGAGACTGGACGCGATACCGGACGCGATACCGGAGCCGGGCTCGGCCAAGCAGCCGGCCGGCGTACGGGTGGTGCTCTTCGCGCTGATGATCGCGATGCTGCTCGCGATGCTGGACAACATGATCGTCGGCACCGCGATGCCGACGATCGTCGGTGAACTGGGCGGGATGGACCATCTGTCCTGGGTCGTCACGGCCTACACCCTCGCCACCGCCGCCTCGACGCCGATCTGGGGCAAGCTCGGCGACATGTACGGGCGCAAGGGCGTCTTCCTGTCGTCCATCGTGCTCTTCCTGATCGGCTCCGCGCTGTCCGGCATGGCGCAGGACATGGGGCAGCTGATCGGCTTCCGCGCCGTCCAGGGCCTGGGCGCGGGCGGTCTGATGGTCGGCGTCATGGCGATCATCGGCGATCTGATCCCGCCGCGGGAGCGCGGCAAGTACCAGGGCATGATGGCCGGCGTCATGGCCGTCGCCATGATCGGCGGACCGCTGGTCGGCGGCAGCATCACCGACCACCTCGGCTGGCGCTGGAGCTTCTACATCAACCTGCCGCTCGGTGCGATCGCGCTGGTCATGGTGACCGCGGTGCTGCATCTGCCGAAGAAGCGGTCGCAGACCCGGATCGACTACGCCGGTGCCGCGCTGCTCACCGTCGGCATCACTTCGCTGGTACTGATCACCACCTGGGGCGGCACCGAGTACGACTGGCTGTCCGGCCAGATCATCGGCCTCGGAATCCTCGGCGTGGTCGCGCTCGCCCTCTTCCTGGTGGTGGAGGGCAGGGTCGGCGAGCCGGTGCTGCCGCTGCACATCTTCCGTAACGGCAACTTCGCGCTGGTCACGGTCATCGGCTTCCTGGTCGGCTTTGTGATGTTCGGGTCGATGACGTTCCTGCCGCTGTTCCAGCAGACCGTGCAGGGGGCCTCGGCCACCAACTCCGGCCTGCTGCTGCTGCCGATGCTGCTCGCGATGATGGCCGTGTCGCTGTTCGCCGGCCGGGTCACCACCACGACCGGCAAGTACAAGATCTTCGTCGTGGTCGGCGGCGGACTGATCACCGCGGGCCTGGCGCTGCTGTCCCTGATGGACACCGGCACCACCCGCTTCACCTCGGGTCTCTACATGGCGGTGCTCGGCGCCGGTATGGGCTTCCTGATGCAGACCACGATGCTGATCGCGCAGAACAGCGTCGAGATGAAGGACATGGGCGTCGGCTCGTCCTCGGCCACCCTCTTCCGCACGATCGGCGGCTCCTTCGGCGTCGCGATCTTCGGCGCGATCTTCACCCACCAGGTGCAGTCCACGATGGCCGAGCGGATCGGCAAGGCCGGCGAGAAGATAACCGGCGGCGGGGCCCAGATGGACCCGAAGGGGCTGGCCAAGCTCCCGCCGATGATCAAGGACGCCTACGCGCACGCGGTCGCCACCGGCACCCACCACGTCTTCCTGTGGGGCGCGGCGGTCAGCATCATCGGCTTCGCCGCGGCCTGGTTCCTCAAGGAGGTGCCGCTGCGCGGCGGCCCGGCCAAGCCCGCCGGGAGCCCGGAGGGTGGGGACGCTCCGGTGGACCGGCCGATGGTGGCAGAGGCCGTCTGACCGGCCCCGTTCCCGGCGCCCGAGCGGCCCCCGGCTTTCTCTTCCGCCGGGGGCCGCTCGCTGTGTTTACGGCTGCGGAACTGAGCCGCCCGCAGCCGTCGGCGCCTACGGGCGGGTACCGCGCGGGTAGTACCGCATACCCGCCGTCATCGTCACCGCCATCGTCGCTGTCGCCATCGTCGCCGCCGCCGCCGCCGTCGTCGTCGTGGTCGTCATCAGCGTCGTCATCGTCATCGTCGCCGTCGTCGGAGGGCGGGCGGCAGCCCCGTCAGCGGTCGGGAAGATGAAGGACCGGGAAGCTGCCCGTACTGGTGGGGGCGTTCTCCGGCAGCCACAGGACGGAGACGGCGCCGGTCGAGCCGTCGGTGAGCTCATCGGCGTTGCGGAAGGTGAGCCGGGCGCCCAGCACACGGGCCTGGCCGGCCGCGATGGTCAGGCCCAGGCCGTGCCCGCGGCCCGCCCGGTCGCTGCTGCCGGTGCGGAAGCGGCTGGGGCCCTCGCGCAGCAGCGCCTCGGGGAAGCCCGTGCCATGGTCGCGGACCCGCAGGACCCGCCCCTCGACGGTGACCTCGACCGGCGGGCTGCCGTGCCGGGCGGCGTTGGCGATCAGATTGCCGAGAATCCGCTCCAGACGGCGCGGGTCGGTGGTGACCTCGGCGTCCCGTACGACATCGATGGTGATCCCCGGGTCGAGGGCGCGCACCCGCCGGGAGACGAACTCGCCGAGCGCGACATCCTGCAGCTCGGCGCGCTCCGCATGGCCATCGAGCCGGGCCACTTCCAAGACGTCCTCGACGAGGGTGCGCAGCGCCTGCGCACGGTCGCGTACGAGCTCGGAGGGGCGGCCGGGCGGCAGGAGTTCGGCGGCGGTCAGCAGGCCGGTGACCGGGGTGCGCAGCTCGTGCGCGATATCGGCGGTGACCCGCCGCTCGGCCTCGATGCGCTCCTGGAGGGCATCCGACATGGCATCCACGGCAAAGGCCAGATCGTCGGTCTCGTCACGCACCCGGCCGCTGCCGACCTCGTCGCGGATCCGCACCGAGGTGTCACCGTCGGCGAGCTTTCCGGCGGCCGCGGCCGCCTTGCGCAGCCGCTTGGAGAGCCGCCCGCCGACCAGCACCCCCAGCGCACAGCCGCCGACCACCACCGCGGTCGAGCCGATGACCAGCGCCTGGTCGAGATCGTCCAGGACGGCGAAGCGGTCGGGGAAGCGGTCGTGGACGGACAGCACCCGGCCGTTGCTGATCGGCGAGGCCGCCCACACCTCGGGGGCGGTCTGTCCGGTGTCCTGGAGGTAGGTGGCGCGCTTGTTCTTGGCGACCTCGTCGCGCAGCGCCTCCGGCAGCGCCGGATCGTCGATCTTCGCGCCGAACTGCAGCCGGTTGGTGGAGACGAAGATCTTCTGCGTGAAGTTGAGCCGCTCGATCTGCACATCCCGGCTGTTGTCGAGCATCGAATGGCGGGCGGCATTGTGCACGACAAGGCTCAGCGCGATCGCGACCAGAGCTCCGACGAGCGCGATCGCGGCGCTGAGCTTCCATCTCAGCCCCGTCCGCAGGGCCAGCCTGACCACCAGAGGTGTCAGCCTCTCAGCTTGTATCCGAAGCCGCGGACCGTCTCGATCCGGTCCTGGCCGATCTTGCCGCGCAACCGCTGCACATGGACGTCCACCACCCGGGTGTCACCGCCCCAGCCGTAATCCCAGACCCGCTCCAGCAGCCGGTCACGCGACAGGACCGTACCCGGTGCGTTGGAGAACTCCAGCAGCAGCCGCATCTCGGTCGGCGTCAGCGCGACGTTCTCGCCACCTTTGCGCACCTCCATGCCCTCGGTGTCGACCTCCAGATCACCGAAGCGCAGCACCGGCTCGGCGGCGTCGTCCACCTCCCCCGAGGCGGCGCCGGCCCGGTCCGGGCCGCTGGCGTGGCCGAAGCGGCGCAGCACCGCGCGGATCCGGGCGACCAGCACCGCGCCGTCGAACGGCTTGGTGACATAGTCGTCCGCGCCGGCCTCCAGGCCGAGCACCACATCGATCGAGTCGGCGCGCGCCGACAGCATGATCACGGGAACCGTCGACTCATCGCGGATCCGCCGGCACAGGCTGACACCGTCGAGTCCCGGCACCATCACATCGAGCAGCGCGATATCGGGGCGGTTGGCGCGGAACGCCTCCAGGCCCGCGAGCCCGTCGGGCATCGCGGTGACCACGAACCCGTCCCGTTCCAGGGCGAGCTGGGTCGCCTCGCGGATGACGTCGTCGTCCTCGACGAAGAGCACATGGGTCTCGGCCATGCGGTTGTCTCAACCCTCCGTTCCCGTGCCGTCGTCCGGCGTGGCGCCGTCGGCGGTGGTCTTGCTGTAGTCGGTGTGATAGCGGTCGTGTTCGCGGAAGTGGTCGCCTGCCCACTGGTAGGTCATCACGTCCTCACCGGAGGGGCAGCACACCTTGTCCCCCGCGGCGTAGGTCTGCTTGGAGACCTCCAGATCGCCTTTGTTGACCCCGGCGTAGACCGACGGCTGTTCATTGCTGTACACGGTGTCATACCCGTCCGGGGAGCCGTCGTGCCTGCGGAAGACATACGCACCGATGCCGACGGAATCCGCGCAGGTCATGACGTTGACGATGACATCGGGGTCCTTGCTGCCGGTCAGCGACGCATAGGTCACCTCGACCGGGTACTCGTCCGCGGCGCACGGCTTGGCCAGCGACTTCTTCACATCCGGGCCGACCTTCGGGGCGTCCTTCAGCAGCTTGACGGCGTCGACCTTCTTGTAAGGGGCGGTCGAGACCGGGCTCGGGGTGTTGCGCACCGCGCCCTTGGGTGCGGGGGTGGTGCTGGCCGCTCCCTCGCTGCGCACGCCCTCGCCCCCCGGATTGCATCCGGCCAGCAAAAGGCCGACGGCGGCCACTCCTGCCGTGGCCGCGCCGCCTCTGGTCAACCCGACCCTGGTCAACCTGTTCCTGGTCAATCCGCTCCTGCTCACCGTGCTGCTCGCACAGCCGCTGATCCCGCTGCTGTTCCTGATGTGATTGTCGCGCGTCGAGCTGTGAGCCGTAAGGCGCCTGGCGCTGTGTCCGTTTTCATCAATAAAGGCGGACTTTGCCTTGCATGTGGCGCTATGTCAGTTGTCATGCTCGACGTGCCGTTCGGCGTGGCGCTCGATGTGCCGTTCGATGTGCCGTTCGATGTGATGCTCGACGCGGCGCTCGCTGTGGCGCCTCGCGCCGTGCGGCGGCCCTCAGGCTGCGCACCGCTCCCGGCTCCGCTCGCCCCGCTCGCCGCGCTCCAGCATCCGGGCATCGATGTCCCGCATCTGCAGCTCCTGGCGCAGTCGGGCCAGCGCGCGGTGCAGCGTGCTCTTGACAGTTCCCGTGGACATGCCGAGCGCCGCCGCGGTCTCCTCCGTGCTCATCTGCTCCCAGTGCCGCAGCACGACAACGCTGCGCTGCTTGGGAGCCAGCACCCCGAGGATGTCCATCAGGAGGGCGCGGTCGGCACGCTGCTCGGTGCCGTCGTCCACGCTCGCGTCCGGGAGCTGCTCGGTGGGCACCTCTTCGAGCTTGCGCGCCCGCCACCACTCCGTCCGCGTGTTGATCATGACGCGGCGCAGATAGGCGTCGGCCAGCGACTTGTCCGCGATGCCGTCCCAGCGCCCGTAAGTACGCACCAATGCCGTCTGCAGCAGATCCTGGGCGTCGACCGGGTCGGGCACCAGGCGCCGGGCACTCCGCAACAGGGCCTCCTGCCGCGTACGAACGTACTCTTCGAAGTCCAGTACCTTGCCGCCGCTGGTCGCCATTCCGACGCCTCCGATCCGCTTACGGTTCCCCACGTTGACCGTGCTGGCGGTCATCTCCAGCACGAGGGAGACGCTACGGAGAGGGTGTTGCGGCGTAATGTGCGTCGGCCCTACAGGGAGTGCACGGAAAACCCTCGGTTGTGTAACAGCCCGCCAGGGGTCATACCTCAGATGGACAGGGGCCCGCTGCGCGTCATGCTCCGGGGGGAGGGGCGCCCCCGCCGGAAGGTGGGGCCGGCCGTGACGCGGCGGCAATCCGGCGGCGGGAAGGACTTCTTCCGGACGTATCCGGGCACCTTTCGGTCAAGTGACGCGAAAAGTGACTGGGGATCAGGCAGGGGTGCCGAACGCGGAAGGGCGCGGCCTCCGAAGCGGCCGCGCCCCCTGTTCCCTTACGGGTGAACCGCCGCGCTACGTCAGCGGCAGCCGGTAGCGGCCACCGCCGAGCGGCTCCACCAAACCGTCCGAGACCAGCCCGTCCAGCGCCCGTGCCCGCTGTACCGGCTCGTCCCACACCGCGTCCAGCACCTGCTGCGGCACCGGCGTGACCGCCTCGCGCAGCACAGCCAGCAGCTTGCCGCGTACCTGCCGGTCGGTACCGGCATACGTCTGGGTACGACGTGGCGGACCGTCGTGCGCCGGGGACCCCGCCTGCCGCCAGGAGCACTGCGCGGCAATCGGGCAGCGGCCGCACTCCGGCGCACGCGCCGTACACAGCAGCGCACCCAGCTCCATCGTGGCCGCCGCCCAGCGCGCAGCCAGGTTCTCGTCCTCGGGCAGCAGTGCGCGGGCGAGCTTGCGCTCCGCCGCGGTGGTGGCGTTCGGCGGGAACTGGCGACCGGCCACCGCGCGGGCGAACACCCGGCGCACATTGGTGTCCAGCACGGCATGCCGCTGCCCGTACGCGAACGACGCGACGGCGGCGGCGGTGTACTCGCCGACGCCGGGCAGCGCCAGCAACTGGCCGTGCTCGCGCGGCACGTCGCCACCGTGCCGCTCCTGTATGGCGGAGGCGGCGGCATGCAGCCGCAGGGCGCGGCGCGGATAGCCGAGCCGGCCCCAGGCCCGTACCGCCTCGCCGGGTGCCTCGGCGGCCAGGTCGGCGGGGCGCGGCCAGCGGGCCAGCCACTGCTCGTAGACCGGCAGCACTCTGCTGACCGGGGTCTGCTGCAGCATGAACTCGCTCACCATCACGCCCCAGGCGCCCGCCTCGGGGCGGCGCCAGGGCAGATCGCGGGCGTGCTCGTCGAACCAGTCGGTGACCGGGCCGTGCAGCGCGGTCCCGTCGGCGGCTCCCGCGGCCGCGTCGGCGGCGGAAACGGTCTCGGCGGCGGCGGTCGTGGCAGTGGTGGTGACAGGCGTCGAAGTCATGGCACTGCCGATCCTGGCACGTCCGGGCTCACCCGGGAAACGCACCGGGCCCGCCCCGCCGCGCGCCCACCCGCACGCAGGACGAACGGTTACGCACGGGTGGCGGCTACCGGCGGTATGCGGCGGTATGCGGCGGTACGGGACGAGCGGGCGCCGGACTCGGATGGGCGGGGCGTGACGACAGGGTGTCGGGCTCGGATGGGCGGGGCGTGGCATGCGGCATGCCGCATGCGGTGTGTGGCAGGTGGTGCCGGATGCAGGACGCGGTGGGGTTGGGCACTCAGGGATTCAGGGTTCAGGGTTTCAGGGCGACCACAAAATGAGGGGAACTGATTACTCTGCGTAATCGTTGCTGGAATAATGGAGGCGGCAAGCAGGGAAAGCGGAGGATGAGGGCATGGCGGATGAGGGCGTGACCGATGTGGGCGTCGCGGATGAGGGCATGGCGGGTACAGGTAGTGCGGATGCGGGTGGGGCGGAGATGAGTGGCGGGGAGGGCGCGGCAGGTGCGGGCGGATCGGGCGGCGTGGTGAGTGCGGGCGGTGCGGCTGGATCGGCCGGTGCGGCGGGGGTGGGCGATCCGCCCTGCCCGGAGGTGATCCGGCGGGCGCTGGCCGCGCATACGACAATGACGCTGGCGTATGTGGACGAGGGCGGACCGCAGGCGTGCGCGGTGCTGTACGCGACCGATGCGGTTGGCGCTCTCGATGCGATTGGCGCTGCCGGTGCGGCTGATGCGGTCGATACGGCCCGTGTAGTTGATGCGACCGGTGCGGCCGACACGGCTGGTGCGGCCGGTGCGGCCAACACGGCCGGTGCGGCTGGCGCAATCGACGGGGAGGGTGGCAGGAAGGACGGCGGTGCGGTGGGTGCCGGGCCCGCGCTGTACTTCGTCACCGCGGCCACGACTCGGCACGGCCGGGCTCTGGCGGAGCCCGGCGCACGGGTCGCGTTCACGGCGCAGCGGGACGGCCAGGAGTGGAGCGCCCTGACTGGACTTCAGGGGCGGGGCCGCTGCCGCACCCTGACCGGCGCCGAGCGGGCGGCCGGCTGGCGGGTCTATCTGGAGCGCTTCCCCTTCGTCGCGGCGAGCGACCGGCTGCGCGCCGCGCTGGAGCGGACCGTGCTGTGGGAGCTGCGCCCCGACTGGCTGCGGTTGATCGACAACGGGCAGGGCTTCGGTCACAAGGAGGAGTGGCCGAGCCGGTGAGGGCGGAACGCCGGCCCGCGCTTCCTCTCCGGTGGGGGCGGACTCTCTGGAGAGGGTGGACGCTCTGGAGAGGGGGACTCTCCGGTGAGGATGGAAGGCCCGCCCGTGCTTCCTCTTTCTCTTCCTCTTCCGTTTCTTCCGTCTCTTCCGACGAGGGTCAAGGGTGCGACCCGCCGATGTTCAGAGGCATCCGGCGAACGTTCAGGGGGTAACTCGCCGACGGCCACGGGCGCAGGGTGCCGACGGCCACGGGCGCATCCCGCCGACGGCGAAGGGCGTCTCGGGCAATGGCGAGGCCGGAGCGGAGCAGAATCAGACCTAGGAGTAGAACCAGACCTAACGGGCATCTGGCGTGTTAAGGGTGGAAATGCGGCCGGGAAGTCGTCGCGGGGGTGAACGCAAGCCGCTGCCGGACCGATCATGGGAAAAGTTGCAGTCGGATGCGGCGGGTACTGGCCGGTGTGGCGGCCGATCTCTCGTAGAGTTTCCGCGTGGGATCACTGCGCAATCCGATCGGGCCGCTTCCCTCCTCCATCTACTGGCGGCGGAGGGCTGTTGCGCTGGCCATCGTCGTGCTGCTCGCCCTTCTGGTGGTGTGGGCCCTCAACTTGGGCGGAAGCGGCGGCAAGAACAGCGCCGAGGGCAAGGGGTCGCACGGTAAGGGACCCGCGACGTCCATCACGCCGGGGCCCTCCTCCAGCGGTCCGGTGATCGGCCAAAAGCCGGGCGGGCGCGATGAGTCGGGTGGCGGGGGCTCGGGTTCCGGGTCCGGCTCCGGTGGCGGATCGGGCGCCGCGGGCGGCGGCAGTGATGAGTCCGGTGGCGGCGATTCCGGCTCCGGAAGTTCCGGTTCCGTTCCCGGTGGTCCGATCGGCCAGGGCTCGGGCAAGAACGCCGTCGAGGCTGCATCGTCGCTCCCCAACTGCGTTTCCGGGAAGGCGGAGTTGGTGCTGGACAGCGTCAAGGATTCCTACCCGACGGACGTGAAGCCGAAGTTCGAGCTGACGATCAAGAATGCGGCCGGTGCCGCCTGCAAGGTGGACCTCGGACAGAAGGCCACGGTGCTCACCATCACCGACATGGCGGGCGACGACCGGGTGTGGGCCTCGAACGACTGCCCGTCGGGCACCGAGCCCGCACTGTTGCAGGTGCCGGCCAAGGGTTCTGTGAAGCGCACCCTCGTGTGGGATCGCCGGGCCAGCAGCCCGCAGTGCGAGACGCCGAGCTCGGCCACGGTGCCGGACGGCAAGTACCGGATCGAGGCCAAGGTGCCGGGGCTGGAAGCGGCCCATGCCTCGTTCGTCCTGGCCAAGGACTGACGCCGGGAGCCACCGGCCAGGACTGACGCCAGGGGGCACCGGCCAAGGACTGACGCCGGGAGCCACCGGCCTGGGCGTGGCTTCGCCGGGAGGGTCCGGACGGGACGGCTGCCTAGACGTACCGCTCCAGGATCGACGACTCCGCCAGTCGAGAGAGTCCCTCGCGGACCGAGCGGGCGCGCGCCTCGCCGACGCCGTCGACCGTCTGGAGGTCGTCGACGCTGGCGGCGAGCAGCTTCTGCAGGCCGCCGAAGTGGTCGACGAGGCGGTCGATGACCGTGCCGGGCAGCCGGGGGACCTTCGCCAGCAGGCGGAAGCCGCGCGGGGAGACCGCGGAGTCCAGCGTCTCGGGGGCGCCGCTGTAGCCCAACGCGCGGGCCACGGTGGAGAGTTCGAGGAGTTCGGTGTGGCTGAGCGCGTCCAGTTCGGCGAGCGCTTCGACGACCGTGCGGGAGCGTTTGGCGGTCGGCTCGGGGACGTAGTCGCGGGCGACCAGTTCGCGTTCCGGCTCGACGCCGGCGATCAGTTCCTCCAGCTGGAGGGTGAGCAGCCGGCCGTCCGTGCCGAGTTCGACGACGTACTCGGCGATCTCCGTGGCGATCCGGCGGACCATTTCCAGGCGCTGGGCGACCGCGGTGACATCGCGGACCGTCACCAAGTCCTCGATCTCCAGGGCGGAGAGGGTGCCGGCGACCTCGTCCAGGCGGAGCTTGTAGCGCTCCAGGGTCGCCAGCGCCTGATTGGCGCGGGAGAGGATCGCGGCCGACTCCTCCAGGACGCGCCGCTCGCCGTCCACGTAGAGGGCGATCAGTCGCATCGACTGGCTGACGGAGACGACCGGGAAGCCGGCCTGGATCGAGACGCGCTGGGCGGTGCGGTGGCGGGTGCCGGTCTCCTCCGTCGGGATGGAGGCGTCCGGCACCAGCTGCACACCGGCCCGCAGGATTTTGGTGATGTCCTTGTCGAGGACCAGCGCGCCGTCGAGCTTGCACAGTTCGCGCAGCCGGGTCGCGGTGAACTCCACATCGAGCACAAAACCGCCGGTACACATGGTTTCGACGGTCTTGTCGAAGCCCAGCACGATCAGCCCGCCCGTATTGCCGCGGAGGATGCGCTCCAGACCGTCGCGCAGGGCCGTACCGGGCGCGACGGCGCTCAGCGAGGCGCGCATCAGGCTCTCGGTGCCGGAGCTTCCACCGGACCTGCCGGAAGTCGATGCCCGGTCGTTGGCTGCCACTGCACTCCTCCGTCGCAAGGTCTGTCGGTCCGCAGGCCGCCCGGCCCATGCTGTGTTGACGTACGGCGGAGCGTACGTGGCCGACAGGCAATTCTGCGGTGACGGGCGAGACCAGGGCAAAGTCTACCGGCGTGCGCCCTCTTCCTGTGGGGGCTCCCGGCGCACCCGCTTGGGCAGGACGCTGAGGGCCGCTCCGACGTCGGCGACTTCCCGTACCCGCATTCCGTCGGGGATCTTGCCGGGGTCGGAGGGGACCAGGGCGTGGGTGAAGCCGAGCCGGGCGGCCTCGGACAGCCGGCGCTGGACACCGGTGACCCTTCTGACCTCGCCCGCGAGGCCCACCTCGCCGATGGCGACGAGGTTTTTGGGGAGGGGGGTGTCGCTGGCGGCGCTGGCGAGGGCGAGCGCCACGGCGAGGTCGGCGGCGGGTTCGGTGAGCCTCACACCGCCGACCGTCGCGCTGTAGATGTCGCGCTTGCCCAGGGCGCTGATCCGGCCGCGCTGTTCCAGGACGGCGAGCATCATCGAGACCCGGGACGTCTCCAGGCCGGAGGTCGTGCGCCGCGGTGAGGGGATCTGGGAGTCGACGGTCAGCGCCTGGACCTCGGCGACCAGCGGGCGGCGGCCTTCCAGGGTCACCGTCAGGCAGGTGCCGGGCACGGGCTCGGCGCGGCGGGTCAGGAAGAGGCCCGAGGGGTCGGCGAGGCCGGTGATGCCTTCGTCGTGCAGCTCGAAGCAGCCGACCTCGTCGGTGGTGCCGTAGCGGTTCTTGACGCCGCGGACCAGGCGCAGCCGGGCGTGCCGGTCGCCTTCGAAGTGCAGGACGACATCGACGAGATGCTCCAGGAGGCGCGGTCCGGCGATGGCGCCGTCCTTGGTGACATGGCCGACCAGGAGGGTGGACATGCCACGGTCCTTGGATGCCCGGATCAGCGCGCCGGCGACCTCGCGGACCTGGGCCATGCCGCCGGGGGCGCCGTCGATCTCGGGTGAGGCAACGGTTTGTACGGAGTCCAGGATCAGGAGTGAGGGCTTGACCGTGTCCAGGTGGCCGAGGACGGCGGAGAGGTCGGTTTCGGCCGCCAGATACAGATGGTCGTCGAGGGCGCCGATGCGGTCGGCGCGCAGCCGTACCTGGCTGGCGGACTCCTCGCCCGTGACATACAGCGTGCGGTGGGCGTCGGAGGCGGCCTTGGCTGCGACGTCCAGCAGGAGGGTGGACTTGCCGACGCCGGGCTCGCCGGCCAGCAGCACCACGGCGCCCGGGACCAGCCCGCCGCCCAGCACCCGGTCCAGTTCGTCCACGCCCGTGGAGCGGGCGGTGGCCTGCCGGCCGTCGACCTGGCCGATGGGCACCGCGGCGGTGGTGACCCGGCCGGGGGCGGTGGTGCGCACCGCGGGGGCGCCGCCGAATTCCTCGACCGTGCCCCACGCCTGGCATTCGGGACAGCGGCCGAGCCACTTCGCGGTGGTCCAGCCGCATTCCGTGCAGCGGTAGGAGGGGCGCTCCTTGCCGGAGGATTTACGCGTTGCCATGGGGTCACCGTAGCGGTGGGGTCTGACAGTGCTTCCCCGGCGCCCTGCTTCCCTGCTTCCCTGCTTCCCTGATGCCTGGATGCCTGGATGCCTGGATGCTCTGTTGCCCTGTTGCTCTGTTGCCCTGCTGCCCCGAGCGCTTGAGGGGTAGGGGCCGCGTCCGAGGTCTTGAGGGGCCGGGGCCCGTGTCCGGATTGTTCAGGGGTGGAGGGGGCGGCGCGGCGCGGAGTGGGGCGGAGTGAGGCGGGTGTCCTCGCCGGCGGTTGCGCCGACGGAGCGCACCCGCGGTGTAAAGGGCTATTCGTGTCCTCTTTTGAGGGAGATGGTCACCCGTAAGGGTTAAAAGTGTCCACGCGAGCAAGACCGGCTGCATCATCCGCCTACCGTCGCCGGGGTGATGAGCAGCAGGCCCGAGCACCCCACGCACTCCACCGGCGCACACCGGTCGCGCGGCGACGGCCGGCGCCGGAGCCGACCGCAGCCCTCCGAGCCGCCCGGCCCGGACGCCGCGCGCCCTCCGGACAAGCGCTCCGACGGCTACGAGCCTTACCTGGACGGGCTGTTCACCTACTGCCTGTCGGTGCTGTGCGAACACGACGCGGCGACCGCGGTGCTGGGCGAGATGCTCGCGCTCGCCGAGCGGCAGAACGGCCGGCGCCCTTCCGACCGGGCGCTGTACCGCTCCTGGCTCTATGCGCTGGCCCGCTGGGCCTGTCTGCGCCGGCTCGCCGAACGGACCGGCCCGGCCGCCAGGGTCCCGGCCGCCACCGTCATCACCTCCGGCGCCGTCACCGCCCCTGGCGCCACCACCGCCACCACCGCAACCACCTCTGGCGCCGCAGCCGCAGCCGCAGCCGCAGCCGCAGCCGCCGAGGCCGAGGCCGGGCGCCGGCAGCGTGAACTCGCCGCGCTGGCCTGGCCGGAGGCCGCGGGCACCACCCCCGAGCAGCGTGAGGCCCTGGAGCTCTCGGTGCGCCATCACCTCTCGGCCGACGAGGTCGCCGCGGTGCTCGGTACCGCCCCGATCGCCACCCGCGCGCTGCTGGCCACCGCGTCCTGCGAGGTGGAGCGGACCGGGGCGGCGCTGGCCGTCGTCGAATCGGGCCGCTGCCGGGAGGTCGCGCAGCTGGCGGGGGACACCCAGATGCTGCTGGGGGCGGCGCTGAGCCGGGAGTTGGTGCGTCATGTCGACGACTGCGCCGAGTGCCGTCGGACCGCCGAGCGGGCCACCGCACCGGGGACGTGGCCGGGCACCGCGCCGGTGGCCCGGGGCACGCTGCCGTTGATCGCCGCGCCCCGCGAGGCCGTGCGCGGTGCGCTGGCGGCGGCCCGGCGCACCAAGTCGGGCCGGGCGGAGGGCGTGGCCGGTGCGGGAGGCGGTGGCCGGACGGGTGGGGCAAACGGTTCTCCTCGCTATGACCGCAGGGGATTTCCCGTCGGCCCGCCCACGGACCGGGTGGCCCGCCGGCGCCGGCTGCGCGGCCGGGCGCTGACCACCACCGTGATCGCCACGGTGGTCGCGGCGCCGGTGCTGGCCTTGTGGGCGGCGTATCACGGCGGCCCCGCCACGGATGCGGCGGCGGACGACTCGCCTTCGGTGACGGCCGGCGACCGGGGGGCCGGGGAGCAGCTGGGCGGCCGGCCGTACGAGAACGCCGGCAATGCGAGGACGACGCCCGAGCCCGGGTTCCGGGGCGGCGACGGGACGCCCGATGTGTCCGTCGAGGTGATCAGTGCGGACGGCACCCCGCAGCGGCCGGGCGAGCCGGGCAGCCGCACGGAGTCGGGCCCCGGCCGGCTGACGGTCGCCGCGCAGCCCAGCGGCCGGACCACGGTCCTCACGCTCAGCGCCGCGGGCAGCGCGCCGGTGCGCTGGCGCGCGTCGGCGGGCGCGTCCTGGCTGCAGATGAGTCATACGGCGGGGTCGCTGCGGCCGGGGCAGTCCACGACGATCACGGTCTATATCGACCACGACCGGGAGCCCGCGGGCCACTGGCGGGCCAGGATCGCCATCGAGCCGGGCGGCACCGTCGTCACGATGGAGGGCTACGGCGTGACCGGGCCCGCCCCGGGCCCGCAGCGTCCGACGCCCGCGAAGCCGGCACCGCGTCCTTCGCACCCGGCGCCGACGCCCACGCCGACCCCCACGGCCCCGGCGCCCAGCTCCCCGCCCGCGACGCCGGCCCCGAAGCCCACCGGGTCCGGCCCGGCCCCGGCACCGTCGAACACGACGCGTCCCGCCCGCTGAGCGCACCGGGGCCGTGTCGCGCCCCCCGCCGGCCCCGACGCGCGCCCACTTCCGCTTCTGCGCCTACTTCTCCTTCTGCTCCTACTTCTCTCCTTGTATTTCTACTTCTCTACTTCTCTGCTTCTACTTCTGCTTCTGCGGCTTCTTCGGGGGCTTCGGGGGCTTCGGGTCCGCCGGATGCGGCGCCATCGGGAGCGTCGCGGCCAGCCGCTCCTCGCACAGCTCGGCGAGCCTGGCGTAGCCCTTCTTGCCCATCAGCTCCGTCAGCTCCGGCTTGTACGAGACGTAGACCGGGTCGCCCGCGCCGTGTGCCGAGGTCGCGGAGGTGCACCACCAGTGCAGGTCGTGGCCGCCGGAGCCCCAGCCGCGCCGGTCGTACTCGCCGATCGTCACCTGCAGGATCTGGGTGTCGTCCGGCCGGTCGATCCAGTCGTAGGTGCGCCGGACGGGCAGCTGCCAGCAGACGTCCGGCTTGGTCTCCAGGGGCTCGCGGCCCTCGCGCAGCGCGAGGAGGTGCAGCGAGCAGCCCGCGCCGGCCGGGAAGCCGGGGCGGTTCTGGAAGATGCAGGAGCCCTCCCAGCGCCGGGTCTGCCGCTCGCCGTCCTCGTCCTCCTCGGTCCAGCCGGTCGTGGTGCCCACGTCGTGGTGCTGCCACAGGTCGGGCGTGAGCCGTGCCACGTGCCCGGCCACCCGCTCCTCGTCCTCCTCGTCCGAGAAGTGCGCGCCGAGCGTGCAGCAGCCGTCGTCCGCCCGGCCGGCCTGGATGCCCTGGCAGCCGCTGCCGAAGATGCAGGTCCAGCGGGAGGTCAGCCAGGTCAGGTCACAGCGGAAGATTTGTTCGTCGTCGGCCGGGTCGGGGAAGGTGACCCAGGCGCGGGCGAAGTCGAGGCCGACCTCGTCAGCCGGGGCCTTCTTCGGGGACCGCGCCCCGTCAGTCGCCTGAGAGCGCTTTTCTTCCTTGGTGAGCGCTTTTTCGTGCTTCGCCTTTTTCGTCTTTGCCACGACTCCAGCCTAAGGCGCGTCGCGGTGCGCACCGCGACGACAGCAGTGAGCGGTGCGCGCAGTAGGTTTCCCCGTATGAGACTCGGTGTCCTCGATGTGGGTTCGAATACCGTCCATCTGCTGGTGGTGGACGCACACCCGGGCGCGCGCCCGCTGCCCGCCTATTCGCACAAGGCGGAGCTGCGCCTCGCCGAACTCCTCGACGAGGCCGGGGCGATAAGCGACCCGGGTGTGGAGCGGCTGGTGGCCACCGTTCACGAGGCGCTCCAGGTGGCCGAGGACAAGGGCGTCGAGAGCGTGCTGCCGTTCGCCACCTCGGCGGTCCGTGAGGCCACCAACGGTGAGGACGTGCTGCGCCGGGTCTGTGTGGAGACCGGTGTCGAGCTGCGGGTGCTGTCCGGTGAGGACGAGGCGCGGCTCACCTTCCTCGCCGCCCGCCGGTGGCTGGGCTGGTCGGCCGGCCGGCTGCTGGTGCTGGACATCGGCGGCGGCTCGCTGGAGATCGCGTACGGCCTGGACGAGGACCCGGACGTGGCGGTGTCGCTGCCGCTGGGCGCCGGCCGGCTGACCGCGGGCGGTCTGCCCGGCGATCCGCCGGAGTCCGACGACGTACGGACGCTGCGCCGCCGGGTGCGGGCCGAGATCGCCAAGGTGGTGAGCGAGTTCACCCGCTACGGAACTCCCGACCGGGTCGTCGGCACCTCCAAGACCTTCCGGCAGCTGGCCCGGATCGCGGGCGCCGCGCGCTCGGCGGAGGGCCTGTACGTCCAGCGGGAGCTCACCCGTAAGAAGCTGGAGGAGTGGGTGCCGCGGCTGGCCGGGATGTCCGCGGACGAGCGGGGCACGCTGCCCGGGGTGTCCGAGGGGCGCTCGCGGCAGCTGCTCGCCGGGGCGCTGGTCGCCGAGGCGGCGATGGATCTTTTCGGGGTGGAGACGCTGGAGATCTGTCCCTGGGCGCTGCGCGAGGGCGTCATTCTGCGGCGGCTGGACCATCTGCCGTAGGGGGTCCGCCCCGGGCCTGTTCCGGGTTGAGATCATGTGGTGGCTGGGTGGCTGGGTGGCTGGGTGGCTGGGTGGCCGGGAGGCCGGGAGGCCGGGAGGCTGCGGAGCCGGATGATTGCGCCGCGTGGGTGCAGTCCGGCTCGGCAGCTTTCGGGTGTCTCGTCGTAACGGGTAGCCGGCCCCTCACCTCCGGGCCGCGGTGATGCCGGCCTTGTGGAGGCGGTGTGCGGTCTGGTCGGCGTCGGTGAGGAGGTGCGTGCTGTCGGCGACCGGGCGGCCCGCGCGGACGTGGTCGCGTCCGGCGGCGGTGACGGTGTCGATGTGGGAGCGGTCCATCTGCAGCACGACGGTGCTGTAGGGGTCGTGGACGGGGGCAACGTCGGGGCGGTCGGCGCGCAGCACGATCAGGTCAGCCTGCTTGCCGGGGGTCAGTGAGCCGGTGCGCTCGTGCAGGCCGAGGGAGCGGGCGCCGTCGAGGGTGGCCATGCGCAGTACGTCGCGCACCGTGATGCTGTCGGGTGCGCCGACGGTGTGGTCCGCAGCGCGGCGATCGGCATCGACGCCATGATCCGTAAGGGCTACCTCAAAGACGTCTTTCCCTTGGTGGGCATAGCGTCCGGCCTGGTAGGCGGCTCGCAGCTGGGTGAACATGTCGCCGGCGACGGTGACTTCGACGTCGACGCTGAGGGTGACGGGCAGGTTGGGCTGCGCCAGCCCGGGGGCGATCATCGGGTAGCCGTGCCCCATGATCATCTCTATGGCGGGGGAGACGGAGATGCTGCCACCGCTGTCGGCGATGACGGACAGTTCCGCACTGCTGAGGCCGTTGGCGTGGATGAAGGTGGTGCCCGGCAGGATGGCGCCGATCTTGTGCAGGTGGGCGGCGGCGGTCAGGCGGGAGGAGAAGTGCCTTGAGATCGGCACCTCCAGCTCGCGGGCGAGAGCGACATTGGCCAGCTCGTCCTCGTCGCTGCCGCCCTCGGCCACCAGCGCCATCGTCACCATGGCGTGGGGGTCGTTGAGCAGTTCGCCGCGCACGCGGCGGGTGTCGTCGGGCAGGACGGTGCCCTCGGAGCGGATGGTGGGGAAGCTCTTGCCGTAGGCGAAGACGGCCCGGATCCCGGACTCCTTGAGGGCGCTGACCAGGGCATCACTGTGCGCGGGCGTGTCCTGGATATTGGAGAGGTCCTGGATCGTGGTGATGCCGGAGGCCAGGGCGGCGCGGGCGCTGAGCAGATTGCCGGTGTACAGGTCGTGCGGCGTCATCGCGGGGCCGAAGTCGCCGAGGATGTTGTCCATGTACTGCGGGAAGGTGTGGGCGGGCGCGATGCCGCGCAGGATGCCCTGCCACATGTGACGGTGGGTGTCGACGAAGCCGGGAATGATGATGCAGCCGCGCGCATCCACGACCTCAGCGCCCTCGGGGGCCTGAAGGCCTGTGCCGACCTGGACGATGCGGTCGCCGTCCAGGAGAAGGTCGCCGGCCTCGAAATCCCCCAGCGTCGGGTCCATGGTGAGGATGCGGGCATTGCGGTAGAGGCGGACTGTCACGTGCGCTCCTTGAAACAGAGGTGTGTGCGATCGGACGGAGGAGATGCCGGCCGGGCCGCTCAGTTGGAGGAGGTGCCGGCCGGGCCGCTCAGTGCTGCGTGCTCGCGGGGGCCGGCGTGGCGGCTGCGGCCGGCCGGGCCGGGGCATGGGCGTCGCGGCCGAGGCGGCCGATGAGGAACCAGGCGGCGATACCGACGGCGACGGCGGACAGGCCGGCGGTGCGGAAGATCTGCTGCAGGCCGTGGGCGAAGGCACTGCCGTGGGCGAAGGCACTGTTGAGGGCCTCGGCCACCATCGCGCGCCGGCCGGGTGCATTCACGTTGGTCACGTCCAGCAGCAGCATGCACGTTCCCAGGCAGATGGCCGCCAACGGCCACCACTGACGCATCGAAGTACCTCACAGCCTCAACGAGATACCGGCCAACCGGCCGACACCCTCCACTGTGAGAGCAGCCCGCCACCAGACCCAGCCAGCGCCCACTTCTCAAGAAAATGGACAGCCAGTTGCTCATTACGGAGAATATGAACCGTGGCCGAAGCCCTGAACAGGAAGATTCTCCACGCGCTGCAGCTTGACGGCCGCGCCTCGTTCCGAGCGATCGGCCAGGTCATCGGGGTCTCACCCCAGACCGTCACCCGCCGCTACGCACACCTGCGCACTGCGGCCTCCCTGCGCGTTCTCGGCCGCACCCAGCCCTACGCGCTGGGCGACGAGGAATGGTTCCTGCGCGTGCGCTGCACCCCGGATGCCACCGGCCAAGTCGCACGCGCCCTGGCCCGCCACGAGGAGACCGTCTGGATTCACATCACCTCCGGCGGCACCGAGATCGTCTGCACCACCCGCAACCCCGAAGGTGCCGACCCCCTCCTCCTTCGCAACCTCCCCAAGACCCCCCGCGTCACCTCCATGACCGCCCACTGCCTGCTCCACAGCTACTACGGCGGCCCACAAAGCCTCGTCGACAAAGTCGCCCCCCTCACCCCCGAGCAGATCACCGCGCTCGCCTTTCCCAGCCGGCCGCCCCGCCCGACACAACTCACCGACACCGACCGCGCCATCTTGGCCGTCCTGTACGAGGACGGACGCGCAACCAATCAGGAACTCGCCCAAGCCGCGGGCTGTTCACAGTCCACCGCCCAACGCCGCGTCGCCGAACTACGCCATGCGGGCGTCCTCTACTTCGATGTCGACTACGACCCGCACATCCTGCAGCGCTCCCGCCTGGCCATGCTGTGGGCCACTGTCGCCCCACCCCACCTCGAAGAAGCCGGCCGCGCCCTCGCGCAGCACGACGAAGTCTCCTTCGCCGCCTCCACCACCGGCCCCACCAACCTCTACGCGGCCATCACCTGCACCGACAACCGCGCCTTGCACACCTACCTCACCGGCCCCGTCGCCGCCCTCCCCGGCCTCACCCAGGTCGAAACCGCCCCCGTCACCCGCACTTTCAAGCGTGCCGGTTCGGTGCCGCATACCTACTAGGCGGGCCCGCCGCCCGCCCGGCCTTCGTGAGACTCGTCACGCCCCGGTCCGCCCTGCCACACCCGTAGCCCCCTGTCCCGCCTTCGCTGCCTCCACCGACAGGGGGGCCGCGGTCGCCGGACCTCCTGCCCCGCGCCCGGTCCCGGCCCGTACGCTGTCCTTCGTGACAGAGCCAGTGGTGCGCATCCCGGATGCGAAGGTCGCGCTGTCCACGGCCTCGGTGTATCCGGAGTCGACGGCGACGGCCTTCGAGATCGCCGCGCGCCTCGGCTACGACGGCGTCGAGGTCATGGTGTGGACCGACCCGGTCAGCCAGGACATCGAGGCGCTGCGCCGGCTCTCGGGCTACCACGGTGTGCCGGTACTTGCCGTGCACGCCCCGTGTCTGCTGATCACCCAGCGGGTCTGGTCGACCGATCCCTGGGTCAAGCTCCAGCGCGCCCGCAGTGCCGCGGAGAAGCTGGGCGCCTCGACGGTGGTCGTGCACCCGCCGTTCCGCTGGCAGCGCAGCTACGCCCGGGAGTTCGTCCGCGGGGTATGGCGGATGGAGCACGAGACGGACGTGAAGTTCGCCGTCGAGAACATGTACCCGTGGCGCTACCGGGACCGCGAGATGCTGGCGTACGCCCCTGACTGGGACCCCACCAACGACGACTACCGGCACTTCACGGTCGATCTGTCGCACACCGCCACCGCCCGCAGCGACGCCCTGGAGATGGCGGGGCGGATGGGCGACCGGCTGGCGCATATCCATCTCGCCGACGGCAACGGCTCCGCCAAGGACGAGCATCTGGTGCCGGGGCGCGGCAGCCAGCCCTGCGCCGCGATGCTGGAGCGGCTGGCGGCCACCGGCTTCGACGGCCATGTGGTCGTCGAGGTCAACACCCGGCGGGCGATGTCGGCGGCCGAGCGGGAGGCGGACCTCGCCGAGGCACTGGCCTTCACCCGGCTGCATCTGGCCTCGCCGACCTGGGTCCCGGGCTCGTGAGCGGCCGCGGGGACGGGCCGGACGGCACCCCCGCCGGGCCCGGTACGCCCCCGCCGCCCCGCCGCCGGGGCCGCCCGGCCCGCGCCGCCGCCGAGGCCGGTCCCGGTGCCCGCGAACGCATCCTGGCCGCGGCCCGTACGGAGTTCGCCGAGCGCGGCTACGACAAGACCTCGGTGCGCGGTATCGGCAAGGCGGCCGGGGTGGACGCGGCACTGGTGCACCACTACTTCGGCACCAAGGAGCAGGTCTTCGAGGCCGCCATCGAGCTGACCGTCGCGCCCGCGCTGACCATGCCGGACGCGCTCGCGGGCGGCGGCGCGGACGTGGGCGAGCGGATGGCTCGCTTCATGTTCGGCGTCTGGGAGAACCCGGTCACCCGGCAGCCGCTGCTGGCGATCATGCGCTCGGCGCTGACCCACGACACCGCGGCGGCGGTGCTGCGCGGCCTCATCGAGCGCCGGATGCTCCAGCGGGTGGCCGGTGAACTGGCCGTGCCCGACCCGGAGTTCCGGGTGCAGCTGGCCGCCGGGCACCTCATCGGGATCGCCATGCTGCGCTATGTGATCAGGATGGAACCGGTGGCCTCGGCGGACGCGGAGGAGATCATCGCCATGGTCGCGCCGGCTCTCCAGCGCTATCTGACGCAGCCCTGACAATCGGCTCGATTGCCGCCCCAGAGGCCTGCCCACCGCCACGACCTGCAAGAACGGCTTCCGCCCCGGTGTCCGCAGTCCGGGCACTCGTCTCACATGCCGGAGAGGCTGTCCAGATCTTGGATCAAGGGCGTAATCTCGACGGGAGCTGATATATGACGCCACCCGGTACGTGGCAGGGCCAGGGCCAGTGCCACGGTCAGGGCCAGGTACCGGCGCCGGCGGTCGTACGGACGTAATCCCGAGGGAGTGACCATCGTGCCCGAGCTGAGGTCCCGCACCGTTACCCATGGCCGCAACATGGCCGGCGCCCGAGCCCTTATGCAGGCCTCCGGCGTAGCGCGGGAGGACTTCGGCAAGCCGATCATCGCCGTCGCCAACAGCTTCACCGAGTTCGTGCCCGGCCACACCCACCTCCAGCCGGTCGGCCGGATCGTCTCCGAGGCGATCCACGCGGCCGGCGGCATCGCCCGCGAGTTCAACACCATCGCGGTCGACGACGGCATCGCCATGGGCCACGGCGGCATGCTCTACAGCCTGCCCTCCCGCGACCTGATCGCCGACTCCGTCGAGTACATGGTCGAGGCGCACTGCGCGGACGCGCTGATCTGCATCTCCAACTGCGACAAGATCACCCCGGGCATGCTGATGGCCGCGATGCGGCTCAACATCCCGACCGTCTTCGTCTCCGGCGGTCCCATGGAGTCCGGCAAGGCGACCCTCGTCGACGGCACGGTCCGCACCCTCGACCTGGTCGACGCGATCTCGGACGCCGTCAACGACAAGATCTCCGACGAGGACATCCTCCGTATCGAGGAGAACGCCTGTCCGACCTGTGGCTCCTGTTCCGGCATGTTCACCGCCAACTCCATGAACTGCCTGACCGAGGCGATCGGCCTCTCACTGCCCGGCAACGGCTCGGTGCTGGCCACCCACACCGCCCGCAGGGCGCTGTACGAGAACGCCGGCCGCACCGTCGTCGAGATCACCAAGCGGCACTACGACGAGGACGACCACACCGTCCTGCCGCGCAACATCGGCACCCGCGCCGCCTTCGAGAACGCCATGGCCCTGGACATCGCCATGGGCGGCTCGACGAACACGATCCTGCACTTGCTCGCCGCGGCCCAGGAAGCCGGCCTCGACTTCGACCTGGACGACATCAACGCGGTCTCGCGCCGGGTGCCGTGCCTGGCCAAGGTCGCGCCGAACGTCGCGCCGGGCGGCACGTACTACATGGAGGACGTGCACCGGGCCGGCGGCATCCCCGCCATCCTCGGCGAGCTCTACCGCGCCGGACTGCTCAACGAGGACGTGCACACCGTGCACAGCGCCTCGATCGGCGAATGGCTCAAGACCTGGGACGTGCGCGGCGGTTCACCGTCCGACGTGGCCGTCGAGCTGTGGCACGCGGCCCCCGGCTGCAAGCGCTCGGCGACCGCCTTCTCCCAGTCCGAGCGCTGGGACTCGCTCGACGTGGACGCGGCCGGCGGCTGCATCCGGGATCTGGCCCACGCCTACTCCGCCGACGGCGGCCTGGCCGTCCTCAAGGGGAACCTCGCCGAGGACGGCTGCGTCGTGAAGACCGCCGGCGTCGACGAGTCGATCTGGACCTTCGAGGGCCCGGCCGTGGTCTGCGAATCGCAGGAAGAGGCCGTCGACAAGATCCTCACCAAGCAGGTCAAGGACGGCGACGTCGTCGTCATCCGCTACGAGGGCCCCAAGGGCGGCCCCGGCATGCAGGAGATGCTCTACCCGACCTCCTTCCTCAAGGGCCGCGGCCTGGGCAAGACCTGCGCGCTGGTCACCGACGGCCGCTTCTCCGGCGGCACCTCCGGCCTGTCCATCGGCCACGCCTCGCCCGAGGCGGCCTCCGGCGGCACCATCGCCCTCGTCGAGGACGGCGACCGCATCCGCATCGACATCCCGAACCGCACCATCGAACTCCTCGTCGGCGACGTGGAGTTGGAGTCCCGCAAGCTGGCCCTGGAAGGCGTCTACGCGCCGAAGCAGCGCGAGCGCAAGGTCTCGCAGGCGCTGCGCGCGTACGCGGCCATGGCCACCAGCGCCGACAAGGGCGCGGTGCGCGACGTGAGCAAGCTGGGCTGAGGCCGGGGCGCATACAGCGCGGCAGCCACGGCGGCACAGCAAGGCAGAGCAAGACGCAGCAGGTGATTTCCTGGTGGCACTGGCAGACCAAGGACGGCCGCTACAAGCTGCCGGGACACAAGGGCAAGATCGGTACGATCACCGCTTTCTGTCAGGGCGTCAACCGTTGCCCTGACGTCGTGAACACCGTCTGACTCGCACTCCCAGGGAGAATCGATCACCGTGGTTGAGGACGACCCCACCGCCGACCGAACCCCGCGCGACGATCTCCTGGAGAGCCTGTTGGGGAGGCTGCGTGAATTCGTGGCCTCCCCTTTGACGCCGGGTTCGCAGGTGTTGCGGGGGCTGCTCCCACCGACAGAAATGGATCACGGTGCGAGAGCCGTCTTGTGGGACGGCCAAGATCTTGACACCACGTATGCCCTGGAGATCCCGCTGCTCGACGATGACGGAGAGGAAATCCCTCACGATCACTTCATCGCCGCACTACGCGCGTGCATCGCCCAGCGCGAGGCTCTCGGTCCGCCCACCCCGACGAAGTATTCCCGGTACCTGTACTCGACGCCCGGCGTCACTTCCTCCATACCGTCGATGCCCCGCCCCTCACCTTGGCGGATGCTGTGTACCTGCCGCTGCTTTCCCTCGGTTCGGCGAACGACCCGGCGCCCCTTTCCGAAGACGTGGAAGAGGAAGCAGGGGAGGTGGAGTGGCGCCTCCTCGGCTTCATGCTCGTCGACGAGCGGTACGCCCGGTACTACGTCAGATGGACGGAAACCGGCGATGTCTGGGGGCTCGACTTCTGTATGCGCGACGAGGCAGGGAAGGTCGACTCACGCGGTGGGACCGCCGACATGATCTTCCCGGCGCTGGCATCGTCACACGACCTCGAACGTTTCCAGCGACCGGTCTCCGATATCCGCTGCCAGGCCGTATACGACCTCACTACCTGGTGCTGACTCCGGTCGGCGGCTGCCGACGCCGCAGGCGCTGTGCGGCCGATGTGCGCGCGCCACGGCGGCCCGTGCGCGTCTCAGAACTTCTGCTGCTTGGCCCCGGGGGGCAGGAAGCAGGGGGTACTGACGGACAGGCGGAGGGTGTTGGGGGGCTTCACAGAATCCGCGATGAGCGAGAAGTTCTCCTTGTCGTGGCGGCCGTCGAGAACGACTTGGTGAGCATGCGGGCGTTCTTCGTAGGACGAAACATCCACGCCCCCCTGCTCTTTGAGCGCAGCCCGGAGTTTGCGGACCGCTGGAATGTGCTCGGCCTGCGGCAGGTCGGCGTACACGGTGTACGTCAGCGTGTACCGGCCGTCCTGCGCCACCTCGTCGTTCTGGCCGATACATTCCTCGAAGTCCGTGAAAGGGCCGAATTTATTACCTATCTTGACTTTGGCATAGTGGGCCATGGTCGAGGTGTATTTCTTCGCCCAAGCCAATGATTCCTCACGGCTTTTACGCGGTAGTGCCTTGTTGGGGTCGTTGGATTGCTGAGTCATACAGGCTCCGGTGAACAAGATGACCGAGGCGGCCAATACGATCAGGCAGGTTCGCCTAAATAGCTTGATCGTCACCTTGGAGTGCTTTTTCTCCAAGGGTTTTTCCTTACATGTCAACGGGTGCATAGGGTGCCTTATCCGGCTCTCGACCTGCAATGATCCGTCCCTGATTGGCGAGACTCCCGCTGTTGTCGTCCCAGTAGCCACTGTGTCCGTGGGTATCGGTGACGAACCGGGTCCCGCCGAAGATCTGCGTGTTCGGGTCGGGTCCGAGTGTCAGATCCTGCGCTTGGCTGATGGGATCGTCGGAGGCGATCCCCGTGTAGAAGTGGTCGGGATTGACATGGAGATCTGATGCGCTGCCGACTGTCATCCCCGGACTGCCGACGACGGAAATGCTGTCTGCGTCGAGCCCATTGCCCCCGGCATCCGCGTCGCCCACAACCGACGCGCCATAGCTGTGCCCCAACACGGTCATGTGCGCACGGTCCGGCCCCTCATGCGAGGCGCGCAGGCCGTGGGTGAAATTTCGCAGATCCGGTGCGGCATCGTCCGCCCGGCCAGTGCCGGCGACGGCGAGATTCGGGGCGTCGATACTGGGAATTTCGGGGGCGTCGTAACCGAGCCAGTAGACCATCGAGGTGTTCGCCGATGGATTGGCGCGCTCAGCCGACCTCTGCAGTTTTTCGATCCGCGACAGCTGTCCCCCGGTCGAGTCCATCGTCGTGGCAGTGCCGGGCACCTGCACACCGACGTTGTCAGCGGTGTCCGGGTTTCCCATGGCGATCACGGCTTTACCGTCGTCGAAGTCGTCGAAGTCGAGAAGGTAGAGCTTCTTGTTACCCGTTGCACCGTCACGCTTGTCGAGTTCTGCCTTCAGAACTTCAAGGTTGTGACGGTCCTCCGGGATGCCAGGGATAGCCTGGTCGCTGCCGCTGACGAAGTTGAGTTCCTGATCCAGTGCGAGCCGGTTCGCATCGTCGCGGACATTGCTCGGCAGACCATTCGCCTTGCCGATCTGCTCCGGGTACATGGTGGCGTACTCCTGGCGAGACGCGTCGTCGAGGCCTTTCCACCAAGCGGCGGCGTTCTTGGGGTCCTTGGGGATCTGCGGCCCCTTGATGCCCAGGTCCTTCATGGCCTGTTGGGTGTCGCCTGCGGACTCGGCGGCCATGTGCTTGTTGGTGCGGTCCATGATCTCGCCACGCAGCGCCGCCAGTGCGTGATGACCGTCGTCACTGGCCTTCCGTGCATCTTTGACCGCGGTGTCGATCTCTTCCTGGAAGTGCTTCATCCGGTCCAGCTTGCTCTGTGCTTCGTCCGGCGACTCGTCCGTTTCGCAGGAAGCTTCACCTACGGAACCGGAGTCGTCGACGACGAATCCCTCGGATTCCGTGCTCCGCACCGCGTTGCGTAAGTCTGTCTGCGCCTGCTCCATACGGAACCGAACCGTGTCGATCGCCTTCGAGATGGTCATCGACTCGGTGCGGACCACATTGATGCGCATCTCGATGTCCTCAAGGAACGTCAGCGCGGCTTTGGCGTCGTCCCCTTGCCAGGACGAGTGCAGCGGACCGGTCACCTTCGTACGGTGCTGGTCGAATGCGCTGTCCATCTCCCGCGAAACCCGCTGCCAGGAGTCGGCGGCAGCCGTCATATCTGCGAAGTCCTGCTTCAGCAGACGTGCGTAGTCGGAAGCCATCACTTACCCAAAGGGATTGTCGTCGGTGTGCCGCGGTGTGGCTTCCCGGCCGGGCTCCGTGAGCGCTTCGCCTGGGTCGTACACGGGCATGGTCGGCTTGGCGTGCATCATGTCGTCAGTGCTGGGCGACGGCGTACTGGGTGGCGGCGGCTGGTACTCGCCAATGGCCCCTTGTACTGGATCGGTGCCCGGCGCACCGGTGTGCGGCAGTCCGGCGTACACCGTCGAGCCGGGCCCGCTCCCTGATGCGGGGGCCGACATGATCACGCCCACCTTGTCCCCGTTGAAGTCCTCGAAGTCCTGATCCACCATGCCGTCGTTCCACTCATGGTTGGAAGCGGTTTCACTGAGGTTTCCGGCGCCTTGCAGCAGGCGTTTGTGCAGGCCGTCGAGAGCGGGTTTCCAGGTCTCGCTGATCATGTGCAGCGCTGAGGCGACGGACCACCCCTTGGTGGCATCCGCAGCCGTACCGGTCTCGGTCACGGCCTTGTCGCAGGGTTTCTTGATGTCGTCGGCGATACCGCGCTGGGCATGCGCCGCCGCACGTAAGTCGCCGGTCTGGACCGACGTTCTGCTGGACACTGAGCGTCCCCTCCCCGTAACTCTGTACGGACGAAACGTTATCAACGGGTCTTCCCGAGGGGGATGCCTCACTGCGGCGACGGCCCCCGTCGCGGGCGAGCGACGGGGGCCGGTCTGTGGGGCGCGGGGCGCGGCGGCGTCAGGCGCCGGGCAGCGTTCCGCTCTTCACGGCGGTGACGAAGGACGACCAGGTGGACGCCTCGAAGAGGAGCGCGGGACCGTGGGGGTGCTTGCTGTCGCGGACGGGGACGAGGGCGGGGAAGTCGTCGGAGACCTCGATGCACTGGCCGCCGTCCTGGTTGCTGTAGCTGGACTTGCGCCAGGTGGCGGTGCTCAGGAGGTCGTCGGAGACTTCGATGCAGGCGCCGCCGTCCGGGTTGCTGTACGTGCTCTTGCGCCAGGTGATGTTGCTCAGGTCGATGGCTCGCACGGCACTTCCTCCAACATCCGCATGACGAACTTCCGCGATTCGGCCGGGCTCAACGCCAGGTCACGCACCGCATCGTACGCGCGTTGCAGACGCTCAACAGAACTTGTTTCCTCGATGAGTTCGCCTCGATGGGCGTTCTCCGTGTAGGCGACGGTGCGGCCATCCGGTAGCCGCAGGAACATCACATCGGTACTTACCAAGCCGTGCGGCCCAGCCCCATGAGGGAGTACATGAAGGGTGAGGTTCGGGCGCTCGGCCGCCCCGGACAGGTACTCAAGCTGCTTTCGCCACTTTCCAGGATCTTCCAGCGGCGTGCGCAACACAGCCTCGGAGAGGACGGTGCGGAAGGGGGGCGCGTCATCACCCATCAGCAACTCGCGGCGTCCTGTACGCGCATCGACCTGTCGCGTCAGATCGTCGCCTTTGAGGCCGCCCACCGCGAGCACGGCATATGCGTACTCGTCCGTCTGTAGAAGTCCGTGAATGGTGCTGACTCCGAAGTGCCACAGGCTCACCGCTTCGGCTTCCAAGGTCATATAGCGCCGGTACCGCTCCTTGAACTGCTTAGGATCTCCCGCTGCCAACTCCCACAGCGTCAGCAGGAGATCCTTCGTCCCGTAGTGCTGGTCCAGAGCCTGCGCGACCTCCGGGCCGCCCAGGGTCTGGCCGGCCTCCATCTTCCCGAACAGCGACCAGTCCCAGCCCAGGACGTCACCGAGCTGCCGCAGGCTGTCGCCCTTCTGCGCGCGCAGTAATCGCAGCTCTTCGATGAATCGTTGGCGTGGCTCCTGGCTCCGACCGGTGACCGCTCGCCTCGGCGGCATCGCGACCTCCTCCGTGGAAGGTGTGGAACTAACGGTGCGTGGTCGCGAAATTCGGCCCGCAAGCGGCATTCGCGCCCTTTTTCTGGCCCATTCTCGTAAGGGCCGGAACACACACGGTAGTTGCGCTCCGGTCCTCCAGGCAGGAAAACGGCAGACAGGAGCGGTGCTGATGACAGCGGAACGACGGGCGGCGGCCGAAACGAGGGAAGAGGCCGAGACGGCCTGTGCCGAGCTGGCGGCCGCGCTCAAGCGGACGGGCATCGTCCTGCCGTCCCTCGGCATCGACCCCGTGTCGTACGGCTACGCGCAGCCGCGTCCGCTCATCGAGCTGGGGCGCTGCAACCTGGAGACGACGCATCAGCTCATCGCCGTGCTCAACCGGGTGCCGCGGTGACCGCGCGCGTCCCGTACATCTCCCCGGCGTGCCATGTCGGCACGCACACGAGGTGCACCAAGGGCGGCCCCGGGCCCGAGGCCGCCGCCGTGCCCGGCGTCCGGCGGGAAGTCTGCACCTGCCGCTGCCACGCACCGGTCGGCGCGCGGCCCGGCGGTCACCAGGCGGCCGGGTCCCCGATGGCCACGGCGAAGACCCTGCCGTCCGGCGCGGCCGCGTAGATCCGGCCGTGTGCCGCGTCCACCTGCGGGGCGGGCAGCATCTGGAGATAGCCGTTGTGGCGGCGGCCGTCCAGCCGTGGCGGGGTCTGGCCGAGCAGCCCGCCGGAGCGGGTGTCGACCGCCAGCAGCCGGCCGTCCGCCGCGGTGAAGTACAGCCGGTCGCCGCTCACCACCGGCGCCGAGCCCCGGCTGACCGAGGTTTCGGTGTCCCACTTCCGTTGCCCGACGGCCTGGAGCGCACCGCCCTCGGCCAGCAGGTACACCGTCTCGCCGTGCACCACGGCGGCCACCTGGTCGAGCGGGGCGGTCAGCGGGAGGCGCCGGGTCTGCCCGGTGGCCGGGTCGTAGCGGACGACGGCGGTGGTGCGGTACGCCATCGTCGGATCGGTGGAGGTGAGATAGAGCGCTCCGGATGTACCGGTACCGGCCGGGGCGAGTGTCCCGGGCAGCTGCCGCGTCCAGCGGACCCTGCCGCCGGCCGGGTCGATGGCGGTGACCTGGGTGCCGGTCCCGTCGGGGGTGGCCTCGGCCGCATAGGCGGTGTGCGCGTCGCCGAACGAGGAGAAGAGCGGCAGTCGGTGTCCCGGGAAACGTTTGTGCCAGCGCTGCCGGTGGGTCGTGCTGTCCAGCGCGGTGACCGTGCCGTCCGCGGCCGTCAGCAGGATGCGGTTCCCGACGATCCTGGTCTCGCCCTCGTATCCGGAGACGTTCTTGGTCCAGCGGGTGGCGCCCTGGCCGGCGGCCGACGGATCGAGGGCCGTCAGGTGCTTGCCGTCGGGGGAGAAGACGTACAGCAGCCCGCCGGAGAGCACCGGCGGGGTCGGCGACGCGGCGTCCTTCGCGGCGTTCTTGCCCTTGGCGCCCTTGTCCGTACGCCGCCATGCCGGATGGCCGGTGCCGGGATCGAGCCGGGCGGCCTGGACGCCGGACTGAGCGCAGAACAGGGCGCCGGATCCGGCGGTGCAGTACGGCATTTCGGCGTCGTGGCCCTTGGGGCGCTCGACGAGCGTGGTCCGCCACGGGTGGAAGTCGGTGCGGCCGGCGTATGACGGGCGGATCTGCAGGGCGGGGTCCTGCCCGGTCCCGCCCGGGGACAGTGCCTGGACGCCCGCGTACGCCCCGGCGCCGGTCACGACCAGGGCGAGCGCGGCCCAGAGGGGCCAGCGGCGGGCCCGGGAGCGGGCCGGGCGGCGGGGCCCGGCGGGGTGGCCGGGGGTGGCGTGGCGGGCCGGGCCGGCCGGGGGGCCGGCGTCGGTGGGGCTCGCGACGGGCGCGGGGGCGCGGACCTGCGTCGTCTTCTGTTCCGGCTGCCGCTGTTCCGGCTGTCGCTGTTCCGGTATCCGTAGCTCCGGCAGCGCGCCGTCCGGCAGCGGACGGCCCAGCGGTGCACCCAGCGGCACCCCCAGCGGCGCACCCAACGGCGCCCCCAGAGGCGGACCAGGTGGCGCCCCCTGGGGCGCATCCGTGCGCAGCAGCTCCATCAGCGCGCCCGGCGTCGGCCGGTCCGCCGGATCCTTCGCCAGACAGCTCTCGATCAGCGACACCAACTCCGTCGGCACACCCGCCAGATCGGCAGCGTCGTGCACCACCTGATACGCGACGAGGTACGGGCTCTCCGAGTCGAACGGGCCGCGCCCGGTGGCGGCGTGGACCAGTACGGAACCCAGCGCGAAGACATCCGCCGCCGGTCCCACCTCGCGCGGCCGCTGGAACTGTTCGGGCGCCATGAAGGGCGGCGTACCGATCAATTTGCCGGTCTCGGTGCGCATTTCACTGTCGGACGGCCGCGAGATACCGAAGTCGATGACTTTCGGCCCATCGGTGGCCAGCAGCACATTCCCCGGCTTGAGATCGCGGTGCACCACTCCGGCGCGATGAATGTCGCGCAGCGCCTCGGCGAGTCCCGCGGCCAGCCGCCGCACCTCTTCGACCGCCAGCGGACCATTCCGCTTCACATGATCGGAGAGGGTCGGGCCGGGAATGTGGAGGGTCGCCATCCAGGGGCGTCCGGCATCCGGATCGGCGTCCACGACGGGTGCGGTGAAGGCCCCGCTGACCCGCCGCGCGGCGGCCACCTCCTGCCGGAACCGCCCACGGAATTCCGGGTCCTGGGCGTATTCGGCATGGATGACCTTGACCGCGAGCAGCCGTCCGGACGATGAGCGCGCCAGATGGACCACGCCCATACCGCCGGATCCGAGCCGTGCTTCCAGGCGGTATTGGCCGGCGTATTCCGGATGCTCCGCTTCCGGGCCGACCCCGGAATTGCGCAGCGATGGCATGGTTCCACCCCCGTGTTGTTCCCTTGCCATGAGGCCGCAGGTGCGACGCGCGGAGCCTAGTCGATGGCGCGTACGAGATGAACGAGGCTTGCTAGCGTGCGCGTTGCGGAACCACCGCAGCGCGTCTTCACACGCCACTTCTGCATGAGCTTCACCAACGGGGGAAACGACATGACGACTCAGGACGATCTCGGCTCCGTGGAACCGGCCGGGGAGCAGGCGCTCGCCGCCGAGGCCGGCGGCCTCACCTATCCCGTCGCACCCGGCTACCGCCTCAAGGTCCGCCAGGGACCCGGCACCGGCTACCCGGTCGTCCGTCAGCTGACGGAGGGGGCCCGGGTCCAGATCCGCTGCCAGCGGCACGGCCAGTCGGTCAGCGGTCCGTACGGCACCTCGGACATCTGGGACAACATCGGGCCCGGCCAGTACGTCGCCGATGCATATGTCCACACGGGCAGCAGCGGCATGGTCGCGCCGCGCTGCTCGAACTGAGGGCAGGGGAGCGGCGGCGCCACAGGACTGTGACGCCGAAGCCCCACGCCGACGGCATCGCGGCACCACTGCGCACCGCACCGCCGGACCACTGCGCACCGCACCGCCGGACCACCGCACACCGCACCGCCGGCCGCCGGGGTCACCGGATGCGGGTCACCCGCCGCCGGGCCTTTGGCCCCCCAGGGATAATCGCTGCCATGAGCGATGAGCAGACGCCCGCCGGAAACCCGGAGCCCGGCGGTTCCGGGCGCGGGGCGCCCGAGCGCGGCGGCCCCGAGCCCGAGGAGATCCGGTTCTTCGGTACCACCTGGGTCCGCCACGACGGCGGCTACGGCCTGCGCCGGGCCGGTGCCGCGGTGGGCTCGCTCGCGCTCGCGGCGCTCGGCGCGGTCGTGCTGCGCTTTGCGTTCCAGGGGCTGGAGATCGCCTCCGTCGGCCGGTTCGTCGGCATCCTCGTCGTCGCCGGCTTCGCCATCTGCAGCGCCCTGGCCTTCCGCCATACCTGGGACGGCTTCGTCCGCCGCCCGGACCCGGCGGCCCGGAGCGCGGCCGACAAGTCCTCCCAGGGTCTGCTGCTGATCGGCTTCATCGGCTCGCTGCTCGCCTACTTCTGCCGCAGCCTCGTGGAGGCCCCCGGGGAGAAGCTGCGCCGCGCCGAATACGCCGCGGCCCGTGAGCGGTACGAGCGCCGCCGTGGCACCCGTACCGGCAATCCGGCCGCCAAGAAGTCCCGTCCCAAGAAGCGGCGCTGAACGGGCCGGCGGTTCAGCCCTCGGCGTCCGGCTCGTTCCTCGCATACCGGGCCGCCATCGTGTGGAAGACCTCCCGCGGCTCCCAGCGCGTCTCGTCGAGCATCCGGACCACGCCGTACGAGGAAAGGTCCGCGCCCTTACGGGTCTTGAAGGCGGCGAAGGTGAACCAGAGCGCGGTGTCGACGCCCTCCGCCTCGAAGATGTCCAGCAGCTCGGTGAGGTAGCGCACCTGCTCGCCCTCGTCGGGCTCCGCGCCCTCCGGCGGCTGCCAGGCGATCCCGCCCCGCTCGCCCGCGCCCCGGTAGGCGCAGGTGCCGAACTCGGTCACCGCGACCGGCTTGCCCCGGCCGAGGTGCTCGCGCAGCTCGTCCACGAACGTCGTGGCGTTGTACGCGGCCCGGTACGCGTCCACGCCGATGATGTCGAACGGCTGCCAGTCGACGGCCTCCCACGGGCCCGAGGCGTAGCTGACCCGGCCGCCGAAGCGGGAGCGGACCTGCGCGGCGGCCTCGGCGAGAAAGCCGTTGAGGCGTTCCTGCACGGGCCCCAGCGACATCCACCAGTCCAGGTCCGCGGTGACCATCGCCTGCAGCCGGTCGCTGTAGGTGTCCCCGGGGATGAAGCCCGCGCAGAAGGCGCTCAGCTCGCAGCCGGCGACGAACACCACCTCCGCCCCGCCCGCCCGTACGGCCTCGGCCCGCTCCGCGCAGTCGGCGAAGAACGGCAGCAGCTCCTCGGGCGTGAGATCCACCGGGAACGGCGCGAACCACACCTCCAGGCCGGCGTCCGCGGCGCACTGCGCGGCGAGACTCAGCCGCTCCGGATCGCCGCCCGATATCCGCACCGCGTCGCAGTGCAGCTCGCCGGCGATCACCGCGAGATCGTGCCGCACCGCCTCGGCGGTGAAGGTCTTGCGGGAGAGCTCCTCGCCGGGGAGGAAGCCGGTGTCGTAGTTGATGCCCCGTGCGCGCATATCGCCTCTCACTGCCCTCTCTGGTCTTCCGCCGGGTCTTCCGCCGGGTCTTCCTCCTGGCCGGGCCGCCCGTCTTCGGCAGGCCCCGGAAGGTGGTCGAGAGCGCGGTCAAGAACCTGGTCAAAAACGTGGTCAAGTCCGTGTGCCAGCAGGTCGAAGGCGAGCTCGACGTCCTCGCCCAGCCGGCGGCGGGCCTCCTCCGGCGAGGAGCCGGCGGCCAGCTGCCGGAAGAACGTCTCCTGGAGGGTGACCAGCGTGGCGCTGATCTGAGCTGCCATCAGTGCGGCGGTCCGCTCGCCGTGTGCCGCGGTCAGTGTCTCCGCCAGCTTCTGCCGCTGCTGGTAGAGCAGGGCGTTCGCGGCGCTGCTGAGCGCGGGACTGTCGAAGATCACCCGGACCCGGGAGACCAGCGTGTCCGGGTCCGCCCCGGTCATCGGCCCGGCGGCGATCGCGCGGTAGTGCGCCCGGAGCGCGTCGAGTGCCGACCGGCCGGGTGCCCGTCCGGCGACGATCCCCGCCAGGTCGTCGTCCCCCACGCCCTGCAGGGCGAGCGACTCCTTCGTCGGGAAGTACGCGAACAGCGTCGCCTTGGCCACCTCGGCCGCCTCGGCGATCTCGCTGACGGTCACCGACTCGAAGCCGCGCGCGGCGAACAGCCGCCACGCCGTCGCCGCGATCCGCCGCCGCGTCTGTTCCTTCTTCCGCTCCCGCAATCCCGACATGAGGACACCATAGCCAGACCGGGTTCAAATTCAAACCGAGTCTGACTTTTTCGCTGCACCCACGCTGCACCCATGCCGCACCGTTCCGCACCGTTCCGCACGACAGCACGGCCGGTGCCGGTGCGCAGTGCCGATCCCGACGGAGATCCGGCAAGGGCGACCGCCTGATCTTTCTGCGGGGAGCCCTTGGCGAAGCTGCGCCCCGGACGCCCCGGACGCCCCGGACGCCCCGGACGCCCCGCTCAGCCCTTCTGCTCCGGCTTGACCTGCAGCTCCGGCTTCCCCTTCCGGTACAGCCACGCCTGGAACAACGGAGCCAGATCCACGTCCGTGCGCTCCTGGCAGAAGTCGATGAAGTCCCGCGAATCGGCGTTGGAGTAGCGGTACTTGGCGGGCCACTCCCGGAGGATCGTGAAGAAGGTCTGGTCGCCGACGGCGTTCCGCAGCTCCTGGAGCAGCATCGCGCCCCGCTCGTAGACCGCCTGGCCGGTCACATTCTTCGCCGTGCCCGGATCGCCCGGCGGAAAGGCCCAGCGCGGGTTGTTCTCGTCGTCCTTGTAGAGCGCGTCGAACTGCTGCTGCGGGGTCTTGCCGCCCTTGTGCTCCTGCCACAGCCATTCGGCGTAGGTCGCGAAGCCTTCGTTGAGCCAGGTGTCCTTCCACGTCTTCGGCGTCACCGAGTCGCCGAACCACTGGTGGGCCATCTCGTGCACCACGGCCACGGTGTCCGGCGCCCCGGCGTAGAGCGGCTTGGTCTGGGTCTCCAGCGCTATCCAGGTGATCCGGGCCGGGGTGTGATCGACGATCGCGCCCGCGGACGAGAAGGGGTAGGGGCCGAACAGCCCGCTCTCCCACTTCAGGATCTCCGGCAGCCGCTCCAGCGGCACCTTGCTCGCCTTGGCCTCCGCCGGGTCCACCGCGACATACAGCGGCAGCCCGTCCGGCGTCCGGGACCGGCTGACATCGAACTTCCCGATGGAGGCGGTGGCGAGGTAACTGGCCATGGGCTGTCCGTTGTGCCATACGAAGGTGGTCCGGCCGCCGGTCACCTTCTCCGACCGCAAGTCCCCGTTGGCGACGGCGGTATAGCCCTTCGGCACGGTGATCGTGAAGTCGTAGGTGGCCTTGTCATCGGGGTGGTTGTTGCCGGGGAACCACGTCATGGACCCGGCGGGCTCGCCCGACACGAACGCCCCGTCGGCGGTCTTGACCCACCCCTCGGTCGTCCCGTCCGGATCCTTCAACTCCTGAGGCGTCCCGCCGTAGTCGACGGTCGTACGGAACCGGGCACCCTTCCTGAGGCCCTCGGGGGGCCGGACGATCAGTTTGTGTCCCTTACGGGAGAACCCGGCGTCCTTGCCGTCGACCCGTACGTCCGACACCCGCAGCCCCTGTAGGTCGAGCTGGAAGGACCGCAGGTTCTCGGTGGCCTCGGAGGTGATGTCCGCGGTCGCGTCCAGCCGCTGCTTCTTCACGTCGTAGTCGAGATCGAGGCCGTAGTGGCGCACCTGGTAGCCGCCGTTGCCCAGCGCCGGGAAGAGCGGGTCCCCCACCCCGCCGCTGCCCGCCGCCCCGGCCGCGTCCATGGCGCTGCTGGTGCAGGAGGAGAGCAGCAGGGCGACGGACAGGGCGGCGGTCGCGCCGCAGGAGCGGAAGGGCCGGCGATTCACAGCACTCCAAGGGTCGGCGAGCACAAGCATCCCGACCCTACGGTCATTTCCGCGCAATGCCGGTCCCTTCCGCACGGGTCCGGTCCGAATCCGATGTGCCGGAAAGGGCCCCGGGCCCCGGGTTTCCCGGGCCCGGTCGTCACACTCCCGTCTGCCCCGCGGTCCGGGCGGACGGGAGTGTGACGAGAAGGCCCTACGGGGCGAGGGACGACGCGGCGCGCCGGGTGGTCCCGCCCGGTCCGCTCCGCTGTTCCTCCCAGCTGCCCAGCGCGGCCGCACACGCATGGTCGAGATGCCGCAGCCCGGACAGATCCAGCTCGACCTCCCGGTCCTCGGGCAGCGCCTCCAACTGGTCGAGCAGCTTCGGCAGCCGCAGGAAGGTGGCATGGCCCAGGGCCCGTACCAGGATGGGGCGCCGGGGCCCGCCCGGCCCGTGGCCCGCTGTGGTCGCGTCGCCGTCGGACGCCGTCGGCTCGTCCAGTCCCACGATCTCCAGGTGGACGTGCGAGGTCTCCCACGCCGACTTCGCAATGGCCATCAGCAGCCCCAGCAGCACCCCCTCGAACATATTGGTGGCCACGATCGCCACCGCCGTCGCGGCGAGCACCACGGCTTCACCCCGGTGCTCCCGCCACAGCGGACGCCACTGCTTCACCGGGAGCAACTTGCCGCCCGCATGCACCAGTACACCGGCCAGCGCCGCGACCGGCACCACGCCCAGCGCCACCGGGAAGGCCACCGCGAAGACCAGCAGCCACACCCCGTGCAGCACCCGCGAGGCCTTCGTCCGCGCCCCGGCCTGCACATTCGCGGCGCTGCGGACGATCACCGCGGTCATCGGCAGCGCGCCCAGCAGCCCGCACACCGTGTTGCCCGCGCCCTGGGCCATCAGCTCCTTGTCGTAATCGGTCCGCGGCCCGTCGTGCAGCCGGTCCACCGCGGCCGCGCTGAACAGCGACTCCGCCGACGCGATCAGCGTGAACGCCAGCACGGTGCCCAGCGCTCCGGCCACCGCCCCCGCCTCCGTCAGCCGCAGGAAGTCCGCACCGCCCGGCGGCTGGACGACTTCCAGCAGGCCCGCCACCTCGACCCGGGCCACCGGCAGATCCAGCAGGAACACCACGGCCGTGGCCAGCGCCACCGCCACCAGCGGCGCCGGCACCAGCCGGGCCGCCCACCGCCACTTCGGCCACAGCATCAGCAGCACCAGGGTCCCCGCGCCGACCGCCAGCGCCGCGAGCGCGGGGCCGGAGCCGGCGGTGTCCGCCGCCAGCTCCGGCAGCCCGCCCAGATTCGCCGGCCCGTTGCCGGGCGCCTTGGCGTCCACCAGGGCGTACAGCTGCCCGGCGATCAGGACCAGCCCGATCCCCGCCAGCATCCCCTGGACGACCGCCACGGAGATCGCCCGGAACCAGCGCCCCAGCCGCAGCGCGCCCATGGCCAGTTGCAGCACCCCGGCGATCAGCACCAGTGCGCCCAGTGTGCCGAGCCCGTACTCCTGCACGGCCTCGTAGACCAGCACGGTCAGCCCCGCGGCCGGGCCGCTGACCTGCAGACTGCTGCCGGGCAGCAGCCCGGTGAGCAGCCCGCCGACGATCCCGGTGACCAGCCCCAGTTCGGCCGGCACCCCGGATGCCACGGCCACCCCGACACACAGCGGGACGGCGACGAGAAAGACGACGAGCGATGCGGTGACATCGGCGCGCCAGAGCGAGCGCGCCTGCCGTGACGGTATCGACGGCCGGAACGGGCGGAGCCGGGCAACACGGAACTTACGCATGAGGATGCCTCCAGCGAGTGCGAGATGCGGTGGCGCACGGGTACGCACGGATACGCACGGGACGCACGAATACGCACGGGCGGACGCGGAGCCACGCGGGCAGCCGCCCGGCGCCGGCATTCCGCGTCCGGCGTCGGCCTGTTGCCGCGCAGCGCCACGAGGCGCGCGCCATGAAGGGGGATGACGGCTGGATCCGTCAGTTGCGCGGGCCGGGGAGGCCCTGGGGGCAGCTCTCGGCTCTCAGCAGCGGAAGACGAGGTGAAGGACCGGCAGTTCGCCGGATCTCGACAGGGGGACGGCCTGGCGGCCGGTCAGCGCGACGGTCGCGCTCAGTCCGTCCCCGGTCCGTACCGGGCCGGCGGCGGACACGGTCGTGCCCCGCGGCGTCGGCGCGGACACCGTGGCCACCGAACGCCTGCCATGGCGCAGCCGGCAGCGGTCAACGCCGTATTCCGGATGTTCCGAGGTGTCCGACGCCCGGAGGGCGGTGCCCGGGGAACCGCCCTGGGTGGCGCTGTTCGTGGCCGGGGTGGCCGCCGGGCTCCGTCCGTACGCGCCCTCGGCGAGGGCCGGCAGGGCCAGTGCGAGGGCCGGCAGGGCCAGTGCGACGGCCACGACGATCAACAGGAGCCGGCCGAGGCCGCCGACCCGGATCTTCGCCATCGTCGCCCCTTCCGGCGCGGCTGGACAGGTCACCCCATTGTGTCCAAGCGGACACGCAGGACCGCAACTCCGGTATGTAACCACCCTGTAAACGCGGAGTTGTCGACCGCCAACGGCCGGTTCTCTGCGCTCCGGCGCCCGCCGGCGCTCCCTCCGCCCGCCCATGCGCCGCCCCGTGCTCCACTCCGCCGACATGTCACCCACAGGCCCACCGGGCCGTTGACGGGTTGACGCCCCATCCCGCCCGGAGCACTATTCACCGCATGATGAATTACGGCCGCGACCCTGCCGTTCACGCCCACGACCTCACCGTCGTCCGAGGCGGCCGCACCGTCCTCGACGCCCTCTCCTTCGACGTGCCCCGCGGCCGTATCACCGGCCTCCTCGGCCCCTCCGGCTGCGGCAAGTCCACCCTGATGCGCGCCGTCGTCGGCACCCAGGCCAAGGTCACCGGCACCCTCGACGTCCTCGGCCGGCCCGCGGGCGACCCCGGGCTGCGCCCCCGCATCGGCTATGTCACCCAGGCCCCGTCCGTATACGACGACCTCACCGTCCGCCAGAACCTCGACTACTTCGCCGCCGTCCTGCACCCCGGCCGGGCCGCCCGCGCCCGGCGCCGCGAGCGCGTCACCCGCGTCATCGACGACGTCGGCCTCACCCGCCGCGCCGACGCCCTCGCCGGCAACCTCTCCGGCGGCCAGCGCAGCCGGGTCTCCCTCGCGGTGGCCCTGCTCGGCGCCCCGGAACTCCTCGTCCTCGACGAGCCCACCGTCGGCCTGGACCCGGTCCTCCGCCGCGACCTGTGGCACCTCTTCCACACCCTCGCCACCGACCGTGGCGTCACCCTCCTCGTCTCCTCGCACGTCATGGACGAGGCCGAGCGCTGCCACCGGCTGCTCCTGATGCGCGAGGGCCGCATCCTCGCCGACGGCGCCCCCGACGCACTCCGGGACCGCACCGGCTCCCCGACCGTCGAGGCCGCCTTCCTCCACCTGGTCGACGAGGCCGGGGCCGCGGGCAAAGCGACGGCGCCCGGCACCGCCACCCCCAAGGAGTCAGCGCAATGACCACACCCCTCCCCGGCGCCGCACCCCTCCCCGACGCCGCGCCCCTCCCCGACGCCGCGCCCCTCCCCACCGCAGCGCGGGACTCCGCCACCGCGCCCCTCTCCCCGTCCCGCACCCTGGCCACCGCCGCCCGGGTCCTGCGCCAGCTCCGCCACGACCCGCGCACCATCGCGCTGATGCTCGTCGTCCCGTGCGTGATGATCGCCCTGCTCCGCTACGTCTTCGACGCCCGGCCCGAGACCTTCAACAGCATCGGCGCCTCGCTCCTCGGCATCTTCCCGATGATCACGATGTTCCTGGTGACCTCCATCGCCACCCTCCGCGAACGCACCTCGGGCACCCTGGAGCGCCTGCTCGCCATGCCCCTCGGCAAGGCCGACCTGATCAGCGGCTACGCCCTTGCCTTCGGCCTGCTGGCGATCGTCCAGTCGGCCCTGGCCACCGCCCTCTCGGTCTGGGCCCTCGGCCTCGATATCACCGGTTCCCCCTGGCTGCTGCTGCTCGTCGCCGTTCTGGACGCCCTCCTCGGCACCGCCCTCGGCCTGTTCGTCTCGGCCTTCGCCGCCTCCGAATTCCAGGCCGTGCAGTTCATGCCCGCCGTCCTGATGCCCCAGCTGCTGCTCTGCGGCCTGTTCACCCCGCGCGACACCATGCAGCCGGCTCTGGAGGCAATCTCCGACCTCCTCCCGATGTCCTACGCCGTCGACGGCATGAACGAGGTCCTCACACACCCCGGCCTCACCGGCGACTTCCTCCGCGACGTGGCCATCGTCAGCAGCTGCGCCCTCCTCGTCCTCGCCCTCGGCGCCGCCACCCTCCGCCGCCGCACGACCTGAACACCGTCCCGGCCCTCGATACGCCCCGGCACCTCGCGCCCCCGGGTGCGAGGATGACGGGACAACCGGCCAGGCACGCACCACGGTGAGGTGAACCGCAGCATGACCCAGAAGGTCGCCGTACTCGGCACCGGAAAAATCGGCGAAGCCCTGCTCAGCGGAATGATCCGAGGCGGCTGGGCACCCTCCGACCTCCTGGTCACCGCCCGCCGCGCGGAACGCGCCAGGCAGCTGCACGCCCGCTACGGCGTCGAAGCGGTCAGCAACGCCGAGGCCGCCAAGTCCGCCGACACCCTCATCCTCACCGTCAAGCCCCAGGACATGGGCACCCTCCTGAGCGAGCTGATCCCGCACCTCCCCGCCGACCGCCTGGTCATCAGCGGCGCCGCCGGCATCCCCACCTCCTACTTCGAGGAACGCCTCGCCGCCGGCATCCCGGTCGTACGGGTCATGACGAACACTCCCGCCCTCGTCGACGAGGCGATGTCCGTCATCTCCGCCGGCACCCACGCCACCGGCGCACACCTCACCCGCGCCGAAGAGATCTTCTCCGGCGTCGGCAAGACCCTGCGCGTCCCCGAGTCCCAGCAGGACGCCTGTACCGCGCTCTCCGGCTCGGGCCCGGCGTACTTCTACTTCCTCGTCGAGGCCATGACCGACGCCGGCATCCTCCTCGGCCTGCCCCGCGACAAGGCCCACGACCTGATCGTCCAGGCCGCCATCGGCGCCGCGGTGATGCTCCGCGACAGCGGCGAACACCCCGTCAAGCTCCGCGAGAACGTCACCTCCCCGGCCGGCACCACCATCAACGCCATCCGGGAACTCGAAAACCACGGCGTCCGCGCCGCCCTGATCGCCGCCTTGGAGGCCGCCCGCGACCGCAGCCGCGAACTGGCCTCCGGCAACGGCTGACCCGCGCCGCCCCCGCCCCTCGCTCCGCCCGCGCGGCGAGGGCCCGCCCTCGCGGCGGGCCCTCGCCCAACAAGAAGCGGGGGAGGGGGTGAGGGGCGGGCGCTCCAACGGCCCGCCCGCTCGAACGGCCCGCCCGCCCCTCACCACCTCAACCCCTCACCCCCTGGGCCGCAACCCCACCGCCTCGAACGCCGCATCCACCCGCGGTTTGGCCAGCCCCCGCGCCCGCTCGGCCCCCGCCAGCAGAACGGCATCGACGTACCCGGGGTCCGCCGCCAGCTCCGCATGCCGCGCCTGCACCGGCCGGAACATCTCCACCACGGCCTCCGCCACGTCCTTCTTCAACGCGCCGCACGAGTCGTACTCCCCGGCCAGCCGCTGCGGCTCCCCGCCCGCACACGCGGCCAGCACCTCCAGCAGATTCGCCACCCCCGGACGCCGCTCCGGTTCATACGCGACATCCCGCCCCGAATCCGTCACCGCCCGCAGCACCTTCTTCCGCACCGCCTCGGGCTCGTCCAGCACATAGACGACCCCCGCGCTCCGGGCGTGCGACTTCCCCATCTTCGACGTCGGCTCCTGCAAATCCCGCACCCGCGCCGCCACCGCCGGAGACGTGGCCCTCGGCACCACGAACGTCGCCCCGTACCGCTGGTTGAACCGCACGGCCAGATCCCGCGTCAGCTCCACATGCTGTGCCTGGTCGTCCCCGACCGGCACCTCATGCGTCCCGTACGCCAGGATGTCCGCCGCCATCAGCGCCGGATACGTCAACAGCGACAGCCGCACACTCCCGCCCCGCGCCCGCTCCCGCGCGGCCTTCTCCTTGTACTGGATCATCCGCCGCATTTCCCCGTCGGAGGCCGTGCACTCCATCAGATACGACAGCCGCAGATGCTCATCCACCTGGCTCTGCACAAACACCGTGCAGCGCTCCGGGTCCAGCCCCGCGGCCAGCAGCAGCGTCGCGGCCTGCCGGCTGAGCCGCCGCACCCGCGCCGGATCGTGCTCCACGGTCAGCGCATGCAGATTCACCACACAGAACAGCGCCTCCGCACGATGCTGGTCCTCCTCGACCCACCGCCGGATCGCCCCGAGATAGTTCCCCAGCGTCAGATGCCCCGTCGGCTGCACCCCGCTGAAGATCCGCTTGCGCGCGCCCACCGCCGTCACCATCGCGTTCATCCGTCTCTCCCGAGCTCCCGCACCCGCGTCGAGTGCGTATCGAGACCGCCGACCCCGCCGGCCGGTTACGAGAGGGAGATACGCGAACGGCCGCCGAAGCGGCGGCCGTGGTCATGCATGCGCTGTTGGTCGGCCGCCGTCAGGCGGGCCACCACTGCTGTACGAGCGCATGCGTAGTCATACACCCAAACTACCGGGCAAACCCCTGCCAGGCGCGGGTTTGAACAACCCCAACCCCTCGTGTAGTGTCCTCCGAGTTGCCAAGGAGCCGACAGGCCCCGCGGCAGCCATCCCGCCGCAACAGCGGCACACCACTACTGCACGGCCCCTCACCGGGAACAATTTCGGCATGCCGAAATTCGGACCGTGACGTGATTATGCGTCAACGAGGAATTCCG